>SXOD01000069.1 GCA_005776885.1 Planctomycetia bacterium
ACCTCCGTCGTCGACGGCGTCGCGGATCGGATACTCGTTTCAATCCACGCCCCCGCGCGGGGGGCGACGAAACCGAAGGTGCCGTGGCGCTTGCTCGTCGCGTTTCAATCCACGCCCCCGCGCGGGGGGCGACAGGGTGTCCGGCAACGCGTGGTTGTACGGCAAAGCGTTTCAATCCACGCCCCCGCGCGGGGGGCGACGATGTCTGTTGGTTCCTATGGATGGCGAAACAAGTTTCAATCCACGCCCCCGCGCGGGGGGCGACCGTTACAACCATAACGTTAACTGCAGACAACACTTCTGTGTGGCGCTCCGCGAACCTCAGGCTCAGCCACCTTTGCGTTCGCAACCCAAGCTCAGCGCCACAAGGTATTCACTTGCCAGAGAGTGACTTCCGTCCACGCGCGGAAGTGCAGTGCAAATCATGGATACTTATGATCCGCGGGGACGCGAGGCTCAACGCCTCAGGCGATGAGGGGGCCGTCGATGTCTATCGTTGGCTTGGCACCGTGATGCTCCACTCGGCGCTGCCAATTGGTGCCGAGGAAGTAGAAGCGGATGCTATCGGTCGCTGGGTCTATGAGGCTCAGCAGGAGCGCCTTCAGTTCCGCGAACTGCGCGGGATCAAGTTTGCACTCAAACACTGAATTCTGGACCCGCTGCCCGCGATTTACGCACGATCGCGCCACCCTGGTAAGTCGGCGACGCCCCTCGGTTGTAACGGTCGCAACGTCGTAGGTGACGAGCACATACATGAAGTGTCTCCAGTTGGAAGTCGATTGTGAGTTATCTCCAGAGGAATGGAGGATAGGCATCCAAGTCCCCTCGCAGGTGGCGCGACAACAGTCTGGCCTGCAAGTGGATGAGAAGTCCGATGGTGGTCTTTTCCCCTAGGTATGGTGACAGAATCACATCCTGCTTACGCCGCTGAT
Source organism: Planctomycetia bacterium (assembly GCA_005776885.1). Lineage (GTDB taxonomy): Bacteria > Planctomycetota > Phycisphaerae > Phycisphaerales > SM1A02 > SXOD01. Next base: position 933 of record SXOD01000069.1, read on the forward strand.
ATGCGGCGACGACTGCCCTTCGCGTCGCCTCGGTCATCTCAACGGCACCGGACTCGGTCACGATAAAACCCTCCGGCTTGACTTGGCCACGATTGACTAACGACACCGCCAGACGGTCACTGATGAAGGCTCGAAACTCCTCCACGAGGTCCAGCGCAAGGCTGGGGCGTCCCGGTCGATCCACATGGAGGAATCCCACAGCAGGATCCAGTCCGCAGGCCTCGCAGGCGGCTCGTGCATCGTGAGAGAGCATGGCATACAAGAACGAGAGGAGCGAATTGGTGCGATCCAGCGGGGGCCGACGCGTCCGGCCGCCGAAAGACCATGCAGGGTCGCTGGACCGGATGAGGTGGCGGAAGACCCCGAAGTAAGTGCTGGCGGCGTCACCCTCAATGCCGCGGAGCGAATCCACATCTGACTCGCTCTTTGCTGCGTCGATGGAGCGACTCAGGTGGAGCGCCGCTTCCGCCAAGGCGTCAGCCGTCTCCGGCGTGCACCCTTCCCGGGCCGCGCGCAGAAGGACTGTTCTGCTGTTGGAGATTTTCCCAAGAATGATTGAGCGCGCAATCGGAGAAGCGCGCGACGGATCATCCGCCCACCGGTACTGTTCCCGCCGCAGTAGGACACTGCCCGGCGTAAATCCGCTAACGCGCGCCAGAAAACGGCCGTGAAGTGTGCAGAAACTGACTGCTACGCCTCGTTCGCCGCAGAGGCCCATCAGGAATGGACTCACTCCAACTCGACCAAAACAGAGTATTCCGCCCAAGGTATGGATCGGCACCCGTAGCGCAACATCCTTCTCGATCCGCACCACCACGGAGTCCCCTTCCTTGGCGAGGTAAGCGCCTTGCGTAAACACGAACAGGCTATTCAAGTGGTGTTTCACGCTTTGTCCGCTGCGTTGAGACCCGCCTCAAGGTAACGCGCCGCGGAAACTCCTGGCCCAGTGACATGTGGCAGGCAAAGATTGAGCAGGGAGCACCGGTCGCATTTCTTCTCGCGCTTGGCGCGGGGCGTGATCCCGTCGTTGATCAACTGCCTGAGGCATGCGACGGCCTCGCAGGTGCGAGCACGCAAAGCAGTATCGAACGCAACCTCGACCCGCCGTCGAATCCGGCCGTAGTACAACGCACCCGCCGGGACTCCGCCTTCGGGCAATCCGAGCATCTCCTCAAGGCAAAGTGCCTGAGCGCAAAGCTGCACACGGTCTGCGTCGTGCCCTTTGGGGCGTCCCCGCTTGTACTCCACGGGGAAAGGCCTGCCCCAACCTTCACGGCGATTGAGCGATCGGCCGCCCAGCGGTGGAGCCGCCGCTACCCGGGCGATGCCTGTAACTGGAAGTGGCCCTCCCCGGAACTCGACGACATCCGCCTTTCCTACCAAGCCCAGACGCTCGCACTCCAAGGCCAGGCCTCGGACAATCAGCGTGTCGCCTCGAGTCTCGGTGCGGCCGCCGCCACGCGGCCCTTGAGCCTCGCCGTGGGCGCGCCGATGGAGGACATTCCCTTCCACAGTCAGTCGATTCTCTGCCCATAATCCCTCAATGTGGATCAGGGCGCACTGGCGCTCGCAGAAGATGAGGTGCTGCAGGGCAGAGATCGGGAGTGGGTCGGGCATCCGCCCGGCCATCGCTAGATCCAGCGCTCGATGGTGACACCTCGCGGCAGGTCGACTTCGTTGACCTCAATCTTGAAGTCGCACTTGGAGCGTGGTGGGCGATTCCCTCCCGCGCCATCACTTGCAGTCCCTGCGACGTCCTCCACGGCAGAACAGGTCACCCGTTGAAGGAGTTGATCTGCCCTTGCGTTCCCCAAAGCGCACTCGTGCTTGAATGCAATGCATGCGACTGGCGACATGACGCCGCGCGCGGCGGAGCGGTCATGGTCAAACATGTTTTGAAGGGCCTCCTTCAATAGGGCCAAATCACCATCGGAGAATCCGGTGCCATTCCTCTCAGGATCGGCCAGCAAGGGGCTCACAAACATGGTCGTGCGGTACAAGCCATATGGCAAGGAGAACTTCCTCCCCATCGTGCGATTTCCTCCCTCCTGCGCCTCGGATTCCTTCGCCGTGGTGACCGCGCACCGGGTAAGGCTGTGCTCCTGCGTGAAGATCGGGTGGACGCTCCGTGCGATTGCAAGCTGGATCGGCCCGCGCACTTGGCCACAATTCACCTGAGTAGACATGACGGCACCGAACGCACGGATGTCAAAAAAATTCTGGCACATCCAGGCTGCCAGACTGCGAGACACATCCTCCTCCGAGCCCTTCGCCTTCTTTGCATTGGGATCGATCTTCAGCGCCTTGTAGGCCCGTTCGTGCTGCTCGTTGAGGATGGCCCGCTCGCGCACATAGATCTCGTAGGGCGGCTTGCCTCCATGCTTCAACGCCACGAAGTTTCGGATTTTCCGCTTGAGGCAAACATCCGTGACGAGACCATGGTTGGTCTCTGGGTCGACTCGGGGAAGGTTGCCGGCGTCTGGGTCACCGTTCGGGTTGCCGTCGGTCACGTCGAAGAAGTACACAATGTCGTATCGATTCTGAATGGCGGCCTGGTTTGCGGTCTCTGGCATGAAAAGTCCTCCGGGGCAGGTGGGCGAAGTGGACTAGGAAGCGCTCTCTTGTGATCGCGCGAAGTATGACTGTCGTTGGTGGTAATAGCCGATGGCGAAGAGCCCCTGCGCCTCCATCGAGAGCGTGCGGGGAAACTCCATGAGTCGATCCATGATGGATCCCAGCTCCTTCTCACGCTTGATGCGTTGGCCTCGACTTTCCATCTTGCTGAGGTGGTGGCGAGAGCATGACACCAGGCGCGGGAAGATCGCTGCCGGCGTGGCACTGGCGGAGCCGTAATACGAATCTTTGATGGTCCGATTGATGTCGCCCAAGGCATTATGTTGAGTTTGCTCCAAGACTGCGAACAAGCGGCCGAGCAGGTAGGGCGGATCAGCGCGATCGGTATCGAGTGCCATGGGCACCTCCATTCTGTGATTCCTGGTGAGACAAGCCCGGATGATGGCGCACCGGCGATGCCCCGCCGCGCGCCAATCCTTTCGTTTGTCCCTGTCCACGAGGCCCTCGAGGCGCACCCGGTTCAGGACGCCGGAAAACAAGGCCCGTTGGTACGGGGTACCTTCGAGAATGCTCCGCGCCAATCCTGACGCGAGAGTCGGGTTGATGGCTTTCTCATCGGGGAACCCCCCCCTTGCAGGGACCGTCTCACTCACAAGACTTCGGATCGAGAGTCTTGGTCGGTCGCCGGGAGTCGGTTCTATTGCGAGACCGTCATGGTGCCGCTTCACCCGTTCCGCCACCTCCCCGATGGTCGACGCCAGCCACGTCCGGACGGCCAGGCGCGCGTTGTTTGAGGACAGCCCAAGGACATAAAAAGGGGTCGTCAAGTCACCGAATTCGGTGATGGGAGCTCCTCCGCAAACTGCCTCCATGATCCCCTGAAGTCGTTCATCAGTGAGTGCACTGTCATCCAGGGCAGCGGCAAACCAGCCGGACATCGCGTTATCCATCGACTGTTCCCCCGCCGTCCAGAAGACATAGGTGTCAGGGCCGATGTGCACGCGATGCCGATTGTCGGTCGTGAGTCTGTTCAGGGCCGTGCAGTACTTGAATGCATCACTCTCGCCGACCGGTGCATTGTGCCCCTGTTCCTTGCCGTAGGAAGAGAATGCCGCCTTGTTGAACGTGACGATGAGCGCGCCAGCCGACTGCGCGTTGGCGATTCCCTTGATCTTCGGCTCATGCAGTCGCGCAACGGGCTCGAACTCTCCCGTGACCAACGATGGTGCTACTGGCGCCGGCTCCCCTCGATTCCCCTCGGGCAGATCGAGCTGATCATTCCACCACGATTGCACCTTGGGGCGCTCATGGACAAAGCCAAGCTCTCCACAGATCTGGAACACGCCAAAGTGCTTTGTGATCGCCTTGAGTTCGAGCTGGCCTCCGGCTTCGCCTGGCTCCCAAGCCCGAAGAAACCTCGCCACAGCGGTGAATCCGGCGTCGTTGATTTCCTTCTCCACAGCCAAGTGCCGGTCCCGAAAGGCATCAAATGCCTTTCTTGTGCGTTCAGGCTTCTCGTCATCAGCCTTGAAGCCTAAAAGGTATGCGGCGTTGTCCCAAAGGAACCCCGGATTCAGACCACTTCCAGATGCCTTCGCCTGCCCAGGAACGAGCATTGCAACCGGCTGTGACTTCGGCGCCCCCCCCCTGCCGCTCGGGATCGATACCTGAACCGGTTCGAGGCCATGGAGGCCTCCGTCCGGCTTGAGTACGACCTTGAAACTGATCTTTTGGCGACTGTAGCCGTCGGGAGCAAGGGTCTGATCCCCCTCCGCGGCGAGACGATCGTAGAGACGAACCAACTCTGGAATGATCATGCCTTCGCCCCCGCGGTAGCTCGTGGGGGGATCGTGATGACTCCACGCTCCATGCGCGCATGGAAGAACTCCGCCGTGGCGTGAACCCGCCGGCCCTGCGAGCCCTCAATGATTTTGCCCTCTGGGTTGTCAGCGAAGTCGATGTCGCGCAGCATCTGCCCGAGGTCTCGTGTGGCGGATTCCGTTCCATAGAACGCCCCAGCCACCGGCGCACACTCGGCTCCACTGGACTCCACCAACTCGAAGTCGCAGACGAACTCTCGGCAACCTAGGTATGGGCGATGAAAACACTGGCCCGACCGTGCTCGTCGACTAAACTGGTCGGCGTGCTTGGCGGCTCCCGCCCCGGAGTCTGGCGAGGGGCCATCTCGCACTCCACCCCCAACAACCACAAAGTGGGCATCAATGACATATTCGACATCACGAAGGAGGATCGTCGCGCGCTGTTGCCGTTCCTCGTCCACGAACAGACCGAGCTGGCCTGACCCCGACTTCATCGCAGCGCTCACCGCGTCAGCCGAAATCGTGTTGCCGACCTCGTTTCGCCTGAGCGATGCGTATCGGATCGGTCGCAGCACATGAATCTGGTCAATGACCCATCGGATCTCAGGCTTCCAGTAAATCGCCTCGAGGATGCCGCGGGCAGCGGATGGCGTTATCACGTCGTATGAAACCCGCTCTGCTTTCATCTCCGGTCGAGTGAAGCAAGCCAAGGGACCCCAAACACGTAGCCGGAACCCGAATGCCATCGTGTCGCGAGCGTATCACACCATCAGTTCAGTCGGGTCCAGGGCACGGTCCAACTGGAGCCCAACAGACTCGCTGTATATCGATAGGCAAGTCAAGACCGCAGGGCCCGCGACCGTCGGCACTGCCCGCCCCTCCGACAGCAGGCGACTCAGCGCTTGAGGCGGGATAGCGACCGTAAATCGCTGGGAATCGCGAAGATCGGACCGATCAGGCCGGTCCGCGTTCGCAAGCCGGTGGCAGACCTCCCGGCCCTTCTCCCCATGGGGCACGACTAATGGCTCCGCCCAGTCATCGATGAGCCGATAGGCCTCCGCCGCTGCGCGAAATGCGAGAATCCTGTGAGACAGCAAGCCCGTCAGTCCAACTGAACGTCCGTCTGAACTGAGGCCGCCGTCCCACTCCTGAGACCTCTGCCAGTAATAAAAGCGGAAGTACTGCTCGATGGTCCTCAGATCCAGTGCATCAACCCCCGGCAGCAAGACCTGGCCGGTGGCGTCTAGTGCCGTCCGCATTCCCGGCGGTGGCTGGACATCAGTTTCAAACACCTCGACTCGCCCGGTGTCCCCACGCCCCTCGCGGTTGCAGCGTCCCGCGGCCTGAATGATCGAATCCAGCCCGGCAAACGCTCGGATCACCACGGGGAAATCGATGTCCACTCCCGCCTCGACCACCTGCGTGCTGATGACCCGGCAATCCTCTCCCCTGGCCAATCTTGCCTTGATCTCGGCCACGCGCAGACTCCGATGCTCGGGACACATGAGCGCGCTCAAGTGCAGCAGTGCGTCGGGGTTCTTGCGACCAACTCCTTCGAAGAGCCGTGCGGCATGCTGGCGCGTGTTGACGATGGCAAGAACTTGTCGTTCTTCCGCGATGCGCTCAGCGAGTTCGTCATCTGACTTCGGCCCTACCCTGCTGACGGTCGCACGGCGCATCGATTGCGCCATCTGCTGCGGATCCGGCACAATCTCCCGCAAAGTCAGGCCGATCGGGAAGTCCTCGGTGTGCCCCACGGCGGGCATGGTGGCACTACACAGCACAACGCTCGTGCGGTAGGACGCAGCAATCTCCTTGAGCGCAGCAAGAGTGGGCTTGAGGAGTGCCACCGGAAGCGACTGCGCCTCATCCAAGATGACAACGCTTTCGGCGATCCGGTGGAGCTTTCGGCATTCGGAGGTTCGTGCCGCGAAGAGTGACTCAAGCAACTGCACATTGGTGGTGACGATGACGGGTGCATCCCAGTTTTCGACGGCGAGGCGCCGCCAGACTTCGGCGCAGTCCTCCGCCTCCCCGCTTGCTGAGCGGCACGCAGAGTGATGCTCAAGGACGGCATGAATGCCCATCGCACCAAATGCCTCCCGAAAAACATCTGCGTTCTGCTCCGTCACGCTCGTAAATGGGAGCGCGTAGATCACACGGCGGAGCCCATGCTCCAAGGCATGTTGGAGTGCAAAGGTCATGGAACTCAGGGTCTTTCCAGCCCCTGTTGGCGCCGTAAGCGAAAAGAGCCCTTGAGGCTGGGTTGCTGCCTGGCGGCATGCGGCAAGGAGTTGCCCGCGAACCGCCGCAATCGGCGAAACCTCTCGCGCGGCCTTTGCCATGAGCGTGTCAATGTGAGTTTTGAGCGCTACGGACAATTGCGCGATCGATGGCTTCGCTACGCGGCGTTCTCTCGCGCGTTCGGGGGAGCAGAACTTCTCCGTCGCCAGTCGATCCGCATCGATGAGACAAGAGAAGAGCATGCGGACAAACATGGACACGCGCAGCGGCGACTCGCCGCCAGGATCATCGACCCACGGCGGAAGCTCTGGAATCACACAATCCTTCACGGGCGACGGCGCTGCCTTCAACGCATCCACGGATTCCGGCCGGTGCGGGCTGGCAAGGCGACGCCGCAAACACGAGCCATCCTCCGATTCCGGGGTGCCGAGGTCTGGCAGGCCAGTGTGATGCCCCGAGATAACGAAGGCCAGCACCCCGGCCGCGTCACTCAACCCAGACTTCAACGCATTGATCGCCCCGGCGGTCGAGTGATCCACGGTGCCGGCTGGCCGTCCAGCCTCCGAGTCGCGGAGGTAGGCCTGGAACTGCGGCGCGTACTTACCGAGATCGTGCCAGAGCCCCGAAATGGCCCCTAACTCCGCTGCCCCAAAGACGCCGGAGTGCGCTCTGGTCAGAGCAGCGACTTCGTCAAGATGCCGAATGAGCGGTTCCCACTCGGTCTCTGGTCTGCCCCTAAGTGTGTGGGCGTAGGTCGGACTCATGGTCATTTCACGCGTTCGCGAGTGGCCCGCATCGACTCACCCCGCCCTCGTTTCGGTCGGTGTGTGTCCATCCTAACCCCGCACACTCGCTATCGTGGGCACAGTGGATCCGGCCATCGAACTGTTCCATACGGCTTTTTCGGGAAGCGCACAGCGCGACCCGAGAGCCCTTGCGCGCTTCATCGGCGATCGCTGGGGCACCAGCAACGCCAAGGCGCGAGCCATCGTCTGTGGGCTTGTCGGGAGAGTCGACGGCTACCGAATCGCGCCGTCCATCCCCTGGCCAAAGCTCATCGGCGGGATGGAGCGCGCGGTGCGGGACATGCCAGAAGAACGACTCGCCAAGGTTGTGGAGGTCGTCTACCACGAGATGCGGCAAGACGAGGTCGACTTCTTCCACTCCCTGCTTGATCCGGCCCAGGCCGCGGCACGCGCGCGGACAATCGAACTTGAGTCTGCGCCGGAGGGGTTCGGTTTTCAGGCATTGGAAGACTTGCACCCGACAGCCCAGCAACTTGCGGAGGTCCTTTTCCTGTTGCCGGGACATCGTCAGCGCGACTACCAGCGATTCGTCGCTTCGATTGCGGTGTTCGGAAGGGACTCGTGGCGTGAGCCGGCTGCAGAGGCGATTCGAACCATGCTCGCGGAACCGCCGGCGATTGACGGAGGAATGATGCCCGCGAGGCCGCCTGCCGCACGGCGGCCACCGGTGCGGCACAGGCCGAAGCAGGAGCTGAAGTCAGTGCCGGCCTCGGAGATTGGACCCACGGCTCCGCCGGCGCCAGTGCTTGCGCCGGAGCCAGTTCCAGCGCCACCGACCCATGCAGGGCCCGCTCCAGCGCCCTCTGCCGAGCCTGAGCCGATTCCGCTTCCGGCCCTGGAACTTCCCTCAGTCCAGGCTCCACAGGAGCCGTCGGATCAGCAGCCGTCGCCGCCATCGGCTGGTGAATCGCTCTCGGTCGAGTCGCTCCTCTGCGACGCGCTCGCCCCTTCGGACGAGTCCAATGGCGAACACCTCACGCACCTTGACAGGTTGATCATCGACGCCTCCGTCGGGCACGCCGTCGGGCAGATCGGATCTCCCACGACAGAGCAGCTGCGTGAGATCGCGCGCACATTTTCCCTGCTCAGCCTCAAGCGTCCGCAGTCCTGGTTCCACCGGGGATTCGTCGAGGCGCTCACGGGACAGGAACTCCCCGTACGGACCGGCGCGGACAACGATGCACGGCGTGCCTGGCACCTCGCCGGCTGGCTCCTCGGCCACGCGCGCCGAGACGTGGATGAAGCACCGGCCCGGTTCGAGGCGCTCGCCGAGGACGACCAACGGACGCTGCTGCGCCATGAGCCCGCGGCGCGCGTAGTGGCTCCCACGATGCTGGATCGACTGGCCTTCGAGGGACGGATCGACGCAATCGTGCCTTGGGTCCGACACTACGACTCCGACCCGGGGTGGCTCCAGTTTCCGATTGAAGATGCCCTCCACGCCGGGGACACCGCGAGCGCGCTCACGCTCCTCGAGGCCCTGGAGCAACGAGAGGCCCTCGAACGGCGCGACGCACTCGCCAACGACCCGACTGCAACGCCCCCTCTACCAACCTGGAGCTACCTTCGGGCCGAAGCGCTTCGAGCGCAGGGGCGCTTCGAACTGGCACTTGCTGTCGCCGAACGGGCCCTTGCCGAGGTGCGGAGCGTCCACGCGGCCCGACTTGCGGCAGTGGAGGAGGCGGCGACAGCCGAAACCGCGTGTCATGGGGATCGAGTCCTGCTCGCCATGTCCCGGGACCTCGTGTCACGGCTCATGGCCACCACGTTCCTCTCGGAAGCCCATGTCGCCCGGGCGGAACAGGTGTGGTTCAGCGAGCGCCTCACCCCTGCAGCCATCTGGACGCTCTACGGGAGTCCGCTTGGACCGTGGTGTGCGCTGCTCGCCGAGGCGACTCGACCCCACATCGGATTGGCTTACCTGGCAGCGCTCGTCGCCGTCTGCGGCAGCGAGGAGGAGACCGATGCGTTCCAGGAATCGACCGCTCGCGCGCTGGACAGCGCGATCACGCAACTCCAGCGGCGGGACCTCCCGGTGTATGCGGCGTTGCTTCCCAGATGCGAGGTCTTGCGCGCCATGCTGCTGGCACTCAAGCAGGACACGGACGCGGGCGCGGCGCTGCGGGCGATCCAGGAAGTCCTCCGCTACGACGAACAGCACCCGCCGCTCCCGGGAGCCGTCGTGGAGCCGCTGGTGGTGCGTGGCCTGGGCCTTGACATTGCCGAGGTGTCACGATTGGTCGTGCCGCGACTCCACGGTGATTTCCGCAACCTCCTGACCGATCGCTGGCTCCGCGAGGCGCTGGCCAATGATCCGATCCGTGACGCCATCCTTGCCAGCATGGACGAGTGGATGAGCGAGGCGACCGCGACCGACGCGTGGGAACTTGGCGCACGGATGTTCAAGTCGCTGTGCGAACTCCCAGGCCGTGGATGCGTCGCGGGTGGAATCGCCGACAGCCTCCTCGCCCTCGTGGAGAACACCAACCAGTACGCGGATCGATTGGTCACGCTTCTCGTCGACGATGACCGCTGGCAGAAAGTGTGGACAGATCGAGAAGACTTCGAGTCCGTGCGGGGCGTGCTCGCGCTTCGAACCAGCAGCGCGCTGATCCGGGATCCGGCCATTGCGGGTCTCTTCGACGCCGTGTACACCGCTGCGGCCAGGAAGAATCGTCCCGAGGCGATTGCGCTCGTGGAGCTCATGCAGCAGCTTGGCGCTGCGCCGGAATTGTTGAAGCCCCTTCGGCAGGCTATCGACCGCCAGGCGCCGCCACCCAAGCCGAGGCGAACCACCAGCTCGAGTCGGCGCATTCGGGTGCTCTTCGTCGGGGGAGACGAGCGGCAGAAGAACGAGCTCGACCGCATCAAGGGTCTCATCGACGGCTCCGACCCCGCCGTCACGCCGGTCTTCGTGTTCCCCGGCTGGGGCTCCAACTGGCGGCCGGCCTTGGACGATGTCGATCGGCGGCTCGAGCACGTTGAGATCGTCGTGATGATGCGCTACATGCCCACGAAGTTTGGCGAGAACGTGCGCAAGCTCATCAATCAGCGAAGGCTCCAGTGGCGGATGTCCACGGGACACGGCCCCCACTCAATCGCCGATGCCGTGGTCGATGCCGCCAGGGTCGTGCGCGGGGAGTGACCCACAGCCGCCCCCCGGGTTTTTGCCAAAGCGTGACTTCGGACGTAACGCCTTGATCAAAACCAGGACGGTATCTCCGTGGGCCTGACCTTGATCTAGACCTTCGCCCGAATCGTGGCCCATCGACCCTGCAGGTTCTTGCCGGGGCAGGAGGTGCTCGCGTCGGCCCATTCGCGGTGGCTCTTCAGGTTGGACTTGGACACCTTCCACTGCGCACGCGCCATGCGCACGACCTTGTCCAGCGAGGCGAGCTGCGCCGCGGTCGGCTGCTGGATCTCGAAGTTGCCCATCACCAAGATGCCGAGGTTGCCCTCGTTGTGATTCTTGACGTGCGCGCCTTGCCACTGGAGGGGTCGACCCTCCCAGACTCGGCCGGCTCGGTCGATCACGACGTGGTAGCCGATGTCGCCCCAGCCCTTGTTGCGGTGGGCTCGACGAATGAATTCGATTCGCGCCCGGGACGTCGCCACGTCCTCTCCCCAGAAAATCGTCGGGATGCCGTCGTGGTGAATCGTGATGGCCTTCACCGGCAGCATCGGGTTGACCAGCGCCAAGGCGGTCCCCTCCGAGGCCCACTCGGTTCTTGGTCGCGCAGCCAGGTACGCCACCGCCGGGCTGTTCGTCGGGAGGCACACCGGGCCGGAGGTCGCCGTCGCGGGCTTGCAGATCGGGTCCTCTGCGCCATCGTCATCGTGGGTCGCGGCGTGGGACGGTCGTCCCTTGCCGACCTCTCCTGGCCAGACAGGACTGGGCGCCCAACCGGCGCCGGAGCCAGAGCTTGACGCAAGTTGCCGACCGGTCGACGTACACGCCGCCAGTGCGCCAAGCCCAAGGAACACGAACGACCGCCTGGCGATCGAGCCGACCGCCCGGCCAAGCGCATCGCTCTCCTTGGAACTGACCTGTGGCGCCTCGCGTGACACGGCAGAAAGGTATCGTCCAAGTTGCCCGGCGGGTTGCAGATTCGTGCGGAATTTGCGGGCCAGCCATCTCGCCTTGACGCCGCCAATCCGGCAGTCCGATCCGCGGCGCCGACGTCGACTTCCGAAAGGCTTCGTCGCGGCATTTTGGCCTCCGATGCGGTAGAATCCGGGGTCGGTTTCGCGGCCTCGCGGAGCCCCACCAGGAACCGCATGACCCAGCCCTCCGCCAGCGAGTCCACGACTGCCCCCCCCACCCCATCCGGCCGGTACACCTCCGAGGAAATCCAGGTTCTGGAAGGCCTGGAGGCGATCCGGAAGCGGCCCGGCATGTATGTGGGCGGCACGGGCCTGCCCGCGCTCCACCATCTCGTCTACGAGTGCGTGGACAATGCGATCGACGAGGCCATGGCGGGATTCGCCACGCAGGTCGAGGTACGGATCGGGGTCGATGGATCCTGCGCCGTGCAGGACGACGGGCGAGGCATGCCGGTCGACCCGATGCGGCATGACAATCCGGCGATCGATGGACGCCCGGCCGTCGAGGTCATCCTCACCGAAGTCCACGCCGGCGGCAAGTTCGACAACAATGCGTACAAGGTCTCAGGCGGCCTCCACGGCGTCGGCGTCAAGTGCGTCAACGCACTCTCCGAGTGGACGGAGGTGGAAGTCCACAAGGATGGCAAGGCGCACCGGATCGCCTTCTCGCGCGGTGCGGTCACGGAACCGCTCCATGTCGTCCGCGAGGGTCTTGGCGCTCGCGACCGCGGCACCCGGATCACGTTCCTCCCGGACCCCGAGATATTCCCCGACACCGGATTCCGGTACGACACGCTCGAGTTCCGGCTTCGCGAACTGGCCTACCTGAACCCCGGCGTCAAGATCCGTTTCATCGATGAGCGGGTGGATGATTCCGGCAACGTCCGATCCCAGACGTTTTGCGACGTGGACGGGCTCCGCGCGTACGTGACCTACCTCAACGAGGCGAAATCGATCCAGTCAAGCTGCATCAGCATCGTCCGCGAGGACGAGGCTCGTGGCTTCCGCGCCGACATCGCGTTCCAGTGGACGGATGCGACCAGCGAGAACATCCTCGCATTCGGCAACAACATCCGCAACCCCGACGGCGGCACGCACCTGTCCGGGTTCAAGACGGCGCTCACGCGAGTCATCAACGGCTACGCGCGCCAGAACGGCCTGGTGAAAGACCTTGTCCCCAGCGGCGAAGACCTGCGCGAGGGGCTGACGGCGGTCGTGTCGGTCAAGCTTCCCAGCCCGCAGTTCAACAACCAGACCAAGGAAAAGCTCCTCAACGAGGAGATCGAGGGATTCGTCAGCCAGGCGCTGGGCGAGGAACTCACCGCGTGGCTGGACAAGAACCCGGCCGAGGCGAAGAAGATCTGCCAGCGCGCCGTGCTGGCGGCGGAGGCTCGCGAGGCCGCCCGAAAGGCTCGCGAGCTGGTGAAGCGCAAGGGCGCGCTTGGCGACTCCGCCCTCCCGCAGAAGCTGGCGGACTGCTCCTCCAGCGACGTCGAGAAGACCGAGATCTTCATCGTCGAGGGCGATTCCGCAGGCGGCAGCGCCAAGGGCGGGCGCGACCACGTCCACCAGGCGATCCTCCCGCTGCGCGGCATGTTGCTCACAGTGGAGAAGTGCCGGCTGGACAAGGTGCTGGCCTTCGAGGAAATCCAGACGCTGGTGCAGGCCCTGCAATGCGGCATCGGCACTGAGCTGGACATCTCCAAGCTTCGCTACGGCCGGATCATCATCATGACCGATGCAGATGTCGACGGCAGCCATATCCGCACCCTCTTGCTGACCTTCTTCTTCCGCTACATGCAAAGTCTGATCGAGCA
>SXOD01000070.1 GCA_005776885.1 Planctomycetia bacterium
GCGCTCTACCAAACTGAGCTACGCCCCGCCGGGTCGAGGAGTCTAGCGCGGCCGACGCCTCCTTGAGTTGGCGATCCATTCGAGAAAAACTCAAATGAACCGCCAACTCGGAGGGGTTGCGCCACGCGCCGCCTCACCCGTTACCGATCCCCCTCCCCACCAACCATTCTCCCCAGCCGCCGCAGTTGCGGAATCCGCCACGCGACGGCACCCACCACCACGAGCGTGCCGACGCCTCCCGTCACCACGCTCAGGACGGGGCCGATCCAGGCCGCGACCAGTCCGCTCTCGAACGCGCCCAGTTCATTGCTGGACTCGATGAACATGCTGTTGACGCCGGTGACTCGGCCGCGCAGTCGATTGGGCGTGCGCGTCTGCACCAGGACATGCCGCACGATCACGCTCACGTTGTCCAGCGCACCGCTCATGATGAGGGCCACGCTGGACACCACCATGCTCGTGCTCACGCCGAACACGATCATGCATGCGCCGAATCCGGCGACGCACCAGAGCAGTGTCGGTCCGGCGCGCTGCAGCGGGGGTCGATGCGCCATCCACACCGCGCACAAGAAGGCTCCGATGAAGGGGGCCGCGCGCAGGAACCCGTACCCGACTGGGCCGGTGTGCAGGATCTCGTCGGCGTACAGGGGCAGCAGTGCCGTCGCGCCACCAAGCAAGACGGCCAGCATGTCCAGGCTGATGACTCCCAGGATGAGCTTCTCCCGCCAGATGTGTCGAACACCCTCCATCAGTTCATGCATCGAGAATCGCGCCGTGCTCTGGGCCTCGTCTCGCGGCTCAACCAGCCCGATCGTGACGCTGAAGATCATGGTGAGCGCCGCCACGCCGATGTAGTTCCACACGACCGATCCCGTCGCCGCGATCATGCCACCGGCGATCAACGGCCCGGCGATCGCGGCGGCCTGGAAAAAGGTGCTGTTCCACGCGACGGCATTCTCGAAGCGCTCGACCGGCACGATGAGCGGAAGCAGGCTCGCTCGCGCGGGCCCGTTGAACGCCCGGATGGTTCCCGAGAGGAAAAGCAGCACATAGAGCCATTCGATCCGCACCGACCACCACGCCGCCGCGGCGAATGCGAGGGCTCCAATCGCGAAAAGAAATTGCGTGGCGGCGACAATGCGCTTGCGATTGTGGTGATCTGCGAAATGTCCCGCGAAAATCGCAAATGCAATCACAGGAAGTGCTCGCGCCACTCCGCAGTAACCCAACGCCAGCGCGCTGTGCGTGCGTTCCCACACTTCCCACAGAATCGTTGCGGTAAGGATCTGCAGGCCAGTGCTGCTGCACACAAAACCGGCAGCGAAGAGCTGGTAGTTCCTGAGTCGAATCGCAGACGGGGGGGTCAAAGGGTGCCCAACGATAGGCGTGTTGAATGGTTGGTGGAGTACCTTGGCCGTTCGTGTGGGCTGGTGCCATGAAAAGTGGCGCGTTGCTTCTCGCGGCACTGTGTGTTTCGTGCGGTGAGTCGGGTCCGTCGCCGGATCCCAGCGCGACTACCGTTCATCCATCCAACGACACGCCGCGCGCGCCGGCCACTCCTGGCCCCGCGCCAAGAATCAAGATCGAATCGATCGAGTGTCCGCCTGGCACGCCCCCGCTGGTTCTTGATGCGGTGGAGGAGGCCATCCGCCGGGCCACGGGATCGACAGCGACCGTCGACGACTGCATGGCACTCGCGCGCACGCTGCAAGCGAACGCGCTGGAATCGCAGGCACTCATCGTGTGGACGGCCGTGGCTGACTCGCCAGCCGTTGCCGCGAGCGAGCTTGCCGGCGCTCTCAAGGGCCAGGCTCGATGCCTTCGAAGCGCGGGCGACCCCGCCGCGACGGCGGCCATCGATGCTGCGGCCGACGCACTGCCCGCAGACCCATGGGCACTGGTGGCCAAGGGGGAGTGGGCGCTGGAGGACGGCGAGACCGAGGTTGCGATCGCCGCGTTCGATGAGGCTTTGAATCGATCGCCCAACCACTCCTGGGCCAGAGCCGGTCGCGCGCGAGCGGCACTCGATGCCGGCGACGGCGCGACGGCCGAGTCCTTGCTTCGTCCGTTGGCGACGACGTCGCCGTGGCACGCGTCGCTGCTTGACGCGGCACTCGCGATGCAGGGGAGGCCCGCGGAAAACGTGCACGCGGGCGGCGCGCCGGGTGCCGCCACGCGACCGCCGAGCGAGGACCCATTCGACTTGGCGCTCGGTGCGGCACGAGCGACCCGGGAGGCCGTCATCGGGAGGGTCGACGAGGCCTACGACGCGCGGCGATTTGACCAGGCGATGGCGCTCGCACGTCGAGCCTTGGAGCTGTTGCCCCGCGATCCACTGGCCTTCGACCGACTCGCGCGTGTGCAGGCCGCCACCGGTGACGTGCCCGGGTGCGCGGACACGCTGCTGCGTGCCTGCGCCATCGCACCAAACGACTTTGGATCGCGACTCAATGCCGGCAGCCGACTGCTTGAACTCAAGCGCCCGGAGGATGCCGTGGCGCACCTTGAGGCCGCTTGCGCACTTGCGCCCGATCAGGCCGAGGCAAGGCGCCTCTGTGGCATCGCGTACGGCGCGGTCGGCCGCCACGGCGACGCAGTGAATGCCCTTGAGCCATTGGAGCGCAATCGACAGCTGCAGGATGTGGCGTCTCGACTGGCGCTGGCCATGTCGCTTGCCCAATCCGATCGCGCGAAGGATGCCGAGTTCGTGTCGTTCCAGGTGCTGAGTGGGTCGCGCACGAACGAGACCGCGTGGCTTGTGCTTTCAGACTCGATCCGGCGGCAGGGTGACCTGGCACGCGCAGCGGCGACTGCGCGCAAGGGTCTGGAATTCGTGCCCAAGAGCGCCAATCTCCGCGCGATGGTGGCCCGTTGCACCAAGGAGGCACAGGGTGGTTGACGCGCCACCGCCACCGCCGGCCGCGGTCGCGGTCGCGCAAATCGCGCAGGTCGCGCCGGTCGCACAAATCGCGCCGGTCGCGCAGGTCGCGCCGATGTCGGCGCCGGAGCCAATCATGGAAGCGGTGGAGCTGACTTCGCCCACCTTCACGTGGCACACCGGGGCTGAAGGGAAGTTCCGCATGCCAGAGAGCATCGGCGGCGGCGTCGCACTGATCGATGCGGAGGGCGACGGAGACCTGGACCTGTTCTTCGCTCAGGGTGGATCGATCGTCGCAGCGGGACAAGCGGGCGCAGCCGAGGAGTCGAGGGCAGCGCCACGTTGCGCGCTGTGGCGAAACGACGGCGACTGGTCGTTCACGGACATCTCCAAGGAGAGCGGGGCCGACATCCCGGGGTATGCGATGGGAGTGGCCGCAGGGGACCTCGATGGGGACGGCGATCGGGAGTTGGTGGTGGCCAGGCTCGGGGGCGTCGATGTCCTCTGGAACGAGTCCGAACCGGTCGCCGGTGATGGCGCCAACGTCCGCGGGACCATTCGATTTCGCCCGGAGCCCGCGCGCGGGGTCGCGGCAGGCACGTGGCCCAGCGTGGTGCATCTCGCTGACATCGACCGCGATGGCGACCTCGACCTCTTTGTCGGGAGGTATCTGGAATGGACCGCCGGCGCCGAGCCACCGTGCGAAGGGCCCGATGGGCGACGCGACTACTGCAGTCCACGATCGTTCAATGCGCCGAGTGCGTCCAGCCTCTACCGGAACGACGGGTCGGGGTCGTTCCAGCACGTGGATGGTTGCGGGATCGATTCGCTCCAGGGCACCGCCCTCGGTGCTGTCGCCGCAGACTTCACTTCCGACGGTCGCACCGACCTCTTCGTTGCCAACGATTCGCTGCCCAATCGCTTGTGGGTCCAGCAGCCGGACGGCACCTTTCGCGACGAGGCGGCGCAGCGAGGGTGCGCCGTGGACCTGGAAGGTCGAGCGAAGGCCGGGATGGGCGTGGGGTGTGAGGACCTTGATGGCGATGGGCAGCTCGACGTGCTCGTGTGCAACCTCGACGGCGAGAGCGATTCCTTGTTCATTCGACGCGGCGACGGATTCCAGGACGTCACCGCACGCTCCGGCTTGCGAGCAACGACGCGGCGAGCCACCCGATTCGGCTTGCTGCTTGCGGACTTCAACGAGGACGGGGTGCTGGACCTGCTTGAAGCGTGCGGCCGCGTCTCCCGGGATCCGCGCGCGACGAAGGACCAGGATCCCTATGCGCAGGCGCCGATCCTCTTGCTTGGCGCGCCAGGGTGTCCGATCTGCCAGCGGTTCGAGGCGCGAGCAGGTGCGCTCGCCAATGCGCCCCAGCGGACGGGCCGAGGCTCCGCGCTTGGCGACCTCGACGGCGACGGTGACGTCGATGCCGTGATCGTCAACCGCGACGCACCTGCGACGCTCCTGCGAAATCTGGGCGACGGCTCCCGAGGCATCACGATCGAGCCGAGACTCAGTTCCGGTGCCCCCGCCGAGGGAGCGATCGTCACCGTTCGGGCGGGAGGTCGCTCATGGACTCGCCTGTGCCAGAGCGGTCGGAGTTATTTCGCCGCCAGCGAGCCGGTCGCGCGGATTGGGCTCGGTGTGAGTGGCCCCGGCGGTGGCCAGGGGACTGCGGCCATCGACTCCATCTCCATCACCTGGCCTGACGGGTCGACGACTCAACACGATGAGGTCGCCATCGACGCCACACCCGGCGCCCGGATGAAGATCTCGAAACCGTGAGCTCGCGAACCAGCGCAAGGTCCGACCGCGGTTATCGGTGAGGATGTGCCCTCCAGGGGCACATCCTCACCGATAACCGCCAGTGGACGTTCGTACGATCGCGCCATGGACCTTGCCTCGGCCCGTCGACTCGCCGCCAACTGCCTGTGCATCGGATTCGAAGGGCATGAGCTCCCCGGCGGCGCCCGCGAACTGCTCTCATCCGGCGTCCGCAACGTCATCCTCTTCTCGCGAAACGTGCGCACGCGCGAGCAGCTGACCAGGCTGATCGGCGACATTCACGACGCCGCCCAGGGGCCGGTCATCGTGAGCGTCGACCAGGAAGGTGGCCGCGTCCAGCGACTTGGTCAGTCGATTGGCGTCATGCAGCTCCCGCCCATGCGTACGGTTGGTGCCGCCGCCGCCGCCGCCGCAGCAGCCGGTGCGCAACTCGCGCGGGACCTCCGGGCGTTGGGGTTCTCGCTCGACTTCGCGCCGGTTGTGGATGTCGACACCAATCCAGCGAATCCCGTCATTGGGGATCGATCATTCTCCAACGACCCTGCGATCGTGGCGCAGTGCGCCGCCGCGTTCATCACGTCCATGCAGTCCGGTGGCGTCGCAGCGTGCGCCAAGCATTTCCCTGGCCACGGCGACACGTCGCAGGACTCGCACCTGGAGTTGCCCCGCCTGCCGCACGCCATGGATCGACTTCGTGCGATCGAGTTGCCGCCGTTCACCGCGGCGATCAATGCCGGCGTCGCGTGCATCATGACGGCGCACGTGATGTTCGAGGCGATCGATCCGGACGTGCCAGCCACGATGAGCCGTCAAGTGCTCTCGGGCCTTTTGCGAGGCGAGCTCGGCTACGACGGCGTCATCATCACCGACTGCCTGGAGATGCAGGCCATCGCCGACCGCTACGACATCGGCGAGGCTGCGCTCCAATCGATGCAGGCCGGGGCGGACTTGGCGCTCTGTTGCCACACGTTGGATCGGCAACGTTCGATCATCGAGCGCGTTGCGGCCGAGGCCACGCGCAGCACCACCTTTGCGTCGCAGCTGGCCGACTCGGCCACGCGAGTCGCGGGACTTCATCGGTTCGCATCGGCCCGCCCCGTCACGCCGACGTGCCGCGGCTGCTCCGTTGCTTGACGGCTTCCCGCAATACGTCGCTGGGTCGACCGACAGGGGAGGGGCGACGTGCACCACCACCTCCGCCACCACCAGCACCACCAGGCCCACCACCACCGCCTGCCGACGTCGATCCAGCGGTCGCCTGCCTCATCCGCGCGAGCGTCTCGGAAGAGACATGGTGTTCCATTCCCTCGGCATCGCGCTCCGCCGCCTTCCTCGGGACCCCAAGCCAGAGCAGAAACGCCAAGACCACTTCGTGACGCTCACGGGCCTCCTGCGCCATTCGTCGGCCGGCGGCCGTCAAGCCGACCGGCCCCCTCGGCACCCTGCGAACCAGCCCACGATCTTCAAGTCGTGCAAGTGCCTGCACCACAGTCACATGGGATACTTCCAGCAGTTCAGCCAACTCGCCAACCCGGCAGGACCCCCCAGGCGAGCCACCCCCGAGTTCTGCGATGGCCTCCACGTAGTCCTCCGCTCGCTCGGTCAGGTGGTCTGATCGGGTCTTGGAAAATCGATTGTCTGATCGTCCCGAGGCCATTGACAAAGTGTAGCCAATGCTACATAATGATGTAGTCATGACTACAAGCAATCGCACAGGTCCTTCGCAAATGACTCGCCGAGAATGGGTTGCAACCGTAGGAGCCACTTGCGGCCTCCTCGGAGTCGGAGTGGGCGCAGGTGGACTCGGCATCGGCGTGGCCACGCTTTCCGGCTGCAACTCCCCCGAGGCGCCGTCATCCGGCGGGCAACTCGTATGCACCGCCCCATTTGTCGGTGACCTCGTCACCCACCTCGCCCGCGGCCTGGACGTCAAGGTCGCGTCGCTCATGGGACCCGGCGTGGACCCACACCTCTATCGACCCACCGCGTCGGATGTCGCGCAGCTCCTGTCATCTCGATCCATCTTCGTGGTTGGACTCGGGCTGGAAGGCAAGATGGGCGAGACCCTCTCCCGAGCCGCTGACTCTGGTCGGCGAGTCGTTGTGCTCGGCGACGCCATTCCCCACGACGACCTCTTCGCCGCCGGGGAGGAGGGGAGCCACGCCGCATGGGACCCGCACGTGTGGATGGATCCGGCACTGTGGTCGATGTGCACCGGGCGCGGCGCGACTGGCGTGATCGACGCCCTCGGCCTGGCCAACACCAAGGTGGCGGCGACGATCCAGATGCAGGCGCGCCTCTACCAAGATCGACTGGCCGCGCTTCGCAACTGGGGCATTGAGAGGACCGGAACGATTCCCGCGGAGCGCCGCGTCATCATCACGTCGCACGATGCGTTTCACTACTTCGGACGCGCCTTTGGCTTCGAGGTCTTCGGCATCCAAGGAGTCTCCACGGAATCCGAGGCTGGGCTGGACGACGTGCGCCGACTCATCGACCTCATTGTCGAGCGAAAGATTCCCGCAGTGTTCGCCGAGAGCAGCGTCGCCGACAAGAGCGTGCAGGCGCTCATCGAGGGCGCCGCGGCGCGCGGGCACAGCGTGAAACTCGGCGGCACACTCTTCGCGGACAGCCTTGGCGAGCCGGGGACGCACGAGGGGACCTATCTTGGCATGATCGACCACGACATCACGACCATCGTCACCGCCCTCGGGGGGTCGATCCACCCGCTGGGCCACGAGGGCCTGCTCTCGCGGCCAGCGACCGCGTAGACGACTGCCGCCACCGACACGCGCCGCAACCGACACGCGCCGCCACCGACACGCGCCGCCACCGACACGCGCCGCCACCACCACGCCGCACCACCACGCTCGACCACTCCACATGCCCCTCATTCACGACACTCCAGCCACGCTTCCAGGCGCCGAGCACGCGGCGGACGCGGCCATCTGCATCCACGACCTCACCGTCGCCTACGACGGCCGTCCCGTGCTGTGGGACATCGACCTCGACTTCCCGCGAGGCAGCATCTGCGGCATCGTGGGCCCCAACGGCGCCGGCAAGAGCACGCTCCTCAAGGCGATCCTCGGCCAGGTGGCCACCACCAGCGGGCGAGTGTTGGTGCATGGTGCGTCGTTTGATGCGCAGCGACGGCTCGTGGCCTACGTGCCGCAGCGAGAGAGCGTCGACTGGGAGTTCCCGGTTCGCGCCGTGGATGTCGTCGCGATGGGGGCCTACCCGCGCATCGGCTGGTTTCGAGGCGTGTCGCGCGCGGTGATCGAGGAAGCCCGATCGGTCCTCGACCGAGTCGGGCTGGCCGACCTCGCCATGCGCCAGATCGGGCGACTCTCGGGAGGCCAGCAGCAACGCGTCTTCCTCGCGCGTGCGCTGATGCAGCGCGCGCAGGTCTACCTGCTGGACGAGCCGCTGGCGAGCGTCGACGCCTCCACCGAGCAAGTGATCCTCGGCGTGCTGGGCGAGCTTCGTCACGAGGGCCGGACGATCATCGCGGTCCACCACGACCTCGCCACGGCCGCGCAGAGCTTTGACTGGTGCGTGCTCCTCAACCTGCGCGTGATCGCGTCCGGCCCCACCGCGACGACGCTCACCGAAGCCAACGTCGCGCGGACGTACGGCGGTCGACTCACCATCCTCTCCGAGGCCGCGGAAGCGCTCCGCCAGGCCGCCAGCCGAGGGAGCGCGTGATCGATTGGACGACACAGGTCGTCGTGGTCACCGTCAGCCTCCTCGGTGCTGCGGCGGGTGCGGCCGGGACGTTCGTGCTCCTGCGCCGCCGCGCGCTGCTGGGCGACGTGATGAGCCACGCTGCGCTTCCGGGCGTCGCGCTTGCATTCATCGTGGGGACCGGCATTGGCATGGGTCGATCACTCCCGGCATTGGCCATCGGCGCGGCCGCGACGGCGCTGGCGGGCGCGTGGAGCGTCTCGTGGATTCGCCGACAGACGCGGCTGCGGGACGACGCCGCCATGGCCATCGTGCTCGGCTGCTTCTATGGGCTCGGCGTGGCGCTGCTGGGCATCGTGCAGTCGATGCCCCAAGGACAGCAAGCTGGGCTGACACACCTGCTGCTGGGCCACGTCGCCAGCATGACCAGGGTCGACCTCTGGTCGGTGCTCCTCGGCGCAACCGTCGTGCTGCTCTTCGTGGTCGCACTCTTCAAGGAGTGGCGACTCCTTTGCTTTGACGAGGCATTCACCCGTTCGATCGGTCGGCCGGCCACCCGCCTGGATGCGCTGCTCATGGCCACGCTGGGAGTGGTCATCGTCGTCGGCATGCAAGCCGCGGGATTGCTGGTGGTCGTCGCGCTCCTCATCACGCCCGCCGCTGCCGCACGCGCGTGCACGGTGCGGGCTGGGTGGATGGTGGCGATCGCGGCCGCGATCGGTGCCGCGAGCGGCGCAGGCGGCGCCCTGCTCTCGTCGTCCGCGCCCGACCTGCCGGCCGGGGCGCTGTGCGTGTTGGTGGCCTGCGCGGCGTTTGGCATCGCACTCTGCGTTGGCCCAGCCGAGGGAGTGCTCTGGAGAGGACTTCGCCGTTGGAGGCTCGAGGCGCGGGTGCGGCGCGAGCACCTCCTGCGCGCCATGTGGGAACTGTCCGCGCCTTCCGCCGGGCCGGCTCGCGACCGGCAGGCACTCCTGGCCCGCACACCGGTGAGCGTCGCCTCGCTCTTGCAGAGACGAACCTGGAGCGGACCTCGGCTGCAGGCACTCATCCGTCGCGAGGTGCGGATGGGCAACATGCGCTGGGGCGGCGCCCACGACCGCGTCTCGCTCACGCCGCCGGGCGCCGCCGAGGCTCGATCCGTCGAGCGCATCCACCGATTGTGGGAGGAGTACCTCACGCGACGGGCCGACATCGCTCCCAGCCACGTCGATCGAGACGCCGACGTCATCGAGCACGTGCTCGGGCCAGAACTGGTCGCACAGCTGGAACGCGACCTTGACCGCCGCGGCGGGGGAGCACTCGCCTGATCATGCCGCTGCGCGTGTTCACGCCCGAGATCGACGGCTGGATCGTCGTGGTCGGCGCCTTGGCCGGCGCGGCGTGCTCCATCCCAGGCACGTGGCTCCTGGTGCGAGGGCGGCTGATGGCGGGCGACGCCGTGACGCACGCCGTGCTTCCAGGCATCGCGGGCGCCTTCATCGCCTTCCAATCGCGTGATCCGCTCCTCATGCTTGCCGGCGCAGCCATCAGCGGCATCGCCTGCCTCCTCCTCGCCGTGGTCCTGGAACGGGCGCTCCGGGTCGATCGTGGGGCCGCGCTCGGCGTGGCGTTCTCTGCGTTCTTCGCCATCGGCCTGGTGCTCATCGTGCAAGGGGCCGACCGGGTGGACCTTGATCCATCGTGCGTCCTCTACGGCGCGCTCGAGCTGGCACCCATCGACTCGGTCTCGTTTGGGCTGTTCGCCCCAGGCGGGCCGATCATCTCGATTCCACGCGCCGTGCCGACACTCCTCGTCGCACTCGCCGCCTGCGCCATCGCGTCGTGGGTCCTGTTCAAGGAACTCCGGCTCGGCGCGTTCGACCCTGGATTCGCGGCGGCGATCGGTGCGCGCCCGCTGCTGATCGACCTCCTGCTCGCCGCGCTGGTGGCGATGGTCAGCGTGGCCGCATTCGAGAGTGTGGGCTCGATCCTCGTCGTCGCACTGCTCGCCGCGCTCCCTGCCGCCGCCCGGATGCTCTCAAGCCGAGTAGGGACGATGCTGCTGCTCGGTCCGGGACTCGCGATCGCCGCCAGCGTGGCCGGCCACTTCGTCGCGGTGGCCGTGCCGCCGCTCTTCTCCGACCGGCTTGGCGACACGTCGAGCGCCGGCACGATGGCACTCATGAGCGGGCTCATCTTCCTGGCGTGCGCGCTGCTCGGTCCCGAGCGTGGCATCGTGCTGCGCGTCGCCCGCCAGCGCCAGCTGCAGGAGCGCATCGCGCGCGAGGAGCTGCTCGCCCTGCTCTGGAGAAGCCAGGAGCGAGGCCTTGCGGTCGAGGTCCAAGACATCCGCAGGCACTTCGTGACGATGGCGGTGGGACGTCGCGCTTCCGGCAGGGCGGTGAGATCGCTGTCGCAGCGCGACTGGGTCACCTCGTCCAACGACAGGCTGGCACTCACGACGTCCGGCGAACGTGAGGCCGCGCGCGTCATTCGGTCGCACCGGCTCTGGGAGTCGTACCTCGCGGAGCAGGCATCGATCCGGCCCGATCACGTGCACGCCACCGCCAGCCGCCTCGAGCACGTGACCGGTGACGACCTCGCCGCACAACTCGCCACGGAGACCAACGCCACGTTGGACCCGCATGGGCAGCAGATTCCGCGCGAGTGAGCCGGAAGGGCGATCAGGTGGACTTCGGATGCGCCACGGGGAACAGGCATCGAGTGCCACTTCGTGACTCGCGAGCCATCTCCTCCACGGTGGTGTTTCCGTAGTGGCGCTCCAGGAGCGCCGCCGCGGCATCGATGGAACTGTGGAGAGGGCAGAGGTTCTTGCCGTGGCCCGGGATTCCAAGCGGACACTCCGTGATCCGGCAGATCGGGTCGACCGCATTGATGACCTCGAGGAGCGAGATCTTTTCGGGTGCGCGCGCGAGCAAGAAGCCGCCATTGGGGCCGCGCTGGCTCAGCACGATTCCTTCTCGGGCAAGGTCCTGCAGCACCTTGGAGATGTATCCGGCGGGCACCTTCGTCTTCTCGGCGATCGCTGCCGCCGTGCAGTGGGATTCCGGGCTCGTCGCGAGGTGGACGATGGCTCGAAGGGCATATTCAGCAGTGCTGCTCAGCATGTCGGATAAGGACCTCTACAAGTAGATAGTAGTTCCCGTTCCTTTCCTGCGGGATGGCTCGCGCGGGCCGAACGCAAGAATCCGAGGTGAATCTCAGTCGCGGCGGGACCCCGAGTACCCCAGCAGCCGAAGCGCATTGAAGGCGACCAGGACCGTCGATCCCTCATGGAGG
This sequence comes from Planctomycetia bacterium, assembly GCA_005776885.1. Taxonomy (GTDB): domain Bacteria; phylum Planctomycetota; class Phycisphaerae; order Phycisphaerales; family SM1A02; genus SXOD01. Next base: position 11,628 of record SXOD01000070.1, read on the forward strand.
ACCACCGCGACACCGAGGCCGACCCAGCCGGCCGAGGCGGCGATGACCAAGAGCCCAACGACGCCCAGCGATATGCCAACGTTCTGCCGGATGATCGTGCGAGTCCTTCGCGACAGCTCGAAGGCGAAGGGAAGTGCACTCAGGTCATCGCTCATGAGGGCCACGTCCGCAGCCTCCAGCGCCACGTCGGTCCCGCTCGCCCCCATCGCGATCCCCACGGTCGCGGCGGCCAGCGCCGGGGCGTCATTCACGCCGTCACCAACCATCGCCACTCCCCTGGACTCGCCAAGGAGCCTCTTCACGGCATCGATCTTCTGTTCGGGGAGGAGGTCGGCACGAACTTCATCCACGCCAACGGTCAACCCAATCGCGCGCGCAACTTCGGAGTTGTCTCCCGTGAGCATCACGGAGCGGCGGATGCCGATGGCGCGGAGCCGCGCGATGGTGGCACTGGCGTCGGAACGGGGCGGGTCGGCCACGCACAACGCACCGATGACCTTCAAGCCGAGCACCACCACGGACACCGTCTGCGCGCGAGCCTCGGCGGCCACCACCGCGGCCCGCAGTGCATCGCCAGGCGAGGGCCACTCGGTCCCCGCGATCGCGGCGCGTGGCGACAGGATTGCCGCGCGCTCGCCATTGACGGTTCCGCACACGCCCTTCCCGCGGAGGGCGCGCACCTCCGCGGCGGCACCGCCATGCGCGTTGGGTCCGGCGAGCCCGGCCGCCTCGGCGGCCCGCAAGACGGCGCGGGCCAGGGGATGGGAACTCTGGGAATCCAAGGCCGCTGCGACCTGCAACACCGAATTCCTCGAGTGACCCTCGGCCACCAAGATGTCGGTGACCACAGGCGTCCCGGCAGTCAGCGTGCACGTCTTGTCGAAGGCGACGGCATCCACGAGGCCAAGCGCCTCCATCGATGCGCCACCCTTGACCAGGATGCCGGCGCGGGCGGCCCGAGCGATGCCGGCGAGGACGGCGCTCGGGGTCGAGATGGCCAAGGCGCATGGTGATGCCCCGACGAGCACGGCCATGGCCCTCGTGAATGCCTCCGGCCAGGAGAAGCCCATCGACATCAACACGCCGATGAGGATCGGCACCGCCACCAGGATCACGGGCGTGTACACGCGCGTAAAGACTTCGGCGGCGCGCTGCACGCGGCCCTTGTTCGCCTGCGACTCCTCCACCAATCGAACCATTCGCGCCATGGTCGACTCGCCGGCGAGCTTCGTCGCCTTGACGATCAGCACCCCATCGCCATTGAGCGTGCCGGCAAACACCGACGCGCCCGCGCGCTTGGTCACCGGCACGCTCTCGCCCGTGATGGGCGATTGATCGACACTGGACTCGCCGCGGTGCACCACGCCATCAACGGGAATCCGCTCGCCTGCGAGCACACGCACGACGTCGCCCACGGCGAGCGCGACGACCGGGACTTCCTCGACCGCGGTGTCCATGGCCATCGGGTCGACCACCCGGGCCGCGACCTCCGGCGTCAGTGCGCCAAGCCCATCGATCGCGCGCCTGGCCCGCTCCGTCGCAAACCCCTCCAGGCCGTGGCCGAGCGAGAAGAGGAAGAGAAGCATCGCCCCCTCCTCGATCTGCCCCACGGCTCCGGCGCCGATCGCGGCCACGACCATCAGGAGGTCGACGTCAAACTGGAATCGCAGCAACTGCTGCAGCGAGGTGAGCACCGCGTGCCACCCGCCTGCGAGCGCGCTGGAGAGGAAGATCCCCGTGACCAAGGGAGCCGGTGCCCCAACCTGGTCGGCCACGAATCCGACCGCAAGCAGCACGCCGCTCACGATCGCACTCAACAAGTCCTTGTCGCCGAGGATCGACTTCCAGAGCGGCATCCGGTGGCCGCGCCCCACGCGCGATGTCCCTGCCCTCGATGCGCACGATCCAGCTCCGCAGTGTGCTCCCACGTGGTTCGCCCGATGTCAGTCAGACCGGGGTCTCGATGCCGAGCGCCCGCAGCGGGCACCACTTGAGGATGCCTGCCATGATGACCGCCAGGCCGACCGCCACCATGACACCGCCCAGCCAGAGTGGCCAATCGCCTTCCATCGCATTGATCATGCGGAGCACGATCAGGAGCCAGCCAGCGCTCTCGATCACGCCGCCGACGATGACGCGGGCGATCGTTCCTCGCTGATCAATGTTGCAGTTGATGGCCATTCAGCCGTCCTTGTGCTTTCGACCCCACTCCAGCGCAGCGGCAGTCACTTCCTGATTGATGTAGTCGATTGCCGCATGGTCCTCTGGCGTGAGCTCCTTGCCCTGCGCCCAGTCTTCCATCCGGTCGCCCGCCTTGGAGACATCATCGTTCAGCTTGGCCACCTTGGCCAGGTCAGCCTCAGTCTGCTCCTTGCCGCGAAGCGACTTCCGGAAGGCCTGCAGCTTCAGCCCGGCCTCGGCCCGAGCGATGGAAAGTTTCTTGAACTCCGCGAACTTGCCAGTCCGTGCCCGCTGCGCGGCGGCGCGCTGGCCCTCCGGCACCTTTTCCAGGGGAACGTCGGGGACCTCCAGGCTTTGCGCAAGGGCGATCGGGGTGACCCACGTGGCCGCGGCGAGCACGAGGAGGGCCCCAAGTCGTTGGATGGCGTCGACACATTTCATGACTCCATGCTACGGATCTCGTGGGGTGGGGGATAGCATGGCCACACCATGATTCCGACCGTACGGAGCGATCGATCAGGCGTCGGCAGCCAGCCCGGGCGTCGCGGCTTTTCCTTGACGGAACTCCTGGTGGTCCTCGCGATCATCATGCTCTTGGTGGCGATCATCGTCATCGCGACCAAGAAGGTGCGCCGCATGTCCAGCATGGCCGGCGACCTTAACAACCAGCGGCAGATCGCGCTGGCGCTGAGTTCATACAGCATGGACTTCAACGGGGCGATCCCCTCCAACCGGACGAGCACCGACGGGAACTTCAACTACAGCCTCAACCCGACGGGCGGGTGCGGAGGGCCGTTCCAGATCACCATCAACGGCGGCAACACCAACGCCGCCACCTACCACTCGTGGACCGCGTCCTTCGGCACCAACATGGCCGGCAGCGAGGAGGTGGAGTATGGGGTCAACTCGCTCACCGCCACGGACTCCAGCCGCAAGGCGCTCTCCAACGGCAAGCTGTGGCCGTACATCGGCGACTACGGCGTGTACCGGAGCCCGCTTGATCCCTCGGCGTGGTTCGAGGGCATGACCTACCAAAACTCAAACTCACGACTCCGCTCGTACTCACTCAATGGCTTCGTCGGGTCCACCGTCCCGGAGGACTCCAGTGAGTGGGCCGGCAAGTGGGACGACTGGTTCTGCGTCAACGGCGTGCCGATGACCGCCACCAACACCACGCGCATCTCGCGCATCCCGCAGCCCGCGAGAACCATCGCGTCGATCGTGGAAGACGACAATGACGGCTACAACTTCAACAACCAGGGTTGGGTGATCGACCCACGGTTCCCCGGCACGCCGCAGGCCACCGGCTGGGAAGGATGGATCGACTGGCCCGCGATGTGGGACCCCACGGCGATCCCCTTCTCCTACATGGACGGGTCGACGGAGGTCTATTCCGTCCAACGCAAGTCGCTGCCCGATGAACTGGAGATCTTTGGGCACCGCTACGCCGTCCCCGCTGACCTGAGCGATCCCATCACCGGGCAGTCCGTCCGGCTCGACTGGGTCTACTTCCGCGATCGACTGCTCCCCGGGATCGTGCCCGAGGGCCCGTACAAGTCGATCGGGTACTGACGTCCGCTCGCGGTTATCGGTGGAAATGTGCCCCCCAGGGGCACATTTCCACCGATAACCGGGCCCGGACCTACCTGCCACCGTCACGCGGCCGGTCCCGATGAAACAGCACCCGGAACAACCACGTCGACGAGCCTTCTCGCTCACCGAACTCCTGGTTGTCCTCGCGATCATCCTGCTCTTGGTGGCGATCATCGTCATCGCCACCAAGAAGGTCCGCCGTATGTCCAACATGGGCGGCGACCTCAACAACCAACGCCAGATCTCGCTGGCACAATCGTCGTACAGCATGGACTACAACGGGGCGATCGCTTCGCCTCGAACTGGCGCCAGCGACTTCACCTTCAACCTGAACCCAGCCGGAGGGTGCGGCGGACCGTTCGTTGGCACCATCAACGGGGGGAACGCGAACGCGGCGCAGTACCACTGCTGGTCCGCGTCCTACGGCGTGCACCTGGTCGGTTCCAGCGAGAAGGAGTATGGGTTGAACACGCTCAACCCCGCCGACTCCAGCCGCAAGGCACTCTCCGCGGGCAGACTCTGGCCGTACATCGGCGACTACGGGGTCTACGCCAGCCCGCTCGACCCCAGCGGACGCATCCGGTCGTACTCGCTCAACGCGTTTGTCGGCGTGACCATCCCCACGGACGCGGCTGGGTTTGGCGGAATGTGGGACGACTGGTTCTGCGTGAACGGCGTGCCCATGAGCGCCACGAACACAACCCGAATCTCGCGGATTCCGCAACCGGCGCGCACGATCATGTCGGTCGTCGAAGACGATAACGACGGCCTGAACTTCAACAACGAGGGCTGGGTGATCGACCCACGATTCCCCGGCACGCCGCAGAGCGCAAGTTGGGGCGGTTGGATCGACTGGCCCGCCCTGTGGGACCCGACCGCCATCCCGTTCTCCTATGTGGACGGGTCGACCGAGGTCTACGCGGTCCAGCGCAGCACGCTCCCCGCGGAGATCGAGCTTTACGGCCACTGGTATGCGCCACCCGCTGACCTGACCGACGCCATCACCGGGCAGGGCGTACGCCTGGACTGGGTCTACTTCAGGGATCGACTCCTCCCGGGCGTCCTCCCCAACGGTCCCTACAGGTCGATCGGGTACTGACGTCCGCTCGCGGTTATCGGTGGAAATGTGCCCCCCAAGGGCACATTTCCACCGATAACCGCAGCCGGACCCTGCCCGAGCCGCTCACACCGCCCGGGATGCTCAGAACTCGCAGTTCTTCGGCGTGCGCGCAAACGGGATGACATCGCGGACATTGGCCATGCCGGTGGCATAGACAATCGTCCGCTCAAAGCCAAGCCCAAAACCGGCGTGTGGCACGGAGCCGTAGCGCCGCAGGTCGCGGTACCAC
>SXOD01000002.1 GCA_005776885.1 Planctomycetia bacterium
CATCGCGAAGATCGCCGGCATAAAGCTGTGCGAGTCCTACAACCGGCAGCATGGGTGCGATTTCCGGAGCGTGATGCCCACCAACCTGTATGGGCCCGGCGACAACTACCACGCCGAGAACAGCCATGTGATCCCGGCGCTGCTCCGCCGGTTCCACGAGGCCAAGGTGGCAGGTGCTCCTGAGGTCGTGATCTGGGGAACGGGCACGCCCCGTCGTGAGTTCCTGTTCGTGGATGACATGGCCCAGGCCAGCGTCTTCGTGATGGGACTCAGCCGTGGGGCCTACGACGCCGAGACGAAGCCGATGGAGAGCCACATCAACGTGGGATCTGGCATCGACGTGACCATTGCCGAACTGGCGCGCGCGATCGCCTCGACCGTCGGCTTCAGCGGGACCATCCGGTACGACGACTCCAAGCCGGACGGCACGCCGCGGAAGCTCATGGATGTCTCTCGGCTGGCGCGGCTTGGGTTTTCTCCCAAGTGCAGCCTTGAGAACGGTTTGGCTGTTGCCTACCTGGACTTCTGTGAGGGGTCTGTCAGGGCTGTGTAGAGTCCCGGCATGGACTCCGGACCCAGCAACAACGACACCTCGACCTTCCGGCAGCGGGAACTCGCCAGGGACCTTCGATCGCTGCTCTTCGAGCTGAAGGAACTCCGCTATGTGCGCGAGGAGATGATTCGACTGGCGCAGCAGACCGGCACGATCGCGGCGCTGCGTGAAGGATTGCTGCGATTGGCCCGGGCGTCCACGCAGGCGGCGCCGGGCGACCTCTTCCCGATTTCGGGCAGCCGAGACGCCAAGGACGGCAAGGCGCCTTGGTGTGAGTACGAAGAAGAACTCTGGCAGGAACAGTCGGTCGTTGGTTCCGTGGTGAGGTTGATCTCGGGTGGCCCCGCCATGACGGTCCGCTCGTTTGACCGCGAATCTGGCAAGCTTGAAGTCTGCTGGTTCGACAAGGCGGGCTCGATCCACCGCGGCGTGTTTCAACGCGAAGAGACCTTTCCGATATACGTCCCCGGCTGGCACAGTGACGCCGCCAAGGACGCGCTGGACGGCGATGACGGCGACGACGGCGATGATGACGACGACGGCTGAGTCGTCTGTGCCACTGGCAGTGGCTCGGTCGATCCCTGCCCGGCTCAGTCCGGGTGCCGGGCCCTGACGCTCTCGAAGTAGGGCAAGAGTTGCAGGGCGATCTCGACCAGCGCCGGGTCAAAGTGGCGACCGGACTCCTCGCGCAGGTGTGCTTCGACCCGTTCACGCGGCCATGGTTCCTTGTAGCTGCGCGCACTCGTGAGCGCGTCATAGACATCCGCGACGGCCACGATGCGCGCGAACAGCGGGATGGCCTCCCCTGAAAGTGGAGGCGCTGCCGGATTGCGCTCCAGTTCGGCCGGCATGGCGGAGAGTGCCTCGACTCCGATGTCTCCCGGATACCCCGTGCCATCCCATCGTTCGTGGTGGTGGAGGGCGACCAGCCTCGACGCCAGGTCGTGCTGCGTGGCCGCCTGGCAGAAGAGCCGGGCACCGCAGGTGGCGTGGGTTTCCATGCGTTCGCGTTCCTCCCGGTCCAGTGGCCCTGGCTTCTTGAGGATCGAGTCGGGAATCGAGATCTTCCCGACATCATGCAGCATCGCCGCCAGGCGCAGCTGGTCGCGATGCCGAGCCTGGAGGTCGGGCGCCATCCCGTGCGCCGCGGCCCAGCGATCGAAGAGCGCCACGCTGCACTCGGCGACGCGCTGCACGTGCTGGCCCGTCTCCAGCGGGTCGCGCATCTCGGCGGCGGCGACCAGGCGGAGGATCGAGCCGCGGATCAGGCGTGCACGCTCCATGGCCAGTGCTGCGAGGCCGGCGAACACCTCGAAGGCAGACTCATCCCCGGCGGTGAACGGGACAGGGTCGCCGCCGCGCCCCAGCCCACCGCGTGCATTGACCAGTTGCAACACGCCAATCACCCGGCCATCGCCGTCACGGAGAGGCGCGAGCAAGGCCGATCGGATCGGGTAATCAAGCACCTGCGCGATGCGGCCACTGAAACGGTAGGGCGCGGTGTCGGGAATGGCGCGGACGTCATCGATCCGCAAGGGCTGCCCTGAAGTGGCCACGAAGCCGACCAGCGAGTGCTCCGAGGCGCCGAGCGTCACATTCCGAAGTTCCAGCCGCTCTCCCGGTCGAAGGCGTGCCTGGAGGAAGTCGCTCTGTGAACAAGCCATCCGAAAGACGGCGTCGGGGTGTGGCGGGGCACCGGGCGGGCAGGGTGGCTCCAGCAGCCAGAGCGCCCCCGCATCAGCATCGGTGAGGTGTCGTGCCGTGGTCAGCGTGAGCTCCTCGACTTCCACCAGGTCCTGCGCTTGCGAGAGCGCGTCGGTGCAGCGGCTGATCTCGGCGGCGCGGCTCCCCGCACTGCGGCCGCCGCGGGTATGCAGGCGCAGCCGGGCGACCAGCTCGATGGCGTCCGGCATCTTCACGAGGTAGTCATTCGCGCCGAGCGAAAAAGCATGTTGCTTCGCCTCCGAATCGGTGGTGGCCGAGAGCACGACGATCGGGACGTCGGAAAGGATGGCAAGCGATCGGAGTTCCCGGAGAGCCTCCATCCCGTCCCGACCAGGCATCGAGAGGTCCAGCAGGATCACGTCGGGCGACTCTGTGGCGGCCCGGTGGATCCCCTCCTGCGCGGTGAGCGACTGGCTGAGCGCGAACTCTTTGGCCTCGGCCTTCGCGGCGATGGCCATCTCGACGGCCCTCCCGACAATTGGCTGGTCGTCGATCAGGAGAACATGTCGGCGGGGACCTGTCGTCGGCATGGCGGACCAGTCTGGTGCAGCGGTAGAGGCGGGATTCGAACCCGCGAGACCCTGACGGGCCTACCGGTTTTCAAGACCGGCGCCTTCAACCACTCGGCCACCCTACCTGCGGGGGGCAAGCCTACCGGGCTCGCGTTCCAGAGGCGATTCCTGGTCAGCCCTCGAGTCCGAGCGCATCGATCACTCGTGCCGCCGCTTCGTCAAGCGGGAGGTCGGCGTTGCGCAAGTGGACCTCGGCGGCGTCCGGTGGTTCGTACGGGCTGTTGATTCCGGTGAAGTTTGGAATCTCTCCCTTGCGGGCCTTTCGGTAGAGCCCCTTCGGGTCTCGCGACTCGGCGACGTCAAGCGGCACGTCGACAAAGACCTCCACGAAGTCCCCCGGCTTGAAGAGGCTGCGGGCCATGTCGCGCTCCGCGCGGAACGGCGAGATGAAGCTGGTCAGGACCACCACGCCCGCATCCACGAGGAGACGCGCGACTTCGGCCACCCGCCGGATGTTCTCCACGCGGTCGGCATCAGTGAACCCGAGGTCACGATTGAGACCGTGGCGCACGTTGTCGCCGTCCAGCACGTAGGTGCGGATCCCGCGGCCGTGGAGCAGCTGCTCCACCCGGTTGGCCACCGTCGACTTTCCGGAGCCCGAGAGTCCCGTGAACCAGGCGCACTTCGCCGGATGCCCGTTGAGGCGTTCGCGCGCCGTGCGGTCGATCGTCAGGGCCTGGCGATGCACGTTCTTGGCCCGACGAAGCGCGTGCCGCAGCATGCCGGCGGCGACGGTCGCATTCGTGAATCGATCCACCAGGATGAACGCGCCCGTCTCGTGGCACTGGTCATACGGATCGAACGGGATCTCGTGGTCCAGGCCGAGCTTGACCGTGCCGATGTCGTTGAGTTCCAGCTGCCGGGTCGGCGCCTCGTCCAGCGTCGACATGTTGATGCGGCCACGGATGTCGGTGATCGTCGCGTTGGCGGTCCCTCCGGCGGTCCGCATCACGTATCCGCGACCGATGTGCCCTGCGTGGGCGTCCATCCAGACGATGGAGGCCTCGAACTGGTCGGCCACCTCGCACGGGCTGTCGGCGGCCACGATCATGTCGCCGCGAGAGGCGTCGACCTCGCGATCGAGCGTGACGGTGACCGACGATTCCGGCAGCGCGCGGTTGACCCGGCGGTCGCCGACGAACACTTCCTTGACGATCGCCGTGACACTTGCGGGAAGGACTCGCACGGCGTCGCCCGGCGCGATGGTGCCGGCGGAGACGAGGCCGCAGAATCCGCGGAAGTCGGCGCTGGGTCGATTGACCCACTGGACGGGGATCCGGAGGGGGCGTTGCGCGTCTCCAGCGTGCACCTCCACGGTCTCCAGGAAGCCCAGGAGCGTGGGGCCCCGGTACCACGACGTCTGCCCGCTGCGCTCGATGACATTGTCACCACGAAGGGCCGAGAGTGGGATCGGCGTCACGCTGGCGAACTGGAGCCGTTCCGCGATGGGTCGATAGGCGTCCGTGATGCGATGAAACACGGCTGGCGAGAAGTCCACCAAGTCCATCTTGTTGATCGCCAGCACCACGTGCTTGATTCCCATGAGCGACGCGATGAAGGAGTGCCGACGGGTCTGCGGGAGGATGCCCTGGCGCGCATCGATGAGGAGGATGGCCGCCTGGGCCGTCGATGCGCCCGTGGCCATGTTCCGCGTGTACTGTTCGTGTCCCGGC
>SXOD01000071.1 GCA_005776885.1 Planctomycetia bacterium
GAGAAGTCCTGCAGCACCACGCGCCCGGGCATGAATGGGATCTCGACCTCGCCAACGTTCTTGGCCTCCCAGGCGCAGACCGCCCGGACGTGCTCCTCGGTGATCGCCAGCCCATCAACGTTGCGCAGGCACGCCTCGAGCAGCACCTTGATGGAGTACGGCAGCCGGTCGAGGTTGGTGTACTGGCGCAGCGGCTCCAACGGCGCATACTTCCGCGGGCCGGCGGGAGTCTCCATCGTGGCCAATCCAAGGGGGGCGGTGGTCAGTCGATCGGCAGCGCGTGGCGCGGTGGAAGCGTGTGTCATGCGTGTTTTCCGGGGAGTTTCGAAGTGTACCGATCAGGTCGATTCACTTCCCGCACGCGCATCACTTCGTGCCGGCAAATCGCCGAACCAGGAACATGAATTGCGACTGCAGCGATCGATGAATCGACCACACCAGCGCGACGCACGCCCCGGCCCCAAAGACCGTCCCGACGGCCAGTGCCTCCCTGGCCTGGAGAATGCCGGCCTCACCGTCCGCCGCCGTGACGAAGTACTGCTGCGGAGAGACCGCGGCAGCCAGCAGCGAGAACGGCGTCAATCCAAGCCCACATCCACCCAGCAGTGCGGACGCGCCGGCCATGGCGAACGCAATCATCGCCACGATGGCCGTCGGCCCGAGCGTGCTGGTGGAACCCCAGAGGACGGCGCCTACGGTTCCACGGCACCGCACGCTCATGGACAGGCCAAGCATCACGGCCAGCGCGAGGAAGGCGAGCAGCGACACCGGATACTCGATTGCCGCTTCGGGAAGGATCGCCGGGACGGAGAGGGTGCCTTGCGCCCGGGAAACGAAGGAGACCGACGTGGCCGTGGTGCCTTCGCTGGAGCCAACGAGTGCGTAGATCGCGCTCGCCGCCACGGTGGCGACAGGGACCATCGCGAGCGGGACCAAGTACCTCACCAGGCCCAGGAGCTTGCCACCCAGGTACGCCGCCGGCTGGATCGGCGTCGAGAGCAGGATGTCCAGGCTCCCGTCCTCGCGCTCGCTGGTCACGGCTGTCGCGGCCGTGTTGAGTGCGATGAGCACCAGGACCAGCGTTTCGGCCCCGACGATGGCACCGGTCATGGCTTGCCACTGCAACGTTGTCGCGTGGCCCAGCGCGTGAAGCACCGGCGGCAGCACCGCCAACGCGAGGCCAAGCGGCACGATCGTCCACCGGGCCAGGACGACGCCTCGCCGCTGCGCACGAAGGTGCAGTTCGCGCCACGCGATCGCATTCTTCCCGACGTGCTGTGCCGCCCTCGCTGAGCGTTCGGTCTTGCCCAGGCTGCCACGGGTCGAGATCCCGGCGTGTCGCACCACGACCAGCCCGAACAGCAGGAGCGCCGAGGAAAGCACCACGCACACGGCCACGAACGAAACGGCCGGATGCCCCATCCAGTCCGATGCCGGCCACGGCAGCGTCGACGCGTCGTGGGAAAGGTAGGTGGCACTCTTGAGGACCGACTCCAGCGCGAGGAGCGGGTTGAGTGGCGTCATCCAGGTGGTGAACGCGGTGCCGTCGGGAAGCCTGTCCCGGAGCATCGAGTCCGCGGCGCTGGTGACGACCAGCCACGACACGACCGTGGCATAGAACGCGAAGATGGCGCGACGCCCCGCAAACCGGGTGAGGCTGAGCGCGATCGCGATGCTGCCCAGTGCCATGGCCGTGCTCAAGGCGATGGCACTGCTGGCCAGGATCGCCGAGGGCGGCACGCCACCAAATCCCTGAAGGACCAAGAAGAGCGGAAGCGCGCTGATCACCAGCGCCACCACGAAGAACAGCCTCCCGGCAAGGTTCCCAAGGACGATTTGCAGTCCGCTCAGCGGCGTCGTGAGGAGGATCTCCCACGTCCGCGGTTCCGCTTCCTGGGAGAGCGCGCCAGCCATGAAGATCGGAGTCAGCGCGCAGATGAGGATGACTTGGCCGAAGGCGAGCAGCGAGAGCGCCGTGGCGGCTCCCTGCGCGATCTCCCGAGCACTCCCCGGGCTCCCGCCCAGGGCCAGCAGGAGCATCGCCGCCAACCCCCCGAGGAACACCCCCCTGATCACCAAGTGCCGTGGCCGCCTGGATCCGCCCTGGACCAGTCGCACGATGATCGGATTGGTTGGAAGCACCCGAGAAAGGGCGCGAATGGCGCTGGACACCCTTGCAGCGTAAGCGGAAGGGATTACACTGCGTTCGTGGACCTCGACGCTCCCGGCGCCGAGGTCCACCCAACTACTTATCGGACGTATTCGGTCCGCGAACATGACCTCTGAGGACTCCGAATCGGGCTCGGAAACCTCTCTTCCTCTGAGCCCGAGACAACTGGAGTCGCCGAATGGGACCGCTCCTCCTTGCGGCAGAGCCTGAGTCTGCCTCTCTCCTCTCTGGCCTGGCCGGAATCGTGCTGTTCTTCGTCGGCATCGCGGCGGCGTGGGGCGGCGGTTGGTACGCCATCCGCCGGGGCAGGCGAGCCGAGGTTGATGCTGGGCGCCTCCAGTCCGAGGCCCTCGCCCGGGCCGAATCCAAGGCCAAGGACCGTGAGCTGGAAGCCGAGCGCCGCGCCGGCGAACGGCGCGAGGCTGCGGATGTCGAGGTGCGGGCAGCCAACACCGCGCTGAAGGAAGTTCAGCAGCGGACGACCGCCCTGCAGGCGTCCATTGAGCAGCGGTTGGACCAGTTGACCCAGCGCGAGAATCGACTGGACGCGCGAGAGGCCGCGATCGACTCGGCCAAGGCGGCTGCCGCGGCGCAGCAGGTCGCTGCCGACGCGACCCTGGTGGAGGCGCGTGCCCATCTGGATCGAGTTGCCGGGATGACCCGCCAGCAGGCCCGGGAAGAGGTGATGGCGCAGGTCCGCATCGACTCGCGGGCCGAAGCCGAAGTGCTGGCCCATCGACTGCTCCAGGAGGCGGGGTCCAAGGCCCAGGAACAGGCTCGCGAGATCGCGCTGCACGCCATCCAGCGGTACGCCAGCGAGACGGTCTCGGAAAACGCCGTGCGGACCGTGAAGATCGCGAACGACGACCTCAAGGGTCGACTGATCGGGCGCGAGGGTCGGAACATTCGCGCCCTGGAGCGTGCGACAGGTGTCGACATCCTCATCGACGACACCCCGGGGATCATCTCCGTGAGTTCCTTTGACAAGGTCCGGCAGGCGGTGGCAGCGGAGTCGCTCCAGAAACTCCTCACCGATGGCCGGATCCATCCGGCACGCATCGAGGAAGTGGTTGAGGCGACCCGAAAGGAGCTGGAGGAACGGATCCTCCGCGCCGGGAGCGAGGCTGCGCTCGAGGCCAATGTGCGAGGGCTCAGCCATCGCGTGCTCGAAGCACTGGGCCGCCTCAGCTACCGGACCAGCTATGGGCAAAACGTGCTTCGGCACTCGATCGAAGTGGCCTACTTCTCGCAGATCATTGCCGACCAGCTGGGACTGGACGGCGACCTCGCGCGCCGTGCCGGGCTGCTCCACGACATCGGCAAGGCGATGGATCACGAGGTGACAGGCACGCACCCCGCCATCGGTGCGGAGTTCCTGCAGCGGCACGGTGAAAGGCTGGACGCCGTCATCAACGCCGCGGCCGGCCACCACGGCGACATCCCGGCCACCACTCCCTACACGCCCATCGTGATGGCCGCAGACGCCTTGTCCGGTGCTCGGCCCGGTGCCCGTCGCGACAGCATGGAGCAATACGTCAAGCGACTCCAGCAACTGGAAGGGCTGGCCATGGAGCAACCCGGAGTCCAGGAGGCCTTCGCCATACAGGCCGGACGGGAGGTTCGCGTCATCATCGATGCCGCGCACTCCGATGATGCGGCGGCGTTCGCCATCGCCGGGAGGATCGCCAAGCGTGTCGAGGACGAGATGACATTCCCCGGCGAGATCAAGGTCACCGTGCTCCGCGAAGTGCGCGCGGAAGCGGTCGCGCGCTAGGCTGCATCCATGAACAACTGGCCCAGCGACCCAAGTCAGCGTCCGACGCAAACGGAATCCTCCCCGCGCACGCAGGTGGGGTACACCGCCGACGGCCGGGTCCTGCCCCCACGCGGCGAGGCGGCCCAGCGAAAGTTGGTCTGCGGCCTGCTGGCGATCCTGCTGGCTGGCCTGGGGATCCACAAGTTCATCCTCGGGTACACGGGGGCGGGCGCCATCATGCTCGTCGTGACACTCGTCAGCTCGTTCATCGTGCTCGCCCTCAGTTGGCTGCTGGTGGGCTTCTGCTGCCTTCCGGTGCTCTTTGCCGTGGGGGTGATCAGCATCGTCGAGGGCATCATCTACCTCACGAAGACGGACGACCAGTTCTACGAGACCTACATGGTGGGCCGACGCGACTGGTTCTGATCCAAGGTCACGCAGCCGCTGCCTGAATGACCCCACCGCGTGCAGACGCTCACCGAGATCAAGGCCCTCCTCGCCTCACGCGGCATCCGCCCGCGACATCGGTTTGGCCAGAACTTCCTGCATGACCACAACCTGATCCGTCGCCTGGTGGAGTCCAGCGCGGTTCGCGCCGGAGATGTCGTCCTCGAGGTGGGGCCGGGGACGGGCGCGCTGACCGAGCCGCTGGTCGACCTCGGCTGCCGCGTGATCGCCTGCGAGATTGACCGCGACATGCAGTCGATCGTGCGCGAGCGGCTTGGAAACAGGGTGACGCTCATCGAGGGCGATTGCCTCGATGGCAAGCATGCGTTGAGCTCCGGGCTGGCCGCGGCGCTGGGGACCGAGCCATTCACCCTTGTCGCCAACCTCCCCTACCAGGCCGCCACGCCGCTCATGGCCACCCTGCTCACCGACTACCCGCAGTGTCGAGGGCAGTTCGTGACGATCCAGAAGGAAGTGGCGCAACGGCTCGCGGCATCACCGGGCGACGACCAGTGGGGATCGATCTCTGTCCTCGCCTCGGTGTTCGCAGGCGTCGAGTGGATCGCCACGCTTCCCAGCAGCTGTTTCTGGCCAGCCCCCGACGTGACCAGCGCGATGGTGGCCCTCCGGCCGCGCCACCCGCGCCCGGCCATCGACGCGCGGGAGCTGGGGGAGTTTTCGCAGCGACTCTTCAGCAAGAGGCGCAAGCAGCTCGGGGCGGTGCTCGGGCGCGGATTCCCCTTCCCGACCGGCATCGACCCCGGGGCGCGGGCGGAGACGCTCACGCCGCCGCAAGTCGTTGCGCTCCTTGATGCGGCTCGCTAGCGAACGGTGCAGGCGCGCCGAGTGCGGAGCACATGCGCCACCGCCGAGCGGAACATGCGCAGGCCCAACGGCTCGTGCTTCGCTCGCCATGAGCGGTCCATCCGCGTCCACCAGGGGTGGCACGTCCACTGCAGGTACCGCTCAGGATGCGGCATGAGGCCGAACACCAATCCCGACGGGTCGCAGATCCCGGCAACGGCTCCCATGGATCCATTGAAGTTGTCGTCGGCGGCATAGCGAAGGGCGACTTGCCCATTCGACTCCAGCCGGGCCAACTCCGTGCCGCCTGTGACGAATCGACCTTCGCCGTGCGCACTCGGGAGCAGCGCGTCATCGCCGACGCACTCCAGGCCAGCGGTCCAGACGCAGCGGGTGTTCGAGGGGATCTCCACGCGGGTCCAGCCATCGTGGAATCGCCCCGACTGGTTCTGTGCGAGCGCGATCGTGGGCCGTGCGGGAGTCGAAGTCCACTCCGCCTCGGCATCGACGGGACCCGGAAGCAGGCCGGCCTGCACGGCAATCTGGAAGCCATTGCACGGGCAGATCACGGGGGTGCCGCGCTCGATCGTGGCGCGCATCGCGGGATACACCTCCCGGCGCATGAGTGCCGCCATGATGCGGCCGGCCGCCACGTCGTCGCCATACGAAAAGCCGCCGGGCAGCCCGATGAGGTCAAACTCGTCGATCCGGCCTGGATCGCGCCGCAGGGCATCCAGCAGGACGAACTCCGGAGTCGCACCCGCGATGGCAAAGGCCTCGCCCAGTTCCCGGTCACAGTTGATCCCGGGAGCGGTGACCACCAGGGCCCGCAGGCGGTCGCCGCCACATTCGTCGATCGTCCCCGTCATGCTCCCACCTCCGAACCGCTCTCCCACGCCGAACGAAGGTCCCGCGTCGCGACCACGGCACCGTCAAGCTCGAAGGCCTCTTCCGCCGTGAACTGGCCGATGGCCGCACGAGGGATCGAACGGAGTCGCTCCACCACGACAGCCACGTTCGACTCCTCGACTTCAAGCAGGTACCGGCTTGGCGATTCACCAAACGCGCACGCCTCACGGCTGGTGCCAGGCGCATGCGGAACATGACCCAAGTCCACGCGCACCCCCATTCCACCGGCGAACGCCATCTCCGCCGCGGCCACCAAGATGCCGCCGTCGCTGCAGTCGTGTGCACTTCGGACGAGTCCATCCCGGATGAGTGACGCCACGGCCCGAGCCGTCGCGGCACCGACGGCCGGATCGCAGGTTGGCAAGGCGGGGTCGAACGACCCGCCATCGACATACGTCGACCGCACGCTTCCTCCCATTCCCGGCTGGGTCAGCCCCACGGCGACGAGCACGCTTCCCGCGTGCTTGGCATCCATCGTGCACGCGTGCTCGATGTCGTCCACGATCCCAAAGCCGGAGATCAGGAGCGTGGGAGGAATCTGGACCAGTGTGCCGTCATCCCCACGGAACTGGTTCTTGAGCGAGTCCTTTCCCGAGATGAAGGGCGTCCGGTACGCCAGCCCGGCATCCAGGCAGGCGGCGGCGGCGCGCACGAGCCCGCCCAGGTTTCGAGGGTCGTCGCAGCTGGCCCAGCAGAAATTGTCCAAGATGGCGATTCGGGTCGGGTCCGCGCCGACGCAGACCAAGTTTCGGACGCACTCATCCACGGCCGCCAGCGTCATGAGGTACGGGTCGGCCGCGAGCCCCGTGGCCAGGCCATTGCCGATCGCGAGGCCGCGCCGCGAGCCAACCACGGGCCGCATCACCGCCGCGTCGCCAGGCCCTGCATGAGGTCCCTGCAACGGCTTCACGGCCGTGCTCCCCTGCACCTCGTGGTCATACTGCCGGATGATCCACGCCTTGCTGGCGATGTTTGGATGGGCCAGCATCGTCCGCAGCGTGCCAAGCAGTCCGGTGCCGGGTTCGAGCTTGGTCCGCACGGGCGCAAACTGTGCGTTGTAGGTCGGATCCCACACGGCGGTCCGCGTCGGCTCGGGAATGCCCTCGTGGAGGAAGTGCGTGTCCAGCGACCCCACCTCGATGCCGTGCCACAGCAATCGAATGCATCCATCCTTCGAGCCAAATGTGCCAAGCACCGAGAGCTCGCAGCCGTGTGCCCCGCAGATCGATTGCAGGCGTGCCCGCTTGTCCTCCGGCACGGCCAACACCATTCGTTCCTGCGCCTCGCTGATCCAGACCTCGGTCGGGGAGAGGCCGGAGTACTTGGTCGGCGCCTGCTCCAGGTGAACCGTCGCCCCGAGGTCCTTCCCCATCTCGCCCACGGCACTGGAGAACCCGCCGGCGCCGCAGTCAGTCAGGCCACTGTAGAGCGGGCCATCCGGCTGGTCGCGAGCTTCCAGGATCGCGTCCAACGTTCGCTTTTCGGTGATCGCGTTGCCGATCTGGACCGCATGCGAGAACTCCGTCGCGTGCCCGTGCTCCACTTCCGCGCTGGAGAAGGTGGCGCCATGGATGCCGTCGCGCCCCGTGCGGCCGCCGAGCGCCACGATGAGGTCTCCGTCGCGGGCGGCGCCCCGCACGCACGACCTGGGCATCACGCCGATCACGCCGCAAAAGACCAGCGGATTGCCGATGTGCCGGGCGTCCTGCCACACGCCTCCATTGACGGTGGGAATGCCCATCCGGTTGCCATAGTCGCGCACGCCGGCCACCACCTGCGAAAGGATGCGCTTCGGGTGGATGCACCCTCGAGGGACCTCGTGGTCGGCCGTGTCGGTGGGCGCCACGCAGAAGACATCCGTCGCGGCAATCGGCTTCGCGGCCAGGCCAGTCCCCATCACGTCGCGGATGCAGCCCCCAATGCCCGTCGCCGCGCCACCGTATGGCTCGATGGCACTGGGCCGATTGTGAGTCTCCGCCTTGAAGCAGACCGCGTGGTCATCGTCAAAGGCGATCACCCCCGCGTTGTCCACGAAGACGCTGAGGCACCAATCGATCGGCGCAGACTCCCGAGTCCACCCACATCCCGTTGGTGGGTCGATCTGGCCGATGAGCGCGTTCGTCGCGGCGGCCACCGTGGATTTCAGCAGGTTGTCGATGCGGAGCGTGGATCCTTGGACGGCGTGGCCTGGCTTGCCGGAGGCTGTCGCCAGGAGCGACGGCCCCTGCCCAGCCCCGGTCGGCTCCGAATACGCGATCTGCGACTTGAGGGTCTTGTGGACACAGTGCTCGCTCCAGGTCTGCGCGAGCGTTTCCAGCTCGATCTCGCGCGGCTCGCGCCCCAATCGGCGGTACTCCGCCTGGATCGCACGCATCTCCTCCAGCGAAAGAAAGAGGTGCGACTCGCGCGACATCCGCTCCAGGGCCGCGTCGCCAAGGTCGCGAATGGGCACCTCGCGGATGGCCAGCGTGTACTCGTGCCCGTGTGGCAGGGAGTCGGGCCAGTACAGGCCGTGGTGGATCGACTGGATCACGGCGTTGGCCATGAATCGATCCACGAACTGCTTCGCCACGTCCGCCGACGCGCCGCAAAACTCCAGTCGCTGCCCGGTGCGAACCGTCACGGTGGCACCGACCAACACCGCGATCGCCTCCTGCACGCTCTCGGCAGCAGGGTCCGTCACTCCGGCCAGCGGGTGCACTTCGACAGCCACCACGTCGCTGGGGTCCGTGCGCTGGGTTCCCGCAGCGCGAATCCGCGCAGACTGCGTGACCGGGTCGGCCAGCAATGAGTCGGCGATCGTCGCCAGCTCGTCCTGCGAGAGGTCCCCCTCAATGAGGTAGATCGCCACGGCGCGGACATCGCCAAGCACCCCATTGGCACGCGCCAGTCGAGTCACCGACGCGCTCCGCGCATCTGCCTGCCCCGCAGCGGCGCCAACCTCGATCCGGTGCACCGCAGGCGTGCACTCGCTCTTCAGGTCCGGAGAGCGGCGCGCCAACGCGGGAGGAAGGGTCATGGAGCGGCGATTCTACAGGCCACCCGCCCGCCGCCGATCGTGACGCGGTCCCTCGCGCGGGCAGCGTCACGCCAGTCAGAAGAGGAGCTGGACTCCAGCCCGCAACACGACTTGGGTCTCGCCGTCGCTGTCCGTGGCCCAGTCGGCACCGGAGATGCCGTCACC
Organism: Planctomycetia bacterium; assembly: GCA_005776885.1. Taxonomy (GTDB): domain Bacteria; phylum Planctomycetota; class Phycisphaerae; order Phycisphaerales; family SM1A02; genus SXOD01. Next base: position 9,271 of record SXOD01000071.1, read on the forward strand.
GTAGATGCCCTTGGAAAAGAGGATCGCTCCGTTGGACCAGCCGCAGTCGACCTGAAACTTCGCCCGATTGCCGTCGATGTAGTAGTTGGCGCCGAACGTCGTGATCCAGAATCGCTGCGTCGCGAAGGTCGATGTGCTAGTCGAGCCGTCCGAGTCAACGTCAACCCACTGCCAGCCCGCGGCAAGCTCCCACGTGTCCGTGATGAAGTACCCGCCCTGCACCAGGATGCCGGTCGAGGACGGCGAGACTCCATCGCCAAAGTCTGATTGATTGCCGTAGTACCCAACCAAGGCGCTCCACCCGCCACCGCGTGCGTTGAGGTCCACCACCCACGACAGGTTGTCTGCGGTGCCATCCACGCCGGCCGTGGAAGTGGTGTAGTCGCGACCGGCCTCATAGTGAATCGCGGCCCCGGCCATGATCGCCATCTCGGCGCCACGGAAGCTCATCATCTCGCCAAACTGCTTCCACGCCCCGGCAGCGAGCCAATCCAGCCGCCCGCTGACGGCCCAATCGCATGGCTTCGTGGTGATCGTGGTGTTGGCGCTGTTCCCGCCGTCATTGAACGATGCGTACGTCCGCAGCGATTCGCCAGTCCATTCCCAGGCGAGGCCCATGATGCGCTTGGTGGTGAAGTACCGGGTCACCACGGAACGGTCCACGAAAGTCTGCTTGGTGTCGCTGGTGAACTCTTCGTACACACCACGGTCCTTGAATTGGCCCAGTTGCAGGGCCTGTCCGCCATCCAGTTCCTTGCGGATGTAGGTGTTCTCCAGCTGGAAGGCACCGCCAGACTTGTTGAAGGCTCCCTGGACCTCATACTGCCACGAAGGATCCGCGATGAATCCCTTGAAGGAGATCTTGGCATGGCCAAGCTCAAACCCGCTCGTGTTTGAATCGTCCCCTTCGCCCGAGATGCCCTGGTACGCGTAGCGCCACTGCATCTGGCCAACGACCCGCAGCTCAAAGTTCCCGTCGGCGCTCGCGATGAAGAATCCACGGCTCTTGTCCCAGCCCGCCGTCGCGCCGTCGCCCTGCATGGAACCGCGCGTGCTGGCATCAGCCAGGACATCCGTCACGACGCTTCGGATTTCCGACGCCCGTTCCTCCGTGAGCCAGTCCTCGCCCTGTTCATCGCGAATCGCCGCGATCTCGGCATCATGGCGAGCGTCCTGCGTAGCCATCGCCTCGCGAAGCGTGGCCACCTCGCGCGCCAGGTCCTCGGTGGTGGACTGTGCCAAGGACAGGCCGCTCACGGCGAGGCAAGTTGCGGCGGTGGTGGCAACGATGCATGTGGCGTTCATGGGGGGGCAGGCTAACCCAGCACCGTTCAGCGTGCGTTCTGCGCCCGTTCAGGCTTCGTGAAACCCCCTCGACGAACAACTGGAACCTAGAACATCAACTGAAACTTGGTGCGGAAGACCAGTTCGTTCCGTCCTGAAGCTCGCCAGCCAGCCTGGTAGGTCTGCCAGACAGGGTCGACTTCCTCAAAGGCATAGCCGAGGTCGGTGGTCCACTTGATGTCCTGACCATCGATGTACCAGTTGGCGCCCACGGTAAGGATCGCCAGGGGCGTCGGATTGGACAGGTATTGACCCCACACGGCAGGAACATTCGGAACCTGCCCGATCGAATAGTCACCCCACTCGAACCGGGCAAACCCCTCCACGTCCGTGTCAAAGTAGTAGGCACCCTGCGCCACCACGCCGTAGAACTCGCAGGTCCCCAAGTCGGCCGTCGGGTCGCTTGAGATGCCCACGGAGCTGTTCGCGATCGCGGTGTTGGCGTTGATGTTGTTGTAGTAGCCGGAGAGGAAGAGCGAGGCGCCTCCCAGCATGTAGCTGATGTCGGCCGTCACGCTCATCCACGTGTCTTGGTTCAACCCATCACTGCTCGGGTCCGGGTTGGGATAGAGGTATGGGGTTTGTTGCTGGTAGTGCCAGCCGAATCCAACCAGCAAACCGCGCTCATCGCCGATGGGGCTGGTGAATGACTCGAACTGCTTCCACGCACCGAGCGGCTTCCACTCGAAACGACCGGCAAAGGCCGGTTGCCCGGTGTAGTACCAGGGCTTGCCGAGGGTGTCGACACCGCCCGCGATGCCAATGATGTTTGATGCCAAGTAGTCAGTCGAACCGTCGTTCACCGCGAAGCGCATGCGCCACTCCGGGTCGACGTACTCCAGTTCCGCGCCCTGCGAGTAGCCAAGCCCCATGTGGTAATCGATCACGGATCGATCCACGGCCATGTAGTACTGCTGCTGCACCAGCGTCTCGCGGCTGTAGGGCACCTTGAACTGGCCGGCCTTCACGCTCCATGCGTCATCAAGCGCAAACTTGACCCACGCATCCAGGATTTGGAGCGTCCCACCCGAGCTGCCACCCACCACGTTTGAATTCTGGTCGAGCAGGTAGATCGAGTTCTCATTCGAGGCCTGCATCTTGATCCCAAACGTGATGTCTGGACTGAATGCATGGCCATACATCCAGATCTCGGTCTGCCCAAGGTCAAATCCAGATCGATTCGACTTGTTGTCCAGCGATCCGACGCCAGGCCGTCCGTTGTTCGGGATGTAGCTCCAGATGAACCGCGTCTGGAGCATGCCGCCGATCTTCAGCCCGAAGCGGCCATCGGCACTGGACAGGAAAAACCCGTCATTCCAGCCCGCCGTCATCTGGTCGGATTGCAGGCTGGTGCGTGCGTCGGCATCCGCCATGACGTCCGTCACGATGGAGCGGATCTCCGTGGCGCGTTCTTCGGTCAGCCACTTCTCGCCGGATGCCGACTGAAGATCGCTCACTTGCTGCTCAAGCTGCGAGTTTCGGCGTTCGAGCGCGTCCAATCGCTCCAGGAGCGCACCGACGCCGTCGTCGTTTGAGGCTGTCGCCGGTGCCGCTGCGGGGGCGCCATCCTGCGCCAGCGACGCGCTGGTGGGGAGCAACACCGAAGCAGCGCCAGCCAGCAAGGCCGATCCGGAAAGGTTGCCGAGTCCGAGCATCTGGTGATGGTATCGGCCAGAACGAAGGGCCGGGTTGGGAGCGGGAGTCGATTCGAGTCCGCAAAAAGAAAAGGGGTGGCTCCTTGCGGGAGCCACCCCATCGAGTCAGATTCGATGTCGGTCAGCCGACATCAACTCCGGGTACCGATCTCAGAACGAGATCTGCAGCTGCGACGCGAACGCGAAGTTCAGGGTGTCGCCGCTTTCGACCGGGAAGGCGATCTCGTTGGTCCAGCGCGTCGCGGTACCGTTGAAGTACCAGTTCGTGCCGACCTCCATGTCGTTCTCGTCCTCGGACGCCGAACCGTCGCCGAAGTCATCCCAAACGACGAAGACGTCCATGTTGTCCGAGAACATGTAGTCCGCGAACACTTCGAGGCCGTACCCGTTGTCGTCGGCATCGACGTACTCCACGCCAGCCGAGAAGCCACCGAACATTGCGGTGACGTCAACGGTCCAGTTGGAGGTGCCGTCGGCGCCGCCAGTGCCGGTGTTGTAGGAGTAGGCGCCGCCCACGAGGAGGCCGAAGCTCTCGCCGCGGAAGGAGACGTCCTTGTCGAACTGCGCCCAGCTGCCAGCAGCCAGGTACTCGCCACGGACGAAGCTGTCGCCGGGGTTGGTGCCGGTGCCGGCGTCGTCGTTGACGAAGGCGTACGTCACGGAGAACTTGTCGTTCTGCCAGTTGACGCTCGCACCGAGGCGGTAGCCCGCCGAGTAGGTGTCATCGACCTCGCCGTATCCGATGCCCAGCTGGCTGGCGTCGCCAAGCAGCGAGGATCGGAGGAAGGGGGCGCGGAAGTTACCGCCGGTGACGGAGAAGCCGTTCCCGAAGTCCTTCGTCATGGTGACCTGGCGGAAGCCAGTGTAGGAGCCATCGAGGGGCTGGTAGTTGGCGTACGCCGTGTTGACGAGTTCCGTGTAGTAGGTCCACGTGGAGTCAACGACGTGGCCGGAGAAGCTCACGACCATGTCATTGATCTGGAAACCGCTGACAGTGGCGAGGTCATCGTCGTTGTCCGCAATGACCCACATGTACTGGCCGAGGAAACCGACGTTCAGGCGGAAGTTGCCGTCCGCGCTGCTGATGAAGAAACCGTTGTCGTAGCCAGAGGTCGCGTTGGAACCCTGGAAGCTGCTGCGGGTGTCCGCATCAGCGAGGACGTCGGTGACGATGCCACGGATCTCCGAGGCGCGGGCCTCGGTGAGCCAGTTGTCGCTGTTCTGCGACTGAAGGGACGCGATCTCGGCACGCAATTCTGCGATCTGTGCGAGGGCATCGTTGTTCTCTGCCTGGGCAATGCCGGTGAGGGCAACGCCGCCAGCGAGGAGGCCAACAAACTTGGTCAGAGTCATGATCATGTGCTCCTGTATGTGAACCGGCCCTAACTTCGCGGGACGGCTTGGATCATCCACCCGACCGGGAAAGCCCTCGCCACCATGGCGCGGGACCGGTACTCCGGGAGGTATCGGCCGACTCGAGGCCGAAACTTGAAGGTGGGACGATAGCGGCGGGTGCGATTCCTGTCCACTAGCGCGCCTTTTTGCGCTCAAACACTGTCGACAAGCGAGTTATAGGACCATGTGTCACTAAGAATCGTGATGGATTTCAGCGCGCGGCCCCAGATCGGGACGCTGCGAATCCGACGGCCAGGAGTGCCGACAGGCCCTCCAAGGTACGCCTCGGATCCCGCGCCCGACCCGTCTTCAGCGCCCGGTCACTTGCAAGCGCCTTGGCGAACTGGGTACGGAGGCGGTTTCGTGGGAATCGTCGAGCGGCCGTCAGGATGGCTGAGGCGCTCGGTCCCCACAGGCGCAGCGCGGAACTGACCTCACGCTCACTCTCCCCCGCTCCAAGGCGGTCCGCGGCCTCCGCGACCTTTCGGGTGACATCCAAGAGGCTCCAGGAAATCATCACCTCTGGGGCTCGCGCCACCTCCAGAAGCTCCCCGACGAGCCTGACCGCGGCACCCGGGTCCCCCGCCAAGACCGGTTCCTGGATGGCCCACGCTTGTTCTTCGCGCCCGAGACCTACCAGCTGGGCCACGAGCAAGCGAGAAATGGCCGCCCCGGACGTCGACCCGGCCGCGGCATTGGCCGCGATGGCCAGTTTGGCCAGTTCAGAGTCGAGTCGCCCTAGATCCGTACCCAGTCGATCCACGAGGAGGCCGACGGCCGACGGTTCGATCGTCGCGGCGTGGCGGCGCTCGCACCGGCCCGTGGCCCAACGGATCGCCTCAGCCGTGGTTGCCGCCTCGCACTTGGTCATCGTGCCCACTTCCGCGACGCGTTTGTCGAAGTTCCCCGGTCGCCACGTGTCCGACCGCAGGACGAGAGTGGCGCTCTCGGACGGAGCCTCGGCGTAACGCTCCATCGCTCGACGCCGGTCCTCTCCCTGCAAGAACTGGTCCGCGTCGTCCACGATCACCACTTTGTGCCCGGCAAGAAGCCCCATGCTCCGAAGCTCATCGAGGACTGCGGCGACGGGCGCAGAGCCCGAGAATCGAAACTCGTCAATCTCCCCGTGCCTCTCGCGCAGGGCGGCCAGCAACCGCCGTGTCCACTCCGTTCGGAGGAAGGCCTCCTTGCCGTGGAGCACCACGATTCTGTCCTCAGCGGACGGTTGGCTGGATCCGGCGGCGGATCGGGATGGGGTGCCTCGGTTGGCGGCGGCCATCCCGGGATAGTGACACGATTCCGGATTTGAGGCAAACTGTCACCATGGCTCGACTGACCGTTACCCACGGGCCCGACGCCGGAAAGGCGATCGAACTCCCTCCTGGACAACCCCAGTTGCTGGGGCGAAGTTCGGAGGCGATCCCATCCTCTGACCGCTGCATGAGCCGTCGACACGCGGAGCTCACCCCTGAACTGGATGGCGGCTGGTCCATCCGGGATCTGGCCAGCCGGTACGGAACGTGGGTGGAGGGGACCCGGCTCACGCAGCCGTGCCGTCTGGTCGAGGGCGATCGGATTCGCTGCGGTGGGACGGAGTTCCGGTATGGGGCCGCTCCTTTGTTGACGCCCGGGGCCGGCGGGGACAAGCCGATGCCGGATGCCGACGAGGCGATCCCAGCCCTCGCACACAGCATCAAGAACATCTTGCAGGGACTCCGCGGTGGCACGGACACGGTGGAACTGGCGCTCCTGCGCGGCGACCTCGACCTCGCCCGCAGGGGATGGCCACTGGTGGCCCGAAACCTGGACCGGATCTACTCCCTCAGCCTCAATCTGCTCGCGCTGGCGAGGCCCAGGCCCCTGGATCGGACACCCGTCTCGCTCGGGGAACTGGTGCGCGATGCATCCGTACTCGCCCGCGGGGCCGCGGAGCGGAGAGGGGTCCGATTGTCGGTCGAGGTGCTCCAGGCGCCAACAGACCTGTGGGTGGACCACGCCGCCATGCATCACGCCGTGCTCAACGTGTTGCTGAACGCCGTCGAGGCCGCTCCCGCCAAGACGGGGATGGTGTCGGTCCACGTCTCTGCTGCGGCCGGCGAGGCGATCGTTGCCGTGATCGATGATGGACCGGGCATCGACCCGGTGATCGCTCCGGGACTCTTTGAACCCTTCGTCTCCAGCAAGGGGCAGCGTGGTTCGGGGCTGGGCCTGGCGGTCACTCGCCGAGTGGTGCGCGCCCATGGTGGCGAGGTGGAATGGGAACAGTCGCACACGCCTGGGACCCGCATCGTGTTGCGCCTCCCGACGGGAGCGCCAGACGGTGACCCCGATGAGACGACGGGGCCGGCCTCGCTTGATCCCGCCGCCGTCGACGAAAAGTTCCGGTAATCGCTATCGTTGCGCCCCCATGACACTGGTGAATCCACACGGACTCGGCGTCGCCGGGCTCCTTCCCGCAACGAGCGACAACCTGCACCGGGCGGGGCTTCCCACGCCGGTGCTGAATTCGGTGGCGTACCAGCGCACGCGCGAGATGACGATTGACGAGCTGCTGCTCGAGAACCGCGTCATCTTCCTGATCGGCGAGATCCACTCGGGAAGCGCGGCTCGGGTGATGATGCAGATGCTCTACCTGGAGAGCCAGAAGCGCGGGCAGGACATCAACCTCTACATCAACTCCCCCGGTGGCGTCGTGGACGACACGCTGGCGATGTACGACACCATGCAGTTCATCACGAGCGAAGTGGCGACCTACTGCATCGGTTCGGCCTACTCCGGCGCCGCGGTCCTCATGTGCGCCGGCCAGAAGGGCAAGCGGATCATCCTGCCGCACGCGAAGATCATGATCCACCAGCCGCTGGGCGGCGTCACGGGCCAGACCACGGACATCCAGATCCAGGCGGACCAGATCATCAAGACCAAGCGCCTCCTCAACGAGATCCTCGCGAAGCACACCGGGCAGACCGCCGAGCGCGTGGCCGAGGATGGCGAGCGCGACAAGTTCTTCACGGCGGAAGAGGCCTTGGCCTATGGCCTGGTCGACGAGATTGCCACGTTCCCGGACAAGTCCAAGAAATGATCTCGTCCGGCACACCCAACACAGACTCACTCCCACAGAGCCACGACGACGAAGACGACAGCGGCATGAGCCTCATTCCCATCGTGATCGAGAAGACCGGCCGCGGCGAGCGCGCCTACGACATCTACAGCCGGCTCCTCGCCGACCGGATCATTTTTGTGACCGGCGGAGTCAGCGACCACATGGCCAACCTGGTCGTGGCGCAGCTCCTGTTCCTGGCGAACGAGGATGCCAAGGCTCCCATCTCCATCTACGTGAACTCGCCGGGCGGCAGCGTCACGGCGGGACTGGCCATCGTGGACACGATGAACTTCGTGCCATGCCCGGTGGCCACCTATGTCATCGGCCAAGCTGCTTCGATGGGAAGCGTGATCGCATGCAGCGGCGCCAAGGGGCATCGCTTCGCCCTGCCGCACGCCGAGAACCTGATGCACCAGCCGCTGCTGGCCGGCGTGCTCGAGGGGCAAGCCACGGATCTGGAGATCGAGGCCAAGCACATCCTCCGCATGCGCGAGCAGCTCTACGGCATCTACGCGCGGCAGACTGGCAAGACCTACGAGCAGATCGCCAAGACGTGCGAGCGCAACACATGGCTCACGGCCGTGCAGATGGCTGAGTACGGCTTGATCGACAAGATCGTGGAGCAACTGCCGCTCAAGGGGTAGTCGCTGGCGGGGGTAGTCGCTGGCGGGGGTAGTCGCTGGCGGGGGTAGTCGCTGGCGGGGGTAGTCGCTGGCGGGGCAGTCGCTGGCGGGGGTAGTCGCTGGCGGGAAGCGCGTCCACGCCGCAGGCACCCGATGCTCAGCGCCGGCGGCGGCGAGGACTCCCGAGCGAACCGCCGAACAGGAGCGCGACGACCGCGGCCGCCGGGGTCGGCACGCTCTGCGGCGCGTCGGGCAGGATGAAGACCCAGCCGTCGCGGCTGCCGTCGTACGCGATGCGGTCGCTGGCGCCGATCCAGCTGCTCTGCCAGTCGTTGCCCGGGCCGCCGGCCGTGCCGGAGTCAGTCCAGTAGTGCCAGTAGTTCTCCACTTCGGGCCAGAGGTCGCCGGTGCCGTATTCGTAGGAGTCGCCGACGCCGAGGCCCGAAACGAACGCGCCCCAGCCGAAGTCGTCAGTCACCAGCTGGAAGGCTTCGGGGTCGTTGACGCTCATCGCCTGGTCGATGATCTGGAGCAAGTCCATGCCGGTGGCGGTGCCGCTCCAGGCCACGTTGAAAACGTATCCGTCGCCGGTGGAGAAGTCGATCTGGACGGTGGAGTGGAACTGGCCGGAACCGACGCTGTAGGTGTCGATGATGCCGGCGAAGCAAGGGGTGACGGCAAGGCAAGCCGCGACCGCGGCGACGGAGTGAAACGCATCGGACATGGAATGGGACTCCTGTTGTTCCGGCCCTTTCGCGGGGCCAGCGGGGACGAATGAACCCCCATCCGGGCGGTCGACCCGACTCGTTGGTGCGCTGGGCGTGGGGCCCTGCGATCAACTTACGGTGACGCGTTCGTCGCGGGTTTGCACCGCGTTCCTCCGTCCGGGGAGGGGCTGGCGCACGCCAGCGGGTGGGACTCTAGGGGCTGCGCGGTGCCGACGCAAGCCTGCCACTACGATTCGTCGCCATGTCTACAGCCACCGCGACAGCCGAGGCGCTCGCTGCACAGTTTCCCCGTGACTTTGAGAAGGTGCGCTCGGAGATTGCCAAGGCGGTCGTGGGGCACCGGGAGATCGTCGATGGCGTGCTGATCTGCCTCTTTGCCAACGGCCACGCCCTGCTTGAGGGGGTGCCGGGGCTCGGCAAGACGCTGTTGATCCGGTCGCTCTCCGAGGCGCTGTCGCTCCAGTTCAGCCGCAGCCCGTTCACGCCCGACCTGATGCCCGCGGATGTCACCGGCACCACCATCGTGGTGGAGAGCGAGCATGGTCGCGACTTCCAGTTTCGCAAGGGACCGATCTTCGCGCAGATCGTGCTGGCCGACGAGATCAATCGAGCCACCCCCAAGACGCAGTCGTCGCTCCTGGAGGCGATGCAGGAGCGAAGTGTCACCGTCGGCGGCACGACGCACATCCTGGAGAAGCCGTTCTTCGTGATGGCCACGCAGAACCCGATC
>SXOD01000072.1 GCA_005776885.1 Planctomycetia bacterium
GCCACAACCTGCAGGAGCACTCGATCGTCCTCGTCCGCGGTGGCCGCGTCCGCGACCTCCCCGGCGTGCGATACCACGTGGTCCGCGGCTCGCTCGACTGCCTCGGCGTCGACGGCCGCAAGAAGGGCCGCTCCAAGTACGGCGTGAAGCGCAAGGCTGCCGCCGCGACGAAGAAGAAGTAGTTCAACGATCACGTCCGTCGGCCCATGTGGGCGGCGGACCTCCTCACAGTGGAGTAGCGACGGTCACTGCCTCGGGATGCCCATCCCCGACCGAAGCGAAGCAACAGAAAGGACCCACCCATGGCAGGCAAGTTCACCGCGAGCGCCACGCAGCTGAGACCCGATCCGCGTTACAAGGACCTGGTTGTCGCCAAGTTCATCAACTGCATCATGTACGACGGCAAGAAGGCCACCGCGACCCGAGTGGTCTACGGCGCCTTCGATCTCATCCAGAACAAGCTGGACAAGGACAAGCCGGAGAACCTTCCCAAGACGGCCTTCGAAGTCTTCCAGCTCGCGCTGGACAATGTTCGACCAAACGTCGAAGTCCGTTCCAAGCGCATCGGCGGCGCCAACTACCAGGTGCCCATGCAGCTGAACAAGCGCCGCCAGCAGAGCCTCACCTTCCGGTGGGTCATCGGCTCGGCGCGCGAGGAAAAGGGCAAGCCCATCGCCACCCGCCTCGCGAAGGAGTTGTGGGACGCGGCCATGAACACCGGCAAGGCCGTCACCACCAAGGAAAACACCCACCGCATGGCCGAGGCGAACCGCGCGTTCGCACACTTCGCGCGCTAACCGCCGCCGAATGGCTTGCGGGCAGTCGACCCGTCACACGCGCCCCGTGCAGGCATCCTGCACGGGGCTTTTTCTTGCCAGTCGAACTGCTTAGGATGGCCTCCCGAACATGAACAGTGCCGACACGGACCGGTCTGCGCGCCTGCGTGCCCTCCACGGACTCCCGTCCAACGCGGTGGAGAAGTGGCGCGGGGCCAGCGTCTTGGTCGCCGGGGTCGGCGCGTTGGGATGCGTCGCGGCCGAACTGCTGGCGCGAGCAGGCGTGGGCCACTTGGTCTTGGTGGATCGGGACGTCGTCGAGTGGTCCAACCTCCCCCGCCAGCTGCTGTACTCGGAGGCCGACGCCCTCCAGTCCCGGCCCAAGGCGACGGCCGCGCGCGCGCGACTGCGCGAGATCGACTCGACGACCCGCATCGAGGCCTTCGATGACCAGCTCGATGGTGAGAGCATCCACAGCTACGCGCGCGGCGTGCACGCGGTCGTGGATGGGCTGGACAACATCGAGACCCGCCACGTCGTGAATGAGTGGTGCGTGGATCGCCACGTGCCGTACTTCCACGCCGCTGCGGTCGGGTGGGAGGGTCGATCGCTCGCCTGCCTTCCCGGCGACGACGGAGCATGCTTCCGGTGCGCATTTCCCGACCTCCCCGCGCCGGGAACCCTGGAAACCTGTGACACCGCGGGCGTCTTTCCCCCCGCCGTCGTCAGGGCAGCGACGTCCGCCACCGGTGAATGCCTCAAGTGGCTGGCCGGCATGGAGACCTCGGTCGACCGGCGGCTTCACTCATTCGATTCGATGACCGGGGCAGCCTCGTCGATCGGGCCGATTGGCCGGGATCCACGATGCCCTTGCTGCGCCCTCGGCGAGCGACCCTTCCTGAAGGCGGGCGCCGGCTCGCGAGTGTCGGCCCTGTGTGGTCGGGGCGCGATGCAAGTGCTCCCGGCGCGGGGTGCACCTCCAGTGGCGCTGGAGGCACTGCTGCCCCGGCTCTCGCTTCAAGGCACGTTCGCCATGGCCGCCGGCGACCGGATCGTGGGGTCGATCGCCTCCTCCGAGCCAGCCGCAGCCACGCTGGAGCTTGAGATCCACCGTGACGGACGCGTCATCGTGCGTGGGACGACCGACGAACGGCGGGCCCGCGTGGTGGCCGCGCGGTATGTCGGTTCCTAGGATTGTGGATTGGAAGCGGGGACCCCGCGGGTACGCTGCGACGCGCGACGTGGCCATCCAACCTGACCAACGCTGGAGTGACTTGCGATGATCCCCGCACGGGTCGTGGTGGCCGCACTTGCGTTCGTGGTGTCGATCGCATGCGCCTCGGCGAGGACACAAGCGCAGGTCCCCGCGCAGGCCGGGGAACTTGGACTGCCCCAGCTCTTGGAGCTGTCGCAACTGGCGGACTTGCTGGAGGCGCACGCGCCGGTCACTCCAGGGAAGTGGGAGATTGTCGAGCAGGCGCACGCCGAGTACGCCGAGCGATATGAGCAGGTGTTCAGGCGGGAACTTGAGTCCGCCGGATTGCTCTCCGATGCGTGGGACCCCTCAAGCGCGGGACGGTGGACTGGGCTGCATGAGGGCGTCGTGCGCAAGCTGTTGGGGCTGGAGTCGACGCTCTTCGACACGATCCGGCCGGCGGTGGATGAGACTCGGTTCGGCGGGTTGGAACGAGCCCGCCGCCGCCGGGCCTGCAGCTGGCAACAAGGCTCGTTCCGTTCGCTTGGTGTGGATTCGGCCTACCTCTACGACCTCTCGACGGCGGTCTACGCACTGGATGCGTGTCGAGCGCACCGCACGGCACTGATGCCGACGCTGGAGTCCTACGAGAGTGCCCGGGCGCGCGAACTGACGGGCTTCCTTGCCGCGATCCTGAAGGCGTCCGGGGACTTCTCCAAGGCCTACGAGTCCCTGCGAGGGGACCTCCAGGGCGACGAAGACCTCTCGCCTGAACGGCGCTCGGAAGCCTGGGAGCAGCTCCAGCAACAGATGGCCCGCATCGCGGCGTCGGTCCGGCCCAGCTTCCATGCGCTCTCGACGCGGCAGCATCGCACGCTGGAGTCGCTGGAGTCGCAGTTGCCCCTCGATGTTCGACGCCTCCTCGTGGATCGCTTCCTGAGCGAGGCCTATTCCATTGGTGACCAGGAGTCCCAAGGTGTCCCGGCGCTGGTCCGTCGAGCCCTCCGCCTGCGTTCGCTGACCGATCTGGAGCGGAATGAGGTCGAGCGAATCGATGTCTCCTGGTGGAGCGCGGATCGTGCCACGTGCGAAGAGCTCATGGCCCTTGAGGATGAGCGTTCCAGCCACTGGATGTACTTCGATGACGAAGTCTGGAACGAGATCGCGCGGCGCCAGAATGATGTGCAGGAGCGGCGCACGAAGCGCACGGAGCAGGCCAAGGCCGAGCTGGCGTCCCTCCTCGGCGACGAACGTGCCGGATTGCTCACGGGAGCGGAGGATCCGGCGCTCTTTGTCGAGGGGCCGGTGGCGGGGGGCGCGGCAAGCGGCGCGGCCATCGCCGATGCGAACCCAGCCGACGGAGTGTTCAGTGCATGGAACATGACATCGAAGGACGCTGTCGTGCCACCTTCCGTGGAGCTCAAATCCTTCCTGGCACGACGAGTCGCGAGCGACCCGAGCGGGGCGGTGGTGCTGGACGTGCTCTGGGGCGACCTGCTCGCGGCGTGGGAGAGCGAGGTCGGCACGCCGTGGAAGGAAGCGCTCGATCTCGCCGAGACTGGTGTCTTGTGGGGACCGGAAGGCCCCGTGGTCACCCAATCCGCCCCGGAAGCCGCGGGGGCGCGCATCGAGTCCGCGGCACAGCGTGAACGGGAGCTCCTGGCGGCCTTCATTGAAGAACTGCGGGCCACGGTTCCGACGCTGAGTGAGGACGCGGCAGTGCTCGCGATGGCGTGGGTCGACCTCGAGCAGGCGCGCGCCACCACGGCCATGATCCCGCGTGGGGAAATGACCCCAAGCACGATCAATGCCGTGCGGATCGCTGAGTCCGCCTCGGCCTGGCTGGCACCCGCCGCGGTGGACGGTGTCCTGCGCCCCGGGTGCGTTGGAGTGGTCGACTCGGCCGAGACTGTGCGGCGTCGCGCTCAAGAGCACTGGCGCCTTGGCCGGCGTGTCGAAGTGGAATCCACCTTGGCTTCACAGGCTGGAGTCTGGGGTTCCCCGGAGATTTCTGCGTTGCACGAGCAGCACGCGAGGACGGCGCTGGTGCTCGTCGAGGCAGTCGCGACCCTGGCCACGCGAAGCAAGGAGGCGCTCGCAGCGGTTCGAGTGCAGCTGGATGCCGCCGGCCAGGCGGCACTGGACCGCGCATCCCTTCGCGATGCCGACGCGACCGCGGTTCGGTCGATGCCAAGCGCCGTGGCGATCATCGAGTCGGCCCTCGAGGCGATGGCCCCGGAAGACCAAAATCGAGCCACGCTTGAGGCGGCGGTCACTGAGTTCCAGCCTGAGCACGAACGCCTCATGGACGCGGTGCTTGATGCCCGGGCCCGCTTCCCGCACGCGCGATGGGATCTTGCCACCGAGTTCACCAACGAGGACATGGTGACCCTCCAAAGGCAGTCGGAACGGCGGCGAACGGAGTTGGCGCAGGCGACCGATGCCCTTCGTCGACATTCGCAGCGCGTGATGTGGCGGTTGGAGAGCATCCTCGGGCAGGATGCCGCGCGCAAGCTTCCGGGCTACGCACGGATGAAACGGGTCTACGTTGACGATGGGGGGCTTGGGTGGGTGGCGTGGTGAGTTGGTCGATCACATGGCAGCTCGCGGTCGCCCCGGCCTGCGTGATCGGTGCGCCGTCGTTGCCGCAAGAGCAAGCACCCACCACGGTGGTCGCACAGGGCTCCCAGCCGCCTCCATGGTTCGCTGTCCTGGGGCTGCGTGCGGCGGACGTCAACTTCCGCATGAAGGTGGCCGATCGAGTGGTCCTCGTGCCGGATCAAGCAACCTTTCTCGATGAGATTGCTCGCTGGAGCTTGGGTGCACGGTGGCCGGTCCTCATCGAGGATGACTGGTTCGCGCCCCGGTTCATCCGAGCCTTTAAGCCCACCGAGGTGGTCCGGCGCGCAAGCGTCGGGTCCCCGATGCCCACGGGCGAGACGCTCCGCCTGGCCATCGACCGAGCAGTCACCGCGGCCTGGGGCAGGCCCGGCGCCGAAGTGCCCGGCTCGATGCGCGCGGCCTTCGACGCCGTTCGGTTCACGCCTGCCGGGTTGGTGGCCATGCGGGAGGGTGATCCACAGACCTGTGCCGGTGCGGCCCTCGCGGCGTGGCACGGCGAGCCGGTCGCGTGGCTTGAGGGCGACTTCGGTTCGCTTGGCAGCACGATCACGTCGGCGCAGATGCAGTCCTTGAGCGAGGCTGTGGAAGGGGCCGCCAAGGACTGCGGCTATCCGGCACTCGCCCTGGGCGACTCCATCGAAACCGTGACGGTGGCGATGACCACCGGCCTCAAGGCAACGCTTCCCTCCACCCCGCAGTTCACGCAGATCGGCGGCTCGCATTCGACGGATCCGGCCTCGACGGTGGATGCGCTGTGCCGCACGGCGACGGGTTCCCGATGGGGCGTGGCCTCGTCGATCGTCGGTGGACCCGAACAGTCGGTCGCCATGGCGATGGGATCGATCTTCCTCGCGCCCTCGGAGGTCCTGCTGTGGAACGGCTACCCCGACTCGGGACAGTGGCAGCTCTACGGCTTCTCGCAGGCCGGCCCGGCGCTGGAATCAGCCGGGTTTCACGCCACCATCCGCGACGGATCGGAGGCCGATGCGCGCGACTTCCGTGGTGCCGGCGTCGCGGGGCTCAACGCGCCGCTCCTGCTCATCGACAGCAAGGGCAACTGGAACTTCTTTGACCTCGCCGACGAGACCCAGGCCGACGCGCTGGACGTTCCCCCGCTCGTGGTCCCGACGGCACTCTCCATGATCCACTCCTTCAGCCTGCAAATGCCGGCGTATGCACCCAGCATCGGCGCGCGGTGGCTGGATCATGGGGTGTATGCCTACGTCGGCAGCGTGCAGGAACCGATGCTCAACGGTTTCGTGCCGCCGTCGCTGCAGGTGGACCGGGCCACGCGATTCGTCCCATTCCTGGTCGCGTCGCGCTGGCTGGAGGGACCGGGCGACGCGTGCTGGCGGATTGCGTTGATCGGTGATCCGCTCATGCAACTGAGGCCAGCCGCCGCGGGCCCCGTTTCGCCCCGACTGCCGCCCGACCAGATTCCCCAAGCCCTGCAGGCAGGGTGCACGCCGCTGCGAAGTGCGGCGATCGAGTTGCTGGCCAAGGCCAAGGCCGGCAGTGCCGACCCCGTCGTGCTGGGGGATGCCGCACGGGACATTGCGCTGTTGGGAGACCTCCGGCTGGCCTGCGCTGCATTCCTCGTCGCGGAGTCACTGACGCCCGCGGCCGCCGCGGCCGCCGCGTCCCACGCCTTGGAGCCCCTCTTCCTCACCGGCGACCACGAAGGCTTCATGCGTGCCTTCGCGTTGGTGAAGTCACCGACGGCGCGACAGTTGGATCTCCTGTGGGCCATGTGGACTCCATTCATCGCGCCGACCATGGACCGATCCGTCGTGCGCACGCTTGCGGCGAATCCTCGCCAGCCCCGGGCCGCCGTGGACCTGGGACGCCTGCTCCCGCAGATGGCGCGGGCCCTGGGCCCCGACGGCGCGCGCGCCGCCATCACGGCGGCGATCGCGGCCTGTCCCGACGACGGGAATCGTGAGGCGATCCGTCAGTTGCTCGGCGGCGTCTGAGCGGGCGCGGCCACGTCAGGGTGGTGAGTGCCGGACGCCGAAAGCTCGCGACGGAGCCGGGCGCGAATCGACTCGGCGTGCACCCGCGGATCGTGTTGGTGGCCAGTCCCCACGTCGGCCCCGGCATCGCGGAGCGACTCAAGTGCCCGGGCCCAGAGTGCGACCAGCCCCGCAAAGGTCGGGTGCAGTCGATCGGCCTGCACGAGCGAGCCATCCATGGAGGGGCTCCACGCCACGCCACCAAACGTGGTCGGGTTGCCCGCGAGCGCTTGAGCCGTGAGCGTGTGCAGCGGCACGATGGCGACGCGACCGGTTCGTGCACCGGCCCACTCGCGCAGGCGCGCGTTGGCCTGTTCGATCGTGGCCGAAGCCGGAATCTGGATCGCCGCCAGCATGGGCGAGTTCGCGCCGGAAACATCTGGGATGTCGCCGACAACCAGCATCGGGCCACCTGCCTGGCCCAGTACCCGGTCAAGCTGCTCCAGTCCCACCTCCAGGCTCAGCAGCCGATCTGATTCGCTGCCGATCTCGACCCCTTCCACCCCCGTCGTGCCGTAGAGGTACCAGAACAGGAAGTCGAGGGCGACCACGAGCGTCGGCCGTTCATTGATGGCGTGGCTGATTTCCGACTCCCCGATCCGGTGGGGCGCCAGGAACATCGACCTGGTGGCGTAGGACACCAACACGCTTGGGTCTGGCTCGACCGCAAGCGAAATCGCGTCGCGCAGGTCGATTCCCTCCACGGCCGTCCGGTCACCTTGGCGCTCCACGATGGTGGCACGAAAGCCGTCAGACGCACTGGCCCCGATCACGACCACGCGGTCCAGCACCGGCCGCGCCCCGTCGTGCGCCGTCGCCATCCCCAACGTGACGCTGACCAAGACGCCAAGCAGCAGTGCGCGCGAACTCCTCGCGCGCAGCCAGCTCATGCCAGCCCCAGCCCCTCGGCCATGCGCGCGCCCATGTCGGCCGGGCTCTCGGCAACCCGCACTCCAGCCGACTTGAGGGCGGCGATCTTGGCCGTCGCCGTGTCGTCCGCGCCGCCGATGATGGCGCCCGCATGCCCCATCCGCTTGCCGGCGGGGGCCGCCCGCCCTGCGATGAAGGCCGCCACCGGCTTCTTCATGTTGGCCTTGATCCAATGTGCGGCCTCGATTTCCGCGGTGCCGCCGATCTCCCCGATCAGCACCACGCCGTCCGTGTCCGGGTCGGCATTGAATCGGTCGAGGCAATCGATGAAGTCCAGCCCCTTGACGGGGTCGCCACCAATGCCGACGCAGGTGCTTTGGCCGATGCCCCGCTGCGAGGTTTGCCAGACCGCCTCGTAGGTGAGTGTCCCCGAGCGGCTCACGATTCCAACCGCCTTGCGGCTGGACGCGTCAAGGCGATGCGTGTGGATGTAGCCCGGCATGATGCCGATCTTGCAGCCGCCCTCGAACCCACCGGTCGCCACGCGCTTGCCTGGCGTGATGACGCCGGGGCAGTTGGGGCCGATGAGCGTCACGTCCTTCATCTCGTCCAGGAGTCCCCGGATGCGAATCATGTCCTGCACGGGCACGCCCTCGGTGATCGCGCAGATCACCTTGATGCCACCGTGCGCGGCCTCCAGGATGGCGTCGGCGCAGAAGGGAGGCGGCACGAAGATCATGCTCGCGACCGCACCGGTGGCCTTGACGGCCCCGGAGACGGAGTCAAAGATCGGGAGCCCGTTCGGGTCTTGCTGCCCCCCCTTGCCCGGAGTGGTTCCACCAACCATCTTCGTGCCATAGTCCAGGCAGCCCTTCGTGTGGAAGGCACCGGCCGTGCCGGTGATGCCTTGGCAAATGACCTTGGTTCCGCCATCAATGAGGATCGACATGGGGGGGCGAAGGATAGCGGAATCTGCTGTAATGGCCCGTCTCCCATGAGCCGCGCCCCCGTTGCCACCAAAGGCCTCACGTACAGAGATTCCGGCGTCGACATCGATGCGGGCGACGAGGTCGTCGAGCGCATCAAGCCGATCGTGCGGCGCACCTACAACCCACGCGTCCTGGGGAAGCACGGCGGATTCGCCGGCATGTTCAGGCTGGACTTCAACGAAAAACTCTTCAAGCGCAACTACAAGGAGCCGGTCCTCGTGGCCTGCACCGACGGAGTGGGGACCAAGGTGCTGCTCGCGGCCGAGCGCGGCGTCTACGACACGGTGGGAATCGACTGCGTGGCGATGAACGTCAATGACCTCATCGTCTGCGGTGCCGAACCGCTCTTCTTCCTGGACTACCTCGGGCTCAGCCGCATCCATCCCGATGAGACGACCGCCATGATCGAGGGCGTCGCCAAGGGCTGCGAGCTGGGCGGTTGCGCGCTCATCGGCGGCGAGTGCGCCGAGATGCCGGACGTGTACAAGCCCGGGGACTTTGACATTGCGGGCTTCTGCGTGGGCGTCGTGGAGCTCAAGCGCGTCACCGATCCCGAGCGCGTGCGCAAGGGCGACGTGATCCTGGGGGTCGCGTCCAGCGGCCTGCATTCCAACGGCTACTCGCTGGTCCGTCGCATCGTGAAGGATGCCGGGCTCGACCTGGACAAGCGATACGCCGAACTGGGCCGCGAGCCACTCTGGAAGGTGCTCCTGGAGCCCACCCGGATCTACGCGAAGCAAGTGGGCAAGATGCTCTCGGGCTACAAGAAGAAGCGCCCCATCACCGGGATGGCCCACATCACCGGTGGCGGCCTCCCCGGCAACATCTGCCGCGCGCTCCCCGACAACCTGGATGCCGTGATCGATTGCTCGGCCTGGGAACCGCACCCGATCTTCCCCTTCCTGCAGCGGCACGGCGGCGTGGAGACGCAGGAAATGTTCCGCGTCTTCAACATGGGCATCGGCTACGTCATCATCGTCCGCCCCGACTTCGCCAGCGCCGTCCGCGCGCGCCTCAAGCGGATGGGTGAGCAAGTCTGGAGGATCGGCACGGTCGAGAAGGGCACAGGCGATGTCCGGCTCACTGGCTTGGACCAGGCGGCCGATACCGCCGAGGGGGCACGCTGACGCCGCCGCGGGCCGCGTCACGCAGCATCCCATGGTGAGGCGGCTGGCCAAGGCGATTCGTGAGGCCAGCGGCAACGGGGCGGAGGCCAAGCTCAAGCGTGCGCAGCTTCGCCATCGACTCCTGACGCAACTTCCCGACCGATTGAGCGGGGGAAAGCTCTCTCGCGCCTATCGGGCGATGGAAGTGGAAGTCAGGGAATGGACCGTGGCGGCACCTGGCTGGCCAACGGCGTTCGATGGCCTGCGGATCGGCCAGGTCACCGACCTCCATGCGGGTGAGCTCATCACCCCGGAACACGCCGCAGGAATCGTGGCCCGGCTCCGCGGCCGCGGCGTGGACATGGTGGTGTGCACGGGGGACGTCACCGACCTTGACCCCGACCACGCGGTTGAGCCACTCAACATGCTCGGAAGCCTGGAGGCCCCGATGGGCTCGTATCTGGTGCTCGGAAACCACGACGCCCTGCAAAGTGCCGAGGCTGTGGCCTCAGCGGCCAGGCGCGCCGGCGTCAAGGTGCTCCGAAACCAGTCGATCTCCCTGCGCCGGCGCAATGCGACCCTCCGAGTGGGAGGCGTGGAGTGGGCCGAGACCGTCTCGTCGTGCGCCAAGACGGTGGATCTCGCCGCCGCGGAACCGCACGGTCGCCCAGACCTCCTGCTTGCGCACAACCCCAAGGCATTCCGGCGTGCCGTGCAGCTTGGCGTGCCGCTGACCCTGAGCGGGCACACCCACGGAGGGCAGCTGGCGCTCCGTCGCCAAGAGCCGACATTTCCTCGCCGCGCCGCCTGGCGTCGACTGCACGCTGGCCCCTACGTGGACGGCGGATCGCACCTGTATGTTTCAAGCGGGGCCGGAAGTTGGTTCCCGATGCGGGTCAATCGACCCCCGGAAGTGGTGGTGCTCACCGTGCGGAAGGGCTGAGTGGCGCGGCGGACCAGTGCCGGTGCGGAAACTTCGCTTGAATCGACGAGACATTCTGAACGATGATTGCATTTTCACGGCAGTTTGACGAGTCGCCTCCAAAAATGTGTTGAGAAGTGGTGGAGGGCGTCGATCCCTCTACTCAAGACGGTTACTCCGATTGTGCGCGTGCACAGCCGTCACTTTTCCCCCTGTATGGAGGCACTGATGAAAGCCATGGAAATGTTCAAGGGCTGGGTTCGCGAGTTCATCGATTTGCTGCTCCTCTTCATCGCCGTCGGCGTTGTGGTGCAGATCGCGTTTGGCAGCAGCGTTCCGTTCTTCGGCGGCATCACGAACAACCTGATGGGCTTCGTGAGCCAACTCGGAAGCAATGGTCTGGTCGGCTTGATCGCCCTCTTGGTGATCATCGCCGTGTTCAACCGTCGTACGGCCTGAGCCGACGACACGCTTCGTCATCTCTGATTGGAAGCCGAACGGCCGAGCCTTGCTCGGCCGTTCGTGCGTTTTCGGGCCATGGCAAAATCGATGGTGGCTCCGGCCGCCGGTGGGGGGTCCGGGGGAGTCGCGTCCCGAAGACTAGACCCCGACGATCCGCGCGAACAGCATGCCGGCGAGGAGGCCGCAGGCCGCGACGATGGCTCGTTGGGCCCACCAGTGCAGGTCACGCGGCGCGCGCGTGGCTGAACTGCCGGAAGCTCGCGGCCCCATGTGGCCGCCTGTCTCTCCTGAACTGGATGCAGTGGAATCGGATCGGCGTGGTTGAAGTGCGGACATGTGGTGCCTCCAGTCGGTGCGGCCGACTGACGTGCCGGTCCATGCCGGCTCCCTGGGTCCCTGGTGCGCTTCGAGGCCACACGGCCCCGATCGGACTCACAATCTCAGATTCGATCGGACCGGAGGCAACCCAGGTGAAGCGATTTGGTTCGGAACTCGTCGGAAGGGCGTCAGCCGGCGCTGGCAAGCAGGTGAAGGATGCCTTCCAGGTCGGATTGGAGGGTGTATGGATTGCCGATCGAGACGCGCAGTGTGCACGACGCTTGGCTGCCCGACCCCGGCCACGGCACGCGTGTGTGCGTGACAAAGGCCTTCCCAGAGGCGTTGATGGCGGCGAGGAGCCCGGCGGTCGCCTGCTCCCCGTCCCGATGGCGCAGGCACACCAAGCCCAGCCGCTGCGGCGAGAGGACCTCGATGTGAGGGAGTTCAGCCAAGCGCGCGACGAGCCACTGGGCCAGCCCGCAGGAGGCACGGACCCGTCCCCGCAGGGCCTCGGCACCCTGGAGCCGAAGCAGGAACCAGAGCTTGAGCGCCCTGAACCGCCGGCCGAGGGGAACCTGCCAGTCTCGGTAGTCGATCACCTCGCCGCTGGCGGTTGCTGCGTTCTTCAGGTACTCCGGCTCGATCCCCAGCGCGCCCACCAAGGCCGAGCGGTCCCGGACGTAGAAGAGATCGCAGTCGAAGTTGACTCCCAGCCACTTGTGGGGGTTGGTGCAGTACGAGTCGGCCCCCTCGAGGCCATCGTGCAGCGCGCGGAGTTCCGGGCAGATCGCGGCACACCCGGCCAGCGCGGCATCGACGTGGAGCCAGGCCCCGAACTGCCGGCACAGCTTGGCGGTGGAGGCGAGGTCGTCCATCGCCATCGTGCTGGTCGAGCCGACCGTGGCCACGACGAAGCATGGGACGATGCCATCCTCCTGGTCGCGGCGCATGGCCCTCGCCAGTTCGTGCGACCGCATGGACAGGGAATCGTCCACGTCGATCCGCCTCATCGAGGCGCTGCCGAGTCCGGCGATCCGGACAGCCTTCTCGATGCTGGAATGCGCCTGCGAACTGGCGTACACGGCCAGCGGCCGGCCACCGGCGCCCGCTCCGATTCCGCGCGCGTTCATGGCCCCGTCGCTCGCACGCTCGCGGGCGGCAACAAGCGCACAGAGGGCGGCGCTGCTGGCGGTGTCCTGGATGACGCCGCCGCCGGCCCCCGAGCTCTTGAACTGCCCTGGGAGGCCCAGCAGGTCGGCACACCAATCCATCATGTGCATCTCCAGCTCCGTGCAAGCCGGGCTGGTGGACCAGAGCATGCCCTGCACGCCCAGGCCGCCGCTCACCATGTCACCCAGGACGCTGGCGAGGTCGGCATTTGCCGGGAAGTAGCCGAAGAAGCTGGGGTGTTGCCAGTGCAGGAGGTGCGGCGAGATGACCCGGTCCAGGTCCTCGATGATCGCGGTCAGCGATTCTGGCTGTTCGGGTGCCGCGGCAGGGAGCATCGCGCGCACGGCCCCGGGTGTGGTCGTCGGGGCGACGGGTCGTCGGCGCAGCCCCTCGCGATACCGCTGGATCCAAGTGGCCAATCGAGCCGATGCAACCGGGAATTCCTCATCGATCACGGCGTCAAGCGTAGTAGCGGCCGAATCGGTTGGAGAGGAAGGCCTGTAGGCCCACGTCCTCCATGCGGATGAACCCGCTCGCGGGGAGCCTTCCTTCGGCCATGAGGTCGGCGATGGCGCAGATGCCGGCCGCCGTCGTGATCTGGATCGCGGTCCAGTGCGTGCCGCCGATCTCCTGGTGCAGGACGGTCTTGGCATAGGTCCGCTCGGTGAACCGTCCTTCCATCATGCCCGTGGCGCAGCAGAAAATGACGACCTGGTCCTGCTTGGTGGTCGGGATCGCGCGATCAAAGATGTCGCAGAGCTCCTCGCGCCGGTCGATGAAGCGGAGATCATGCAGGAGCAACTTGAGGTGGTCGCAGTGGCCCGGGAACCGCATCGTCTTGTAGTTGAGGTTGCGGACCCGGCCGTGGAGGCTCTCGGCGAGCGTGCCGACGCCTCCGGATGTATTGAAGGCCTCATAGGTGATGCCGTCGATCTTGAGGTGTTCCAGCTGCTCGAGTGGCGGGACGGTCACGAACTTCCCGTCCTCGACCGCCTCGCACGGGTTGCAGTACTCGTTGATGAGTCCATGCGTGCTCCACGTCATGTTGTAGTTGAGCCGGTTGGACGGGAATCGCGGGAGTGCACCCACCCGCAACCGCAGGTCGTGCAACGGCTCCAGCGGTCGGGCCAGGTCGTATCCAGCGATCGTGATGAACCCCGGGGCGAGCCCGCACTGTGGGGCGAAGGCGGTCTTGGCACCAGCGGACAGTTCCTTCACTTGCTTGGTGACGGCCACGTCCTCCGTGAGGTCCAGGTAGTGGACCCCGACGTCCCGGCACTCCTTCGCAATGATGGGGTTGCAGAAAAAGGGAGCGCACGACAGCGCGGCCCATGCGCCCTGCACGACGCGACGCACCTCGCCGGCGTCATCGAGCCTGGCCACCGCGGCGGTCGCCCCGGGTGCCAAGGCTGCGGCGGATTCCGCCATCGCCCGATCGCCGTCCACCATGACGACCTCGTAGTCGCCGCACGTTTGCATGAGGAAGCCGACCATTCGGCCAATCTTTCCGGAACCGAGGACGACGACGCGGCGCTTGGACATGGGTGTGATCTAGTGGTTTGGGGAAAAAGAGATGTGAAAGCAGGGAAATCGGGAGGGCCGAAGGCGAGTCGATTCCAGCGCCGGCCTCACGCCGGGAGTGAAGCAAGTTCGTCCCGCACCGCAGCCATCAGGCGACCGATGGTTTCCGGCGAGAGGCTGAAGTCGATGCCGGCGGCGGCAAAGAGTTCCGGCAGGGGCCGGGAACCGCCCAGCGAGAGGGCCGACTTGTAGGCCTCCAGCGCCGCACGCTCGTCCTGCCGTGCGTTGGCCCACAGCTGCAGCGCGCCGAGCTGTGCGATGCCGTACTCGATGTAATAGAACGGCGATCCGTAGAGATGTCCTTGTCGCTGCCACTGTGTCTCGCGGGCAGCGGTGACGCCTTGCCAGTCCACGGCCGACCCGAAGCGGCGGTCGATGTCCAGCCATGCGCGGGTCCGAGCCGCAGCGGTGTGTCCATCGTGCGTGTAGATCCAGTGCTGGAACGAGTCGATGGCAGCGACCCAGGGAAGGATGTCCACGATCCGCTCCAGCTGGCCCCGCCGGTGGCGATTGGCTTCCTCGGGCCCATAGAACTCATCCAGGTACGGGAACACCAGCAGTTCCATTGACATGCTGGCGACCTCCGCGAACTCGGTGGGCGAGTCTCGGTACGCCAAGAGCGGTTCCTGGCGCGACAGCTGTGAATGGAAGGCATGGCCCGCCTCGTGGACCATCGTCACCAGGTCCCGCTGCTGCTGCGCGGCATTCATGAAGATGAATGGCCGGCGCGTGCGCTGCCGCTGGTACTGGTAGCCACCCGGCGCCTTGCCTTTTCGGGAGTCAAGGTCCAGGCAGTGGCCGTCCGTCAAGCTCGAAAGGATCTCGCCCAACTCGGAATCCATCCGCTGGCAGGCGCGGACGCTCCGCTCCACGAGGTCCGTGGCGTCCTGGAAGGGGACAAGCGGCTCGCGCCCTTCCACGTCGACCTGCAAGTCCCAGGGGCGCAGTGTTTCGACCTTCAGCAGCCGCGTGCGTTGGGCATCCAACGCCCGTCGAAGCGGCACGACGTGCCGTTCGACCGCGTCGTGGAAGCTCATGCAGTCCTCGACGCCGTAGTCGAATCGCTGCATCGCCTGGTGCTGGTAGTCCCGGAAATTGCCAAAACCTGCGTTTGTGGCGATCTGGCGGCGCAGGGCGATGAGTCCGTCGTAGGCGTGGTCCAGCGTGTCGCGATCCTGGAGGCGGCGATCGCTCACCGCGCGCCACGCACGTTCGCGCAGCCCGCGGTCAAGGCTCTCCTGGTAGCGGGCCATCTGCTGGAGGGTCTGCTCCCGACCATCAAACGGCACCGACCACGCACCCATCACCTGGCTGACCTTCTGCTCCATCTCCGCGCCCTCCACCTGCAGCGGGATGTTGGCCGCGCGGAACAATTCCACCTCGCGCTTCAGCCCGCGGAGATAGACCGCGAAGTGGCTCGGGAGCTCTCGGGAGAAGGGCGACTCCGCAATGCGTCGATCAAGGGTCGCCCCGGCCAGCTTGGTGTGTGGCGAGACTTCCCGCACGAACGTGAGGTACGCCTGCTCGCGCGCGGCGTCAGTCGTGTCGCGCGTGGTCGCGATGTAGAGGTTGGCGACCTGTTCGGCGACCGACGCGTCCAGCTCGCTTCGATCCATGATCAGCTGTTCCAGGTCGGAGGCTGACTCGATGGCCCGTTCCTGCAGGTCCTTGTAGTACGGTTCGAGGACGCTCCACGTGGACGCATCCAAGTGTGCGGGCACCCAATGGGAGGCAGGGGAAAATCCGATGAAGGGGCTGGCGGTCGTCATGGCATTGGCGTGCGGCCGACGCCAGAATGGGCGGCTGCGGAGAAGCGCCGAGTCTACGCCGCGCCGCCCGAAGTCGCCGGGCCGCGTACCGGCCGTACGGGAAGGTCCAGGGCCCGGGAGGCGTGTTCCGCGAGGGCCAGGGCGGTGCATTCGTCGGCACAAAGCGCAAACACGGTGGATCCGGAGCCCGTGACATGAGCCGGGGCGCCGGCGAGTTCCTCCAGTTCTTCCCTGATTCCGGCCAGGCGGGGCGCGACATCGCAGGCGGAGAAGGCCAAGTCATTCCACAGCGGCGCATCGGGTCGAAGCGTGCCTCTCGCGGCGGCGCCAATCGCCCCGCGCACGCGTGCCCCGTCGGCGACCGCCTCGGCGACCCCGGTGCCCGAGGGACCCCATCGATCAAACGTCTTGTAGACCTGCCCGGTCGCGCAGCCGAACCCAGGCATGGCCACGACGGCGTGGAATGCCACTGGAGAATCAATCGACTCGATGGTCTCGCCAAGCCCTTCGACGATCGCTGCGCCGCCGCGGATGAAGAACGCGACGTCGGACCCAAGCGTGAACCCGATGTTCTCCAGGTCGGCTTGCGAGAACCCCAGCTCGAAGAGCCGGTTGAGGCCCACCAAGGTCGCGGCCGCGTTGGACGATCCTCCGCCCAGGCCGGCGCCGACGGGGATGCGCTTGCGCAGCGTGGCCTTCACCTTGAGGGGTCGACCCGCCGCCCGCTCCATGGCGGTGTGCGCCCGTGCGACCAGGTCTCGGTCCAGCGGCCACTCCAGGTCGGAGCGCACGGGGGCCTCGGCATGCCACGCCCGGCCGATCAGCGTGAGTGATTCATCGGGACGACGCGCCAGCGTCAGTTCGTCGCAGAGATCGATGGTCGCCATCCACGAGGCAATCGGATGCAGGCCGTCGACCGGACGCGGCGCCCCCACGCTCAGCGCCAGATTGAGCTTCGCCGGGCACGGCAAGGTGATCGAGCCATCGGGGTCCTCGTTCGCCATCATGTCGTGGAAGCGTAGTGATCTCCCTAGAATCGTCCTTCCAGCCATGCTCTGGCAGCCTCCACTTCCTGGTCGGTACCGCGCCCTCTCCGCGGCGTCGCTCTCCTCGGCGATCCACGCGCGGCGCCAGGAACTGGGCGAGCAACTGCTCATCCTGGGGCACCACTACCAGCAGGACGATGTCATCGCCCATGCCGACCTGGTGGGGGACAGCCTGAAGCTCTCGCGGCTGGCGGCCGAGGAGGCGCCTCGACGCGGGGCCAGGTGGATCGTCTTTTGCGGCGTGCACTTCATGGCGGAGACGGCCGACCTGCTCACCGACGACGACGTGCACGTGATCCTCCCGGACCTCGCGGCAGGGTGCTCGATGGCTGACATGGCCGAGTACGACGACTGCCTCGCCGCCTGGGAGGCCATCCAACGTGCGCATGCGTCGGCGCCTGGTGAGACCGTTCGGGTCATCCCCATCACCTATGTCAACTCGTCCGCCGCGGTGAAGGCATTCGTCGGGGCGCGCGGCGGCGCGTGCTGCACCAGCAGCAACGCCGCCAGCGTCTTCGAATGGGCGCTGGCCGGTGGCACCGAGCCGCGACGGGAGGGGGAGCGGATCCAGATCATCTTCCTTCCGGACCAGCATCTGGGCCGCAACACGGCGCACCACAAGGGATTCGTCACGGAGGTCGATGCCGCTCGCACCGGAGCGACGGCGCAGTCGATCCTGTGGGACCCGCGTCGCCCCCACGGTGGCACCACCCCGGCCGCCGTGCATGCGGCGGACGTCGTCCTCTGGGCTGGCCACTGCAGCGTCCACAAGCTCTTCCGGCCCGAGCACGTCCAGGACGTGCGCACCAAGGACCCGTCCCGCGGCGTCATCGTGCATCCAGAGTGTTCGCAGGAGGTGGTGGACCTCGCGGACGAGTTCGGCAGCACCGAGCGGATCCTGAATCGCGTTCGCGCGTCGGCCCCCGGCGAGTCGTGGGCCGTGGGGACCGAGATCCACCTCGTGGACCGCCTGGCGATCGAGATGGCCCCGAAGGGGGTGGATGTGCAGAGCCTTTCGGGCTGCCAGTGCCTCTGCACCACGATGTACCGGATCGACCAGGGACACCTCCTCTGGGTGCTGGACGAGCTTGCGGCCGGGCGCGTGGTGAATCCCATTCGGGTCCACCCCGAGGCGCGGGCGGCGGCACGGCAGGCCGTCGACAGAATGCTCGCATCCGGTGCCGGGTCCGCGAGCACGCCAACTACGATCAGGGCGTGAACCCCGAGCCCAACCGCAGCGACTCCAGCACGCCATCCTCTTCGAGTGGAGCGACGCCCCGTGCGTCGAGGCGATGGTGGTATGTGGGGGCCGGCGTCGCCCTTGTGGCGATGGCACCGAGCGTGATTGGCTGGACGATCGGCCCGTCGCTCGTGGCGTCGCAACTGAAGCGTGCCCTGCCCGGCGCATCGACGGTGTCGGTCTCCGGCGTGGGGTTCGGATGGATGGCGAGCCAATCGATCGACAGCGTCACGGTGTCGACGGCGGAGGGCGATTCGTTCGCCGGATCCATCGAGGTGCAGCGCGGCCTGATTCCATTGGTCGTGAGCGGCATCGATCGAGCGACTGTCTCCATCGCTGGCACGGCACGCACCCGCTTGCTGCAGGATGGAGCCCTCGGCATCCTTTCGCTGCAAGGGCCGCCCAGTGCCACCCCGGCCGCCACGCCCAACTGTTCGCTCGACATCCAGTCGCTGGGCATTGTCTTCCTGGATGCACAGGGCAAGCAGGTGGTGGGCGAGATCGATCGCGCGAAGGCGACCGTGACTTCTGCGGCAGACTCGATCACCTTTGACCTCAAGTCCGGCACGCGCGTCGGCGACCTCGCCGGGTCGATCGAGTGCCGCGGCTCGTGGACCGGCACGCTCGACGCTGGCTCGCTGGAATTCACCGTGGCTGGGTCAAACATCCCGATTCCCGGACCGGGCACCGCGCTCCGGCTGGAGTCGCTGGACGCCAGCGTGCGCGTGGCCGGGAGCGGCTCCAGTGGCCAGGTGCGCGCCAACGCGAAGATCGCGGGCGACCAGGCCTTGGCTTCATCGCTCGCGGCGGATCTTTCGTTTGAGCCGGCGCCATCGGCCGCGGGCTCGTCGCGTGCGTTGCCCATCCTGGCTGGCTCGCTCACGATCTCCAACTGGCCCGTCTCCTCGCTGCAGGCGTGGGCGCCAAGCGGCATGGTCCTCGTCGATGCCATCGGGCCGACGATGGATGTCACGCTCGCGCCGGCCACCGCGGCCGATCCACGGCGGATGCGGGCCGCGCTCTCATCGCCGCAGGTCTCGCTGAGCGCCGACCTCGTGCAGGGGGGACCCACCGTGCGGCTGGAGCAGGTCGACGGGCACGCGTCACTGGATGGATCGACCCTGGCGGCACTGACCGGCATGGACGGCTGGGTCGGCCGCACCGATTGCACGCTCGCCGGGTCGTTCGTCGATTTCGGGGCGGTGGGGGATCCGTCGTGGGACGTTGGCGCGATCGGGTTCGAGACGCGCGTCACCCTCAACGACGTCGGATTCGCGGCGTTCACGCCATCGCCGACGTCGGCGCCGTCGGTCTCGCGCTGGTCCACCGTCTCGGTCGGGTGGGCGGAGGGTCGAGTGGCGACGACCGCGATGTCCCAGGGATTGAGCGTCGAACTCGCGGGTCGATGCCAGGGCATCCCATTTGACCTTGACCTTGTCGCACGCGGGATCGTGTCGGGCGACTGGAGCGTGGAGCAGGCGCAGGCGGCCTTCGGTCCGTTCGACGTAGGCGCGATGCCGGGCGTGGATGCGGTCACGGCCTCACAACTTGCCCAGGCCGGGCTCGGCGAGGCGCGAGTGCAGGTGCAGCTGGATCAGTGGAATGCGAACGGCGGGACCGCTCGAGTGAGCTGGACCGATGCGGGGCTGCATGGCGCCTGCCCGGTGGCGATGTCGGAGGCGGGGAAGATCACGCTTGGCCCCATCACGACCTCGGGCGCGTGCTCCGGTGCCTTGCTGGAGCCTTGGATGGGGACCTCGCCATCGATCGGCGTCGGCGCGATCGACGGATTGGTGATCGACGTCGCTCCGCTCACGCTCGCGAGCGGCCACGACGGCAGCTGGTCCATCGTCGAGACGGAAGTCCTGGCTCGCGTTCGCGTGAGCAGCGTGGCGGTCGATCGGGCGCCCGGACTCAGCGGGCCAGTCTCCCTGTCTGCGGTCGATCTCGCAGCCACCGTCGAGCTCGACCAATCACGCCGATCGAGCGGCACCCTGAAGGCGAGCCTTGCGTCCGCGGGAGGCGCCATCGCCGCGGTGAACGCCTCGCTCGGCTGGAGCGACCGGGCCGGAGCGACCGACTGGCTGGTGGAAGGGTCACTGGACGTGGCCGCGGGCGATCGACTCGCCTCAGTCCTCGGAGCCGAAGAGGCAGCCGGCGTGGTGGCCGGCGCAGGTTCAGCCAAGCTGGCCGCGCAAGGATCGACCGAAGGATGGTCGGGGACGGCCGAGGTCTCATTCCCCTTGATTCGTGGCACCGTCTCGGCTCGAGCGACCGACGGTCGCATCGCCATCAGCGACTCCACGATCACGGCCGCCATCGACGCCAAGCTCCTGCCGGCCCTCGCCTCGGGGCAGCCGATGCCGCTCCCGGCGCAGGCCCTGCGTCCGATGGCATCCGGCGACTCGATTCCGGCGAGCGTGCACATTGACGCGGTCACGATTGTCGCCGGCGCACTCCGGGGCGAGGTGAAGGGCACGCTCGCGCTGGGCCCCGGCCACCTGGACTTCAAGACCTACACGCCGGTGTGGATCGGTGCGGTGACCGCCAACGTCTCGTCGAATGATGCGGCGCGCGGCGTGAGCCTCTCGATCGCCGGATCCGCCGGGCCGTCTGCCGAGTCGGTCAGTCCCTTCTCGGCCGACACGTCCTTCACGTTCGAGCGGGATGCGTCGGGATCGGTCGTGGCGCTTCGCGAGAGCACGCTGCGAGCCACGCTCAACGGCACGCTGGCTCGCTCACTGCAGGATTGGGCGTGGCAGGGCGCCAAGGAGTCCGTGGGCCTCACCTCGATCTCCGACGTCACGATCGATGCGCGCCTCAAGCGGCTGCCGCTCACGGGCGAGCTGGCGAACCGTGCCGTGGCCATCGACCTGACCATGTCGCCGGCGACGCTGCAGCTGTCGCAGGGTGCGCCCATCACGCTGGCCCAGACGTCGCTCTCGCTCTCGGCGGAGTCCCTTGGCACCAAGGCGCTGCTCACGTTGACTTCCGGCGTCACCTCGGCCAGCGGCACCAGTCCGATCGCCGCCCATGTCACGGCCTACGGCCTCCGGCAACCCGATGGAACGATGGGCCTGAAGAGCGCTCGATTCGATGGGCATCTCGCCGCCAGCGCCGTGCCGATGCGGGTGGCCGACGCACTCCTGCGCCTGGACCGAGACCTCTCCGGCGCGCTGGGCGAGACATTGAATCTGTCGATCGAGGCGCTCGCCGCGCCAGCCGCGCGGGACCGCGCCGCAGAGACATCTTTTGACGTCTCGCTGGCCACGCCGGCGCTGGCCGTCAGCGCGCCACTGGTCAAGTTGGTTGGCGGGAACCTTGTCGTCACCGCCGACCAGCCCGCCACGATCAAGTTTGAGGCACCGACGGCATTCCGTGACCAGTTGCTGGAGGGACTGAACCCGATCCTCGGATCGATCACCCAGGCGCCTCCCATCGTCCTGAAGCTGGATTCGCTGCGCATGCCAATCGACTCGTGGCGGACGCTGGATGCCGTGGGCACCGTGACGACGGGGGTCGTGACGATGCAGCACCAGAACCAGATCCTGAGCCTCCTCAAGCTGGACGGGAGCTCAACGACCATCCAAGGGCTCGTCGGCCCGCTGCACTTCGCGGTGACGCGGGGCAACCTCGCCTACCGCGACTTCGTTGTGGGAATCGGCAAGTACGGCACGACTTGGCAGACCGAGCTGCGCATGGCCGGCGACATCGACCTGACGCAGGACCCGCCCTTTGCCCGCGAGCTTTCGGTGGCGTACCCGGTTGCGAGCATGGCCCGAGACCTCACCAACGTCCCGATTGTCCGCGGGGTGGCGGTCCAACTCAGCAACCTCATGCAGATGGTCCCGGTCAGCCTCGGCGAGGCCGCGAGCATCCGGGTCGACTTCACCGGAAAGCTTGACGGGTCCAACCGGCTGGAGATGAAGGTTCGCCCCGCGATCGACGTGGAGCGTGCCGGCGGCGGGGTGCTGGAGGGGCTGGGAAACCTCTTGCGCGGAAAGTGAGCGGCGGGGTCACATCGGCTTTTCGTCGATGGTCTCGTCGTAGATGCGCAGCAACTTCGACTTGTCGAAGATCAACTCCTGCCGCGACAGTCCCGTGATCTCGTAGTGCGGCGTGAGTTCGATCGCGTCGCAGGGGCACGCTTCCTCGCACATGCCGCAGTAGATGCAGCGCAGCTCGTCGATGTCGAACTGCTTGGGGTACTTCTCGCGATCCTCCCACGGGCTCTCTTCCGCCACGATGTGGATGCAGTTGGCGGGGCATGCCGTCGCGCACATCATGCACGCGACGCACCGGACGCGGCCGTCCTCGTCCTTGTTGAGTCGATGGACCCCGCGGAAGTAGTCGCGGAACTGGCCGCCTTGCTCCACGGGAAAGTCGTCGCGCTTCTCTTCCGGGTACTGGATGACCCGGATGTTCTGCGGCGTGCGGCCATTGCGGCCCACATTCTGCAGGCAGTGGCGCATCGTCGTGCCCAGCCCCTTCACGATGTTCACGACGAACAGGCGTTCCGTCGTGTCCAGCCGCGTGGGGGTGACGTCGACAAAGTCCTCGTTGCGCAGGGCCATGGGGCCGGGATGGTAGGGGATCGACCGCGTAGGCTCCTCGATTCATGCCTGGCGCCAGTGACCAATCCAGCGCGAACCGCGACAAGCAACGCGCGGACGAATCCCAGATGCGGATCGGCTGGCGCATGTTCGGCCTGGCCTGGATCATGTCCAGCGAAGTGGCCGCCGGCGCCCTCATCGGATGGGGGTGGGACGAGTGGCAGGGGACCGACCGAACGGGCCTGATGGTCGGCGCCAGCATCGGGATCGGGGTCGGCCTCTACTCGCTGATCCGCGGCGCATACAAGGCCGTCAACGAGATGGACCGAATCGAGCGGCGCGTGAACTCCCATGTCGGGGACTCCAGTGCCAAGCGGCCGACCCAGGGGGAGGGTCGCGATGGGCAGTGAAACCACGGGGAACTCCCGATGAGCGGTGAACCCACGGACGGCTCTCCGCCCCGCCGCCGCGAGCCCGAGTTCGCGCTTCCGACGGCCAGGGCACTCCTTGGGCAGTCGATCGCCTCCGGCGCCGTCTTGGCCACCTGGTGGATTTTGTGCGACCGGATCAGTGGTTGGGCGGAGTCCCGGGAGCGCGCACTGGCCATCATCATCGCGGTTTGGGCGGTCCAGGCGGGGATTTGGCTGGCGATCGCACCTTGGCGGATCCGTGAAGGCAGCACTTGGATGGCGTGGTGGATGGGGGCGACCGTTGGGAGGCTGCTGATCACCCCGGCGGTGGTCGGATTGATATACTTCCCGCCCCCCGGAACCCCCTGGGCGCTGCTTTTGGCGGCGGCAACGACCTACCTCGTGACCCTGTTTGTGGAGGTCTCGATCGTGGCCAGTTCGCTGTCCGGCCAGTTCGCGACTCGCGGACAGCGCGCCCCGTGACGGACCGCCGGGCCCCGTCCGCCCGACCGTTCGCACTGCCCCCACCCCATGCTCCAGACCATCTTTGCCAGCGGCGCCGACCCGGTCGGCCATGTGGTTGACAAGAACATCAACGAGTGGCTCACCCTGAGCATGCTCTCGATCGTCGCGGGTTTTGCCGTGGCGATGTTCGTTCTGGTCAAGGCCGCCAAGGCCATCCAAACCGGTCCTGAGAGCGACGGGAATCGGCGCTACATCACCACGTCCAGGCTGGGCCAAGTCATCGAGGTCATGGTCCTCCACCTTCGGGATGAGATGCTCAAGCCCGTGATGGGCGAGCGCCTGGCCAACACCTGGACGCCGTTCCTCCTGAGCCAGTTCTTCTTCGTCCTGACGCTGAATCTCTTCGGGCTCGTCCCCTGGGCGGACATGCAAGAGGCGGTCTTCGTGGTGTTTGGCCACCACCCGCACTTCGACGTGCCAGCCAACTTCTCGCAGAAGTCCGCCGTCTATTTTGGAGGCACCGCGACCGCCAGCATCCTGGTGACCGGCGGCCTGGCGACCGTCAGCCTCGTGGCCATCCTCTACCAGTCGATCCGCGAGCTGGGCATCTTGGGCACCCTGGAACACCTTTGCGGTGGCCCCGACCTGGTCCGAGGCCCGATCTTCCTCTGGCTGGTCATCCCGCTCATCTTCGTGGTGGAACTGGCCGGCCTCATCATCAAGCCCGCCGCACTGGCCATCCGACTCTTTGCCAACATGGTCGCGGGGCACACGCTCCTCGCCGTGTTGTTTGGCTTCGGCGCCGCCGCGGCCAAGGCCGGGGCCGGCACCTTTGGCGTGGCCTCGATCACGCTCCTCAGCGGCACCTTCGGCGTGTTGATCTCGTTCCTGGAACTGTTCGTCGCGCTGCTCCAGGCGTTCATCTTCATGTTCCTCACGGCGGTCTTCATCAGCCTGATGTCGCACGGCGATGACCACGCGCATGACGAGGAGCACTCTCACGATCACGCGGACTCGCACGGCCACGCGCCGGCGACGGCCGCCGCGCACTGACTTCACCGGCGACAGGCGCCGGGTCTTCCACCCGATGCCCGAGCCGGACACAACCTCCCGCTGGTGACCCCAGCAATCGCCGACCGTGGGTCGTCGGCGAATCCCGTACCTGACCCGAGGCGCACCCACGGCGCCAGAGACAGACCGAGACCGATTCCAATGAAGAGCATTTTCACCCTCGCCATGCTTGCGTTCGCCGCGGCTGCCGTCCTCGCCCCCGAGGTTGCCCTCGCTGCTGACGCCCCCGCCAACGCCATGAACACCGGCTCCGGCCTCGGTGCCGGCCTCGCCGTCGGCTTCGCCGTCCTGGGCGCTGGCCTGGGCATCGGCCGCATCGGCGGCTCCGCCGTTGAGGCGATCGCCCGCCAGCCAGAGATGGCCGGCAAGATCTTCATCAACATGATCCTCACCGCGGCGCTCATCGAAGGCGTCGCGCTGTTCGCCGTCGTCGTCGGCCTGGGCGCGTTCCCGGGCGGCGGCAACTGAGTCGTCTGCACGATGGGCGGCGTCGGTCGCCCGTCACGAATCGGTCCCCGCATTCCCCCGGCCCGCTTGAGCGGGCCGGGGGGAGCGAGGGGACGGATGGACCGATGGATACGAAGCCCGGCCCGGAACCAGCCCAGGAACCAGCATGATTCTCGCCTCCTCTGACCCGATTGCCTTCGACACGATCGCGCCGTACATCACGGCCGTCGTCGTCTTCGTCGTCTTCTTCGCGATCTTCGCGCAGTTCATCATGCCGACGATCACCAAGGGGCTCGATGACCGCAACAACAAGATCCTCGGCGAGATCGCGGCGGCGGAAGCCGCGCGCACCGAAGCCAAGGCCGCCCAGGCCGCCTTCGAGAAGCGCCTCGTCGAGGCCCAGGACGAGGCCACCAAGACCATCGCCGCGGCGCGTGCCGATGCCCAGCGCATTGCGGGCGAACTGCGCACCAAGGCGGAGGCCGAGTTGGCCGACCTCAAGCGACGCGCCCATGACGACATGGAGAGCGCCCGCAAGCAGGCAGTCGCCGACCTGGAAGCCCACGCGGCGCACCTCGCCGTGTCGGTCGCCGGGCGAATCCTCGGTCGCGAGATCAAGCCCGCTGACCAATCGACCCTGATCGCCGACTCGCTCAAGGAGTTGGCGGCGACCCGGAACTGAGCCAATCCACGAATCGCACCGAGCCACGCCACCATGCCATCCACCATTGACGAAGTCGGCAAGGTCTACGCGCAGTCGCTGTTCGACCTCGCGAAGTCCGCGGGCGGCGAGCAGGCGCTCCGCGATGGCGCCGACGAGCTGGAGGCCGTCGTGGAGGCGTCGCGCGGCGATCGCACCTTCCGCGAGTTCCTGCACAGCCCCATCATCGACCCCGAGAAGCGCGCGGCGAGCATCGAGAGGATGTTCGGCGGCAAGCTTTCAGACTTGGTGGTGCGATTCCTCCTGGTCGTCAACCGCAAGGGTCGTCTGGCGGACTTGGAGGGGATTCTTGCTGCCTACGAGGCACTGCTCGAGGCGGAGTTCGGATTCGTCGAAGTGACCGTCTACACGCTCGATGGCAAGCCGCTCGACGGCGACTCGCTCACCGTGGCCACCGCCGAGGTGGAACGCGCCACCGGGCGTCGACCCGTCTTCCACTACCTCGCCGATCCCGGCATGATCGGTGGCATCAAGCTCCGCATCGGCGACCAGCTCATCGACGGCAGCATCGCCACGCGGCTTTCCCGCCTGCGCACGCGCCTCATCGACACCGGCAGCGCCGCCGTGCGCGAGAACATCGACAAGTTCCTGAACTGACTTCGCCGCGGCACACGAACGAATCCACAGACACCCAGAACGACACTCCCCCAGAGGTTTCACAGTGAAGATCAAGACCGACGAAATCGCATCCGTCATCAAGCAGGAAATCGACCAGTACCGCTCGCAGCTCGAGATCAGCGAGGTTGGCGAGGTGGTGGAGGTCGGCGACGGCATCGCCCGCATCTACGGCCTGAGCAAGGTCTCCGCCGGCGAACTCCTTGAGTTTGAGGCCGAGGGCGGCGGCACGATCACCGGCCAGGTCATGAACCTGGAGACCGACGTGGTCGGCGCGGCGCTCTTTGGCGAGAGCACCAAGGTCCGCGAAGGCGCCACCGTGCGAGCGACGGGTCGACTCCTGGAGGTGCCGGTCGGACCAGAGATGCTCGGGCGCGTCGTGGATCCGCTGGGCAATGCCATCGACGGTGGCCCCGCGATCAAGGCCACTTCCACGCGCAAGGTCGACATCGTGGCGCCGGGCATCGCGTTCCGCCAGCCCGTCACCGAACCGCTGCAGTTCGGCATCAAGGCCGTCGACTCGATGATCCCCGTCGGCCGCGGCCAGCGCGAGCTGGTCATCGGCGACCGCAAGACCGGCAAGACGGCCGTCTGCCTGGACGCGATCATCAACCAGAAGCAGTACTGGGGCACGCCGGATGCCGTCGTCTGCATCTACGTCGCCGTCGGCCAGAAGGACTCCACCGTCGCGGGCGTGGTCGACACGCTCAAGAAGAACGGCGCGCTGGACTACACGATCGTGCTGCGCGCTGCGCAACTCGTGACGTTTGATCCGCCCTCCGTGCAGCGCGGTGATCTCGTCATCTCGAA
>SXOD01000073.1 GCA_005776885.1 Planctomycetia bacterium
GGCTGGACCGACTGGATGATGCGGATCAGGCTGGTGGAGTCCGTCATGTCCCCGTGGTGCAGGACGAACTTCCGGTTGTCGACGTGCGGGTCCTGGTAGAGGTGGTCGATCCGGTCCGTGTTGAAGAGGCTGGAACGCCTCTTGATGCCGTGGACCGTGTAGCCCTTCTTGAGGAGGAGCTCGGCCAGGTACGCGCCATCTTGGCCGGTGATGCCCGTGATGAGGGCCACCTTGTTCGAGTGCTGGGACATGGGGAGGCGATCCTACAGCGCACTCCATCGACGGATCGGTCGGTGGCATTCACCTATTCTCGGGAGATTCATGCCGAAGGCGCGCCGTGCCTCGGCGACGCCGCCTACAACGAGGAACCATGCCGACTCCCTCCCTGCTGCTCCCGCTCATCCTCCTGGCCGCCGGTGAATCGCAGAGTCCGCCTGCGTCGCTTCTCCGGTACCCCGACCTGGGCAAGGACGAGATCGTCTTCTCATTCGCCGGCGAGCTCTGGCGCGTCCCGAAGTCGGGTGGCGAGGCCACGCCGGTCGCCGCGCCGCCCAGCGCCGCGGGGTTCCCGAAGTTCTCGCCGGACGGGTCCACGATCGCCTTCGTGGGCGACTACGACGGCAGTCGTGAGCTGTACACGATCCCGACCGTGGGAGGCGTCCCCTTCCAGGTGACGCACCACCCCGCGGGCGAGACGCTCAACGAATGGACTTCGGACGGTCGACTGCTGTTCACCGCGGGCGGGATGGGCGTGTACCCGCGCGCGACTGAGCTCTACACGGTGCCCGCCACTGGCGGACTTCCGGAACCGCTTCCGGTCCCGTACGGCGCGAATGGCACCATCGACCGCACGGGGACCTGGCTGGCGTACACGCTCCACTCGGTCGACACGCGCACGTGGAAGCGCTACCGAGGCGGCATGGCCACCGACATCTGGATCTACAACCTCAAGACGGGAGAGTCGAGGCAGGCGACCACCTGGGAGGGCGTCGACACCATCCCGATGTGGCACGGCGACAAGCTCTACTACCTCAGCGACGAGGGAGAGAGCGCCAGGAGCAACATCTGGCGGTACGACCCCGCGTCAGGCCAACGCTCGCAGGTCACTCGGTACCAGGACTTCGACCTCAAGTGGCCCAGTGTCGGCCCCGACGACGGCACGTCCGGGGAGATCGTTTATCAGCACGGCGCCGAACTGGTGGTGCTCAACCTCATGGGGAACACCACGCGGGTGGTCAACGTGCGCATTCCCGGGAATCGACCCGAGTTGGCGCGAGAGGACACCAACGTCTCAAGCCAGCTGGGTTCCTGGAACACCGGCCCCGGCGCCAAGCGGGCCATCGTGGAAGCTCACGGCGACATCTTCACGCTTCCGGCCGAACACGGCACGCCTCGCAACCTCACCAACACGAGCGGCGTCGCCGAACGCTACCCAACCTGGAGCCCTGACGGCACCTGGATGGCCTGGTTCGATGACTCAGCCTCGGACGGGTACGACCTGTATGTCGCGGAGGCCGAGACGCTGGCCAATCGTCGGCGGCTCACCACCGACGGGCTCTTCAAGCAGGAAATGAACTGGAGCCCAGACTCCAGGCAGATCGCCTACACCGACAAGACCGGAACGCTGTATGTGGTCGATGTCGAGAGCGCCGAGCGCACCCAGATCGGCAAGGAGCGGTGGGAGGAGGACATCCCCCTGCCGTCGTGGAGCCACGACTCTTCCTGGCTGGCCTGGACCCAGACCCTTCCCGCGCACCCGTTCCACGGCGTCTTCGTGCGGGACATGGAGAGCGGCGACGTTCACCAGGTTTCCAGCGGGCAGTTCCCGGCGGGGCACCCGGCCTTTGACCGAAAGGGAGAGTGGCTCTATGCCGCGACCGACCAGTCGTTCAACGTGACGTATTCGTCACTCGACACGACATGGATCTATGGCGAGAGCGAAGTGCTGGTGGCCTTCCCGCTGCGCGCCGACGTGAAGAATCCAACGGCGGTTGAAAGTGACGAGGAGAAGGTGGAGAAGCCGAAGGCCAAGGAGGAGCCCAAGACGGAGGAGGAGCCCAAGGCGGAGCCCACGGGGGAGCCCACGGACAAGTCGAAGGAGGACGCCAGGGAATCACCCGCTGACGCGCCAAAGGATGCGGGCGAAGCTGCGCCACCTGCCGGAGAACAAAAGCCGGAAGACGCCAAGCCGGGCCGCAAGGGATTCGTGATCGACTTTGAAGGGCTGGAATCCCGAGGCATTCGGCTCCCTCCCGCGAATGGGTCGTTCGGCTCGCTTGCCGTCAATGAGAAGGGCGCGCTCATCTTCGCGCGGCGTTCAGGCGGCGAAGGTGGCATTCGCCTCTTTGACATCGAGTCATGGGATGGAGGCGAGAAGAAGGTCTGTGAGGGTGGCTCGTTCGAGATGACGCCTGACGGCAAGTCGATCCTCATCGGCCGACAGGGAAGCGTGGCCTACGCGAAGGCCTCCGCGGGGGCGGCGCCGAAAAACGTGCAAAACCAGCCGATGCTGGCATCGATCGACCCACGGCAGGAATGGAAGCAGGTCATGCGCGACTGCTGGGTCGTGTACCGCGATTGGTTCTATGACCCATCGATGCACAAGGTCGACTGGAACGGACTGCGCGACCAGTACCTGAACCTGGTGAACGACTGCAACACGCGAGCGGACCTCTCGTTCCTCATCAGCGAGTTCATCTCCGAGCTGAACGTCGGACACGCCTACTACAACGGCAGTGCCGGCGGGCGCCGAGGGCGCGGCAATGGCGGCGGTGGCGACGGGACCGGCATGCTCGGCGTCGATTGGGAGCTGGCCACGGAAGACGTGGATGGCACCACCCACTCGGCCTGGCGCATCAAGCGGATCTACGAAGGCTCCGCCGCGGAGGTGGATGCCCGCAACCCGCTCCGCGCACTTGGCGTGAACATCAAGGAAGGCACCTGCGTGCTCGCCGTGGATCACGCTCCGCTGCGCACCGACATCGATCCCTGGGCCGGATTCCAGAATCTTGCGGGGAAGACCTGCGTCCTCACCGTGAATGAGAAGCCATTCGCGGATGGCCAGGAGCGCAAGGTCCCGATCACCTGCCTGGGTTCGGAGTCCGACCTTCGATATCGATCCTGGGTGGAGATGAATCGGGCATTCGTGGAGAAAATGAGCGATGGCAAGGTTGGCTACATCTACGTGCCAAACACCGGCACGGACGGCCAGACGGACCTTGTGCGGCAGTCGCTGGCGGCACGCGGCACGCAGGCCGTCATCGTGGACGATCGATGGAATGGCGGCGGGCAAATCCCAACGAGATTCATCGAGTTGCTCGATCGACCCGTCACCAACTTCTGGGCCCGCCGGGACTCCGATCCCTGGGTCTGGCCGCCGGATGGGATCTTTGGCCCCAAGTGCATGCTCATCAATGGCCTCGCCGGCTCAGGCGGCGACATGTTCCCGTGGCTTTTCAAGAACTCCAAGCTCGGGCCGCTGGTGGGCACGCGGACGTGGGGCGGCTTGGTGGGCATCTCCGGGACGCCCCAGTTTGTCGATGGAACCAGCGTCTCCGTC
Source organism: Planctomycetia bacterium (assembly GCA_005776885.1). Classification (GTDB taxonomy): domain Bacteria; phylum Planctomycetota; class Phycisphaerae; order Phycisphaerales; family SM1A02; genus SXOD01. Next base: position 3,560 of record SXOD01000073.1, read on the forward strand.
CCGCAGTTTGCCTTCTACGAGACCGACGGTACCTGGGGCATCGAAGGACATGGCGTCGACCCCGACGTGGCGGTGCTTGATGACCCAAGCGTCATGAAGGGCGGCATCGCCCGCGGCGGGACCGACCCGCAGCTGGCCAAGGCCGTCGACCTCATGCTGCAGTCGATCCAGCAGCACCCATTCAAGGTCACGCCGGTTCCGGCGTACCCTGACCGCAAGGGCATGGGGATTCCCCCCTCCGACCGCTGACGCAGTCTCCGCACCACCACGCACACGAAGCGCACGGCCGCACGATCGAGCTGGCGGTGACCGGCATGCACTGTGCCGGTTGTGCGTCAAGCGTGCAACGGGCGTGCGGGTCCGTCGTGGGCGTGCAGTCCGCGCAGGTCAACTTCGCAACAGCCACCGCACGCGTCGAGCTGGCGTCGGGCGTGGCCTTGGACTGGGCGATTCGGCAATCGATCGAGGCGGCCATCCTCCAGGCTGGATTCGGCGTCGTCGCGGACTCGCCCATGCCGGAAGCGAGCACCGCGGGAAGTCATCACGATCACCGCGCCCATGAACTGGGCACCACGATCCGGGCGCTCCGGGCTCGAGTGGCCGTCGCGGCCCTCCTGGGTGTCCCCGAGTTCGTGCTGGGGATGAGCCACGGCTCGGTCTGGCCGGAATCGATGAGACACGGACCTTGGCCAGGATGGATCGAGTGCGCGCTGACGACGCCGATCGTCCTCTGGTGCGGATGGCCGATTGCCCGGTTGGGCGTGGGAGCACTGGTCCACGGCCGGGCCAACATGCACACGCTGGTGACGATCGGGGTCTGGACCGCGTACATCGCGTCACTCGTGTCGCTGGTGTGGCCCACCGCGCTCGGGACTTCCGGGGTGGATGGCCACGCGCCGCTCTTCTTCGAGGGGGCCGCGATCATCACGGCCTTTGTGCTGCTGGGCCGGTTGCTGGAGGCCCGAGCGCTCCTGCACACGGGGGACGCCGTCCGCGAACTGGCGTCGCTGATGCCCACGACGGCCACGATCGTCCGAGGGGGGGTCGAGCGAACCGTCCCCGTCGAGACGGTCGCCGTCGGAGACATCGTGGCGCTGCGCCCCGGCGAGCGAGTGCCGGTGGACGGCGTGGTGGTGGACGGCGCTGCCGCCCTCGATGAATCCAGCCTGACCGGCGAACCGTTGCCTCGCGACGTGGTCGACGGCGACCGCCTTCGGTCGGGGGGCGTCGTGCGCGGAGGGGCACTCCGGATGAAGGCCACCGCCACAGGCGCAGGCTCGACCCTGGCAGGCATCCTTGCCGCCGTCCGCGACGCGCAGGGATCACGCGCGCCGGTGGAGCGGTTGGTGGACCGCGTGGCCGCGTGGTTCACGCCAGCCGTGCTGGTGATTTCGATCGCTTCCGCCATCGGCTGGTGGATTGCGCGACCGGGAGAGCCGGCGATCGCCCTGGTGACCTTCGTGACGGTCTTGGTCATCGCGTGCCCATGCGCGCTCGGGCTGGCCACGCCCACCGCCGTCAGCGTCGGCGTGGGGCGGGCAGCGCGCGCGGGCGTGCTCTTTCGCGGAGCAGACGTCTTTGAGCGAGCTCGATCCATCACCACGCTCGTCGTGGACAAGACTGGCACACTGACGATCGGACGCCCGGACATCGCGGCCATCGTGATGCTGCCGGGCCCGGCCCGCTGCACGGAACTGCAGCTCCTGGCGATGGCCGCGGCCGTCGAGCACCGTTCCGAACACCCCCTCGCTCGCGCAGTGATGCGCGCGGCACAGGCGAGGGGCGTGGCGGTTGGTCCCGTGAGCTCCTTCCGGTCGCATGAGGGCGGCGGCGTCGAGGGTGTGGTCGATGGCCAGCGCGTGATCGTCGGCAACGCCCGTTTTCTGGACACACAGGGCACCCGGATTGACCCGTCCGCGGTCACGACGCCCGCGAATGCCAGTCTCCTCTGGGTGGCCATCGACGGCCACGCCACGGCGGTGCTCGCGGCGACCGACACGATCCGCCCGGATGCGGCGGCGACGATGTCCTCCCTCCGTCGCCTGGGAGTGGAGGTCGTCATGGCCACGGGCGATGCCACGGGACCCGCCGCGGATGTCGCACGCACCCTCGGCATCGGGCGGGTCTACGCCGAGGCGACCCCGGCCCGCAAGCGGGCCATCGTGCAGGAACTGCAGGAGGGCGGCCAACGCGTCGCGTTTGTGGGCGATGGCGTCAACGACGCCCCCGCCATCGCGCAGGCAGACCTCGCGATGGCCATCGGCGAGGGAACGGATGCCGCGCGCGCCGGGGCGGGCGTTGTGTTGGTCCGAGACGGGATCTCGGCGGCGGCAGATGCGATGGTCGTCGCTCGACGGACGCTCACGACCATTCACGCGAACCTCTGGTGGGCATTCGCGTACAACGCCGCATGCCTCCCCCTGGCCGCCGGACTCTCCGTCACGCTCTTCGGCTCCCCACTCCCACCGATCGTGGCGGGCGGTGCGATGGCCCTCTCCAGCGTCAGCGTCGTCGTGAACAGCCTGCGACTGGCTCGAGTGCACCTGCCCGGCGAGGCCTCGACAAGCAACCGGTAACGGGATACCTTTCGCCCTCGCTGGGATCGACAACCACCTGCCATGCCGCAGACTCCGACCACTGACCAACGAACCCCAGGGGCACCGCTCATCATCGCGCACGGGCTGGACAAGCGCTTCGGCGCGATCCACGCCGTGCGCGGCATCGACTTGACGGTCCGCTCCGGTGAGGTGCTTGGATTCCTCGGCCCCAATGGCGCCGGCAAGAGCACCACCATGCGAATGCTCACCGGGTTTCTTGAACCGACCGCTGGAAGCGTGACGCTCGACGGGATCGCGCTGGACCGAGACCCACTCGGCGCGAAGCGGACCTTCGGCTACCTCCCCGAGGGTGCCCCTGGCTACCCCGACATGCGCGTGGAAGAGTTCCTGCGGTTCATCGGCCGCGCCCGGGGCTTCACCGGCGATGCACTTCGGAAGGCCGTGGACGTCGTGGTCGACCGAGTCAACCTCGGCGCCGTGCGGCGGCAGACCATCGAGACCCTTTCCAAGGGCTTCAAGCGTCGAGTCGGGCTGGCGCAGGCGCTCATCCACAATCCTCGCATCCTGATACTCGACGAACCGACCGATGGGCTGGACCCCAACCAGAAGCACGAGGTCCGCGAGCTGATTCGCCACCTTGGCAGCGACCGCTCGGTGGTCCTCTCCACGCACATTCTGGAGGAAGTCGAGGCCGTCTGCACGCGCGCCGTCATCATCAATCGTGGCGAGATAGTCTTTGACGGCACGCCCAACGAAATGGACTCCAGGGCCCCGCGCAGCGTCGACAGGAACCGGCTGGACCACGTGTTCCGCGCACTCACCACCAAGGACACGGCCGATGAGGCCTCGCGCCGGGTCGCACGCAGCCTCGGCGTGGCCGTCAAGGAGGGCTCACGATGAACGGTGTCACGACCGGGGCCCAGCGGGTGGCCACCATCTTCCGCAGGGAGCTGGCGTCCTACTTCAACACGCCGCTCGCCAGCGTGTTCCTCGTCATCTTCCTGTTCCTGTCGGGACTCTTCACCTTCAACATCGGCGGGCTCTACGACCGAGGCCAGGCCGACCTGCGCCCCTTCTTCCAGTTCCTCCCCTGGCTCTTCCTCTTCCTGGTGCCCGCGATCAGCATGCGGCTCTGGGCGGAAGAGCGGCGAACGGGCACCATCGAGCTGTTGGTGACGCTCCCCTTCACCGTGGTGGACCTGGTGATTGGCAAGTTCCTGGCGGCGTGGGCCTTTGCCTGCGTGGCGATCATCCTCTCCGCACCGCTGTGGTTCACCGTGGCATGGCTGGGAACGCCCGACCACGGCGTCGTCGTGGCGTCGTATGTCGCCAGCATGCTGATGGCGGGCGCATTCCTGGCGGTCGGCGGCTGCTTGAGCGCGCTCACCAAGAACCAGGTGATTGCGTTCGTGCTCTGCGTCGTGGCCTGTTTCCTGCTCCTCATCACCGGACTTCCCGCCGTGCAGGACTACGTCGCGGGCTGGTCCCCACGCGAGGTGGCGGAGGCGTTGGCATCGATGAGTGCGCTCTTCCACTTCGACTCGATCCTCCGCGGCGTGCTGGACCTTCGCGACGTGCTGTACTTCACCAGCGTGATCGTGGGTGGCCTCGCGTGCAATGCCCTGATCATCCAGTGGAGGAAGGCGGACTGATGGCTCCATCGCACACGATTCAAGCTGCTTCGCGCGACGCCCGGGGCCACGCGGCACGCTCCACGATCCTGGCGGTCGCCATTGTCGTGGTCGCGATCCTCGCGTTCAACACCGCCGCGGCATTCCTCGTCAGGTCACTGCGCATCGACCTCACCGACGCGCGGCTCTACACGCTCTCGCCAGGAGTGGTGACGATCGTCGATGCCCTCGAGGAGCCCGTCCGGCTGGACCTGTACTGGAGCGCGCAGGCCGGCGAGCAGGCGCCGCAGATCCGCTCCTACGCACAGCGCGTCCGCGAGACGCTTGAAGAGCTGGTGCTGGGAAGCGGTGGCAAGTTGTCGCTGTCCATCATCGATCCCGAACCATTCAGCGAGGCTGAAGACGCGGCCCGCGCCGCCGGGTTGGCCAAGCTGACGGTGGATGGTGCCGGCAACACATTGACACTGGGGCTGGTCGTCCGCAGCAGCACCGACCAGACGGAGGTCATCCCCTACCTGGCCCCCCAGGACGAGGCCTTCCTCGAGTACGAGGTGGCCCGTGCGATCCTCGTGGTCGGTCGCGAACAGAAGCCTCGCGTGGCGCTCCTCTCAAGCCTCCCGACCGAAGGCACCTTCAATCCCCAGGTGCAGCGCGAACCGACACCCGCGCCACTGGTCTTTGCACAGCTCCGCCAACTGGCCGACGTGGAGACTGTGCCGCTCACGGCCGACCTGCTTCCCGCCGACGCGCAGGCGCTGGTCCTGGTTCACCCACGGGCCCTGAGCGAGTCGATGCTCAAGTCGATCGACACCTTCGCGCTCTCCGGCAAGCCGATCATCCTGTTCTTCGATCCCTGGTGCGAGACGGACCCTGGCGCGCAAGATCCCGGATTCGGCGGCAACCGGCCTGGCACGACCAGCGAACTCGCGCCGCTCCCCGCCGCGTGGGGGTGGAACATCGACACCGACTTCGTCGTGGGTGACCGCGCCTTCGCCACTCGGGTGCGGGTGGCGGCGCCGGGCGGCGGCGCTCGAGACCTTGACTACCCCGTCTGGCTCTCCCTCACCAAGGACGCCCTCGTCTCGGACGACCCGATGACCAAAGGCCTGAATGGCATCAACCTGATGACCGCGGGATCGATCGAGCCGGTCGGGCACGCCTCGACCACCATCCAGCGCGCGCTCCACTCCAGCGCCGACTCCCAGCTGATCCAGACCCTGAAGATCGGTTACTTCGGCGACCCCGAGCAGCTCATCAAGGACTTCAAGGGCGACGCCACCGAGCGCGCCCTCGCGGCGCGCATCACGGGCCCGATCACCACGGCGTTCCCGCCGGCGGATGGTGGGGCGCCCAGGACCGGGACACTCAACCTGTTCGTGGTTTCGGACGCCGACTGCCTCGCCGACCGCACGTGGGCCACCGAAGAGCGCCTTGGCAATGTCTCGCTCGGCTGGAAGGCCATCGCCGACAACGGCCCGCTGGCGTACAACGCCGTGGAAGTCATGACTGGCACGGAGGCGCTGGCCAACCTCCGCGGGCGCGGGGAATACCGGCGGCCCTTTGAGCGCGTCAATGAGCTCCAGCGCGCGGCCGAGTCGCGGTACGTCACGCGCGAGAAGGAACTGCAGGACGAGATCCGCAAGACCGAGATGCGAATCGCCCAGCTGCAACGCGAACGCAGTGACCAGTCCAGCGTGATCCTCACGCCGGAGCAGGAAGAGGCGCTCGCCAAGGCGCAGGCCGAGATGCTGGATGCGCGGAAGGAGCTCCGCCAAGTGCAGTTTGACCTGCGCCGCGACGTGAGCGACCTGGGCACCCGACTCATGGTGGCCAACGTCCTGCTGTGGCCGCTCTTCGTGGCCGCTGCGGCGGCGTGGTGGATGGTGGCGCGTGCGCGAAGGAGCGGCTCGTGACGCTGGCGTTCTTGCGAGCCTTCGCCCGCCGGGGCCTCCTCGCATTGCTTGCCGGGACAGCGGTGCTCGTGGGGCTGGCGATGTACGGCATCCAGACCCGCACAGCCGCCCTTCGGTTGCAGGATGGCGCCGGTCCGGTCTTCCCCGCACTTCGGTCCAAGGATGCGATCAACGCCGTTGACCGACTGGAGATCGATGACGGTGGCACGACGATCGTGCTGGTGCGCGCCGCTGACGGCGGTTGGTCGGTCGCCTCCATTGGCCACTATCCAGCCGATGCCACGGCCGTGAAAGCAGCGCTCATGGGACTTTCCAGCTTGGAGTACGACCAGCGACTCACCGCCACCGCGTCCAAGCATGCGTCGCTCGGCCTTGAGTACCCGCGAAGCGACTCGGCGGAAGCCGCCCAGACACCGGCCGGCGGCGAATCGAATCGCACAGGCACACGCCTTCGCGCGTTCGCCGGCAGCGAAGAACCACTCGCCGCCGCCATCGTCGGGCAGTCCACCTTCCAACCACGCACGCAGGCGATCCGGCTGGACGGCGACGACCAAGTCTGGCGAGTGAAGGGAAGTGTCGAAGCAAGGGCGGATCATTCGGCGTGGATCAAGACAGATCTCGTGTCGATCCCCACTGAACAGGTCCAGCGGATTGCGTTTGAAGGGCTCGAGATCTCGCGCCGATCCGCGCCCGGTGCCGCGGAGGCAAACGCGGCGAGTCCCGCGGTTCCTCCCGGGATGGACGACTGGGACGTCACCATCGCCGGCCCCGTGGAATGGGAAGCCGCCGACGCGAATCGCGCCAAGGGGCCGCTGACCTCGCTCCTGACGCGGCTGGAGGTGGACGATCTTCGACAGGCGACGGACCTGAGTGCATGCGACACGACGACGCTCCACTACACGCTCGACGCGGGGACGCTCGACCTCACGATGTGGGCCGAATCCGGGCGCACGTGGATCGCGATCTCTGGGACCGGCGCTCCCGTTGGCACGGCGGGCTTCCAGTTTCGGCTGCCGGAGTGGAAGGCGAATCAGATCAAGAATCTGCGACCTCCACCAAGGAGCGACGACTCGACGCCAGCTGCACCCACGCCGCCCGCTACACCCCCGCCGCCAGTTAGCCCAGAATCTCCGTGACGGCACTGTCGGCGTCGGCGAGGCTGTTTTCCCAGGCCGGAAGCGCCCAGTTGTCTTGGTTCACGAAGTGGATCCGGCCATCGATGGGGCGGCGCAATGCCTCGCCGTAGCCAGCCGCGAGGAATCCGGGCTCCATGAATGGCATGGCGTGCCCCCACCGCGCAATCCGGACTTGCTCGACGTCGCCTGCCGTGAGGCCAAGGAGGGCGAGCACGCGATGGATCTGTTCCGCTCCAAGCTGGGCGTACGTGCGCCAGTCGGCGTCCTTCACGGCCGTGAATCGTGCGGTGTGCCATGGCAGCGGCCAGTAGAGCGTGAGAACGTCGGCATCGGCGGTTGGGCCGTTGGTGTAGCTGCCCGCGAGCACGTCCGTGATGCGTCGGTCAAACTCCATGTCCGGGCCAAAAGCCGGGAACTGCGCGTCGTGCACCAGGAAGATGTCGTAGAAGTCGCGGGGCGCCGGGCGACGAAGCAAGACGTTGGCGACGAGGTACGCCACCGTGGGCACCTGGTGCGTGGCGTACTCCTTTGCTTCGTCATAGGTGGCCAGCTCAGGCATGATGTGCCTGGCCAGGAACTTGCTGCCAGCGTGCACGGCGTGCTGGGCCCGGGTCACTCGGGTCCTCCCGAATCGATCATTCCACGTCACGCGCACGGCGCGAGATCCCGCCTCCAGCCGGACGTCGATCACGCGCGCGGAAAGTCGGGCCAGCGGCAGTGCGTTCACCCCGATCGGCGCGCCGCGCAGGCGGCGACGCTCCGCCGCGCGCATCGCCCCCCACAGCCGCTGCGCCAAGCCCGCATTGCCGCCGGGAAGCACGATGCGGCCAAACTCCTCGGCGGCCAGGAAGTTCCAGCCCGCCGCCGCATTCAGGATCTCCCAGCCCACGCCGAACGACGAGTAGCAATAGGCCTGCACCGCATCGGCCACCAGTGGCGGCAGCGGCCCACCGACGGTGGACTCGACATGGTCCTTGAGCGTGTATTGGTCCAGCTTCAGCACCATCGGCTCGGAGGCCGGGTCCAGCGGGATGTCCGGATAGGTCTCGTTCGCATAGGTGTCAACCATGCGGCGATAGGCGGCCAGTGCCGTTCGTTCTTCGGGGGAACAGTCGGCGCAGAGGTCGTCCACGACCTGGTCCGCATACTCGAGGCGGAATCCACCCCCCTCGTCGATGCGAGCGTCGTCGTAGATGCCCAGTTCGGAGTACAACCCGTCTTCGAGCGTCCCGCTGTCGGGGACCATGAAGTACGCACTCCCCAGCGAGTACGGGATCCCGCGCCACGACTCGCCGATCGCGTTGCCTCCGAGCCGGGTCCGCATGTCGAACATCGCGACATTGACCGTGGGGTCGCGCAAGGCGAGAAGCGCACCCGTGGCCAGGCCGCTGAGGCCGCCCCCGATGATGGCGACATCCACTTCTTCGTCGATCCCCAGCGCATCACCCACCTGGGGCGAGTGAAACGGCAGCGTGCCAGGACCAAACCAGTCGCCATGCCACTGTGACCGAAACGGCAACCCATGAACCATCACCGACGAACCGAGCGATCCTTCACGGAGCGCGAAGACCGGGTCGGCGGGATCGAGTCCTGTCTCGCCGCGGCGTGCGCCGGAGGATGACCCCAAGCGGACCTGCAGGTTGGATGGCAAAGTTGCGCCCGCTGCCCGCCTTGACAGCCAGCCGGGCGCGAGCACGGCCGCTGACAGCGCGCCCAGGCCAGCCCCAAGCGCTTCGCGCCTCGTGGTGCGGGACGATCCGTTGCTGCGAAGGCCTGTTGGGCCAGGATCCACTCCCTGAAAGTAACACAGATCAAGATTCAGGCCACCGAAACCGCTCAACTTGCAGACCTCAAATCCCGATGTATATTGCCCGTCTTGCCCAGTTGCCCCGAAAGGCCGCATCTGGGCCCGCTCCTGCGGTTCGCGCACTGCGATCCGCCGGCACGCGGGTGTAGCTCAGTGGTAGAGCGCCACCGTGCCAAGGTGGATGTCGAGGGTTCAAGTCCCTTCACCCGCTTTCTGAGTCGCGGCGACTCCGCGCCGCGAACTGGTTGAGTCGCGGCGACCCCGCGCCGCGAACTGGTTGAGTCGCGGCGACCCCGCGCCGCGAAGGACA
>SXOD01000074.1 GCA_005776885.1 Planctomycetia bacterium
TCGCGACGCGCTGCTCCTGGCCGCCGCTCAGCTGCCGTGGCGTGTGCGAGGCTCGATCCGCCAGGCCAACCTGGGCCAGCGCCTCGCTCACGCGACGATGTCGCTCGCCGCGTGACAAGTCATGCAGCAGGAGCGGCAACTCCACATTTTCGTAGGCCGTCAGGACGGGCACCAGGTTGTAGAGCTGGAAGATGTAGCCCACGCTGCGGGCGCGCCACGCGGCCAGGGCGCCGCGCGAGAGGCCGGCGATGTTCTTGCCGTCCACGCGCAGTTCGCCGCCGGTGGGGCGGTCGATCCCCGCGAGCAGGTTGAGGAGCGTGGTCTTGCCGGAGCCGCTGGGGCCCATGAGCGCCACGAACGCACCCTGTTCGATGTCCAGGTTGACATGGTCCAGCGTGCGAATGCGCTCCTCGCCGCGCGTGTAGTCCTTGATGAGTTGTCGAGCTTCAATGAGAGCCATTGGCTCCTCCGTTGGTTGAGTGGGTGGTCGTGGGGGAAGTGGCGGGAGCAGTGGCGGCGGGCTGCAAGGTGGTGCCCGTCTCGGTCGCGCGGGCTGCGCCACCTTCCGGTTCCGCGCGGCTGGTGATCCGGATGCGAGATCCGTCGGCGATGGCAGAGTGCGGGCGGAAGTCGACCAGTGCGTCGCCGGGGACCAGCCCGGAGAAGACAGGAATCCACCCGTCGGGTCGCGCGTCGCCCACGCTCACCTGCACCGTGCGCGCAACGCCCACCCCCTCTTCCGCGTCGCGAACCACCAAGGCCGTGCGATCGGGCCCCTCGCCGGCGAGCAATGCTTCGGGCGCGTAGATCCAATCGCTTCCGCCGGCACCTGAAGTGCCAGTGCCACCAGCGCCATGTGCAGCTCCCGCATGGAACACCTCCATCGGAATCACCTTGCAGCGCACCAACATCTCGGGGCGGAGCACGGGATCGGGATCGGAGATCTCCACCTTCGCCTCCACCGTGTTCTTCGCGGTGTCGGCCTCGTTTACGAAGCGCTTGACGATGCCATGGAAGATCCGGTCAGGCATCGCGTCCACCGTGATCTCCACCGGGAGGCCGACCTGCACGCGTGCCATGTCGGCGTTGGGGATGTCGGCGCGCACTTGCAGCTTGTCGGGCTGGTACAGGTGCACCACGTGGGGCGTGTGCTCCATGCCGCCCACCACCGAGCCGGGCGCGGCCAGGACGCGGATCACGACCCCATCCACGGGGGAGCGGACGATCATTCGATCCAGCGCCAGGTCGGCGCGGCGACGCTTGGCATCGGCGGCGCCAAGTTGTGCCAAGACCTTGTCGCGTCGAGAAGTAAGCATCACGATCTCGTTGGCGCTCACCGCATCGGTCCCGATGAGGCGCGACTTGCGAGCGAGGGTGTCCTCGGCTTCCGCCAGTTCCGCGCGAGCCATTTCATGCTCCGCATCCATCGCGTCCACCTCGATCCTCGCTTCATCGTCGATGAGCCGCACCATGACCTGTCCGGACTTCACTGCTTGCCCCTCAAGCACCAGCACTTCCTGCACCACGCCAGGCTCCAGGGCCGTGGCGTAGATGGGAAGCGGGCTGGGTTCGATCCACCCGGCGGCTTGGACGGTTCCCGCCGCAGCGCCGCGATGTGACGTCGGGAGTCCGGCCGTGGCCTCCTGCGAGCCCCCGGCTGCGGCGCCTCCGAGCATGCCGGCGGGGGCAGGGCGAAGCACGACAGGCACCACGTCAACGCTCGTCGCCGGCGCCAGCTGTCGCCAGCTGACGAAGAGGATGAGCGCCGCGGCGGTGCCGATGATGGCGACGGGCAGGCCGACTCGAGTGCCCAGGTGCTTGCGCGGGGGGGCCACCGAGTCGGAGTCAAAGCGATGATCGTGCGGGGTCGTTGAGGTGGTCATGGCATGATCTCCATGGATTGGGTCGAGGACGACGCTCGAGCGCCGGAAAGGGCGCCTGGCTGCGTGTTGGCGAGTGCGGTGGTGGGGCGCGCTCCGAGTCGGGCGCGTTCAATGTAGATCGTGGCAAGCGCGCGAGCGGCGCGCGCGCCGGCAAGCGCAGTCAGGTCTTGGTCTCGACGAATGGCTGCCTGCAGGGCGGTCACCGGCGGTGTCAGCCCTTCGCGGGCATCACGCGCGTCGGCTTCGGCGCTGCGCGAGGATGCCTCGCTGATGGCTTCCGCGGCCGCGAGGCCCGCCTGCGTGGCGACCAGTCGGGCCGCGGATGAACGCAACCGCGAAATCACGTCTTGGCGCGCCGCCTCGGCGTCCAATCTCGCCGCGTCCAGCTCGGCCGCCGCCCGTGCGATCGCCGGAGAGCCATCGTCAAGGATCGGCAGCTCGATCGACAGGCCAAACATCCAGGCTGAATCACCTTCCATGTCCCGCTCACGGCCGACGGAGAGCGCAACGCCGTCCCATCGACTCGCCTCGTCCAGTCCCAACTGCGCAGCAGCGGAGGTGACGCGGGCCTTCGCAGCGAGGATCGTGAGGTTTTCATCCAGCGTGCCAGCGTCGCGAGCCAGCGCCTCGGCGTCCGGCGTGCGCGCGTCATGGAGCGGTGTGAGGTCCACGGGAACCGAAAGGGTCGGCAACGCGGCCTCCGGTGCGCCCACTCGCCGCAGAAGCGCCAGTTGCGACTGCATCGCCTGCGCGCGTGTGGCCGCGGCTTGCGCTTCCAGGCGCGCGCGTGCGGCGATGGGGTCGACCAAGTCACTCGCGGGCCGAAGCCCGGAATCGACCTGCACCTGCATGGCTGCTTCGATGCGAACAGCACTGGCGAGCGCCCCTGCGGTCAGCCGCGCGACTTCCGTGTCGGTCCACGCCGTGATGTACTGGGCGCGCGCGTCCAGGCCCCCACCCACGAATGCGGCGGCCGCTTCGACGGTCGCTGCGCGGAGGTTGGCCGTCGCAATCGCCTCTCGACGCTCCAGCGTCCACAGGAAGGAGAGTTGCTGGGCAAGCATCACGCCGTAGGGGGTGACGCCCATGTCCATCAGTGGGACGCCGCCGATGAGGTCCAGCATCGGATTGGGGAGCCGGCTGGCCTGGTCCACGCTCGCCGTCGCGGCGTCAAGCCGTGCGAGTGCGGCGCGCAGCGAAGGATCCTGCGAGAGTGAGTCGGCGATCGCCGCTTCCATCGTGAGCGGAGTGCCCGGCACCCAGGCGCGGGGCGCGTCGGTGGGGGCAAACGTGGCGGCGTCACGGCCCAGGCGCGAAGAGGCTTCCCCAATCGCCTCGTGCCGCGCCGGTTGTGTGGACGTGGTGCTGCATGCGCCAAGCAGCAGCGTGGCGCTGGCGAGCGCACATGCGGCATGGCCGCGCGTCAAGTTGTATCGAGAGAATCCCATCTGACAATCGACTCCTGGTCCAAAGCGAACACGCCCCGCTGCGACGATCGCAGCAGTGGCAATCCCTTCGGTCGTGGAATCAGATCAGTCGACGGTTGAATCGGTCAAGCGCCAGGCGTCCCCCAGGACGTTCCGGTGGCGCATGGGTCCCGCATGGCATCGGCTCCTCGACGACGGCCAACGCAACCATTCGCGGCATCGCGAACGGCAGCACGGCCACGATCTCAGGTGCCGGGATGACCACGCCGTGGTGGGCCGCGGGGGCCTTCACGAAGGCAAGTTCGCACGGGCAGCCGTCGGGCAGTTCGCGATCGGACTGGCCCTGTTCGCTTGCACCACCGTCACCCATGCCGCGGTCTTGGTCGCTGCCGGCCTTCGCCTTCCGGCAGCAGCAGTGTCCGGCAGCGGCGTCAGGCCCATCGCTGGCGCCGCACCCACCCGTCGCCAGGAACGCCTGCACAGGACAGCAGCACAGCTGCATCGCAAAAGCGAGCAGCAGGATGAGCAGTCGATGGCTGAGCGAATGATGCAAGGCAGGGAAGTATGGCAGACGAAAAGGTCGATGTCAAGCCAATCGGGCCCATGGAGGCCAGAATCCACTTTATCGGGCGCGTGGGGCGCAAGTTCGGCAGTCTTGCCCCGATTGTTCCGAATCGGGGTAAGTTTGATGGCTCATGGCGAGACAGGCCAAGCAACGCAGGATGCGCATCGACCTGAAGGTGGTTGCTCTCGGGCTGACAGCCTTGTCGCTGAGCCACCTTGCTGCAGCCCAAAGCTCACCGCCGCCACCCATGGCCGCAGGAAGCGCCCGTGCCCTCCTCCGAGGGACCCAAGCGCAGCAAGCGGAACCGGAAGAGGGTGAGCCCGATCGCTCGCCGCCGATCCCGGCAGGCGCCGCTCCCGCCGATCCCAGCAACGCCGGCCAACACCTCGCCGGTGCCGACGCGGTGAGCCTGCTCCAGGAAGTGCAGCAACCGGAGGAGGCGAAGCGGTGGAAGGGGTACGTTGGCCTGTCGGGTGCCGGCAAGTCAGCGACCGGTTCATCGAACCTCTTCCTCCGGGCGGAGTTCGGCCTGGAATACAGCCATGAGCTGGACACCGTTCGACTCAGCGGCAACTACTTTTTTGCGGTGAGCGACACGGTCGTGAGCGACAACAAGGCCTACGCGGGTGTGGAGTGGAACCGGGACTTCAAGGAAGTGAGCCCCTGGTTCATCTTTTCGCTGGCCCAGTGGGAACTGGACCAGCTGCTCAGTTGGGACCAGCGGGTGGGCGCCTATGCCGGTGCGGGGTACCAACTGGTCGAGTCGCCCGACTGGCGCCTCACCGCCAAGATGGCACCCGGTGCGGAGCGAGTCTTCGGCGACGTCGAACAGTGGTTTCCAAACCTCCTGATGCGACTGGAATCTGAGTGGAAGCTGGACGAGGCCTGGTCGGCCATCTCCAACGTCGAGTACCTGCCGGACCTCTCCAACTGGGATGGGAACTACACGGTGTTCGCGGAAGCCAAGCTCCGCGGAAAAATGTCCTTCTTGCAGGGCGCAGGCCTGGAAATCGGCGTGACGGAGGAGTACGACGTCTTCGACCGCGACGGATCGACCAACGACTTCCGCTACTTCGCCGGGGTTCGATTCGAGTTCTGACGCCGTCGGCACTCGTACACTCCCGCGCGTGCTGCCAGACCACCAGTACGACGCCATTCGATTCGAGGAATTCTGCACCTGGGTGCTGAAACCGCTGGCGTTCCCGGCGGCCATGCCACTGGAGGTCGACTCCGCGTCGTGGCCGTCGCGCGTCAGCCTGGAGGAAGCCAGTCGGGGGCTCCTGGACCGAGCGGAGCGGGTGGGACCCGGTTTCCGCTGGGGTCCGATCTGGTCAACGAGGTGGTTTCGGCTTCGCGGATCCATTCCTGCCGCCTGGGCTGGGCAACGGGTCGTGCTTCGATTCTCCAGCGGGACCGAAGCCACGCTCTGGCGCGGCGGTCGGCCGTTTGCCGGTTTTGACCCGTATCACGATCTCGCGCCACTGTCGCCGGCCCTGTGGCCTGACGCCGCACGGGCGATGGGCGGGGAAGAAGTTGAATGTCTTGTCGAGGCCGCCTGCAACCTGCCGCTTGGCGCGACGACATTCTGGTGGGACCAGCCCGAGATGCAGGCTCGATGGAAGGAGGAATCGCCCGGACGGCTTGAGCGGGCCGACCTCTGCACACTCGACGAACGGGCATGGCAGTTTGCGGAGCGATTCGATGCCCTTCGTCGCCTCCTCTGGACCCTGCCGGCCGCCACGGCGAGGTCCAACGAGCTCCGCGTGGGACTTCGTGCCATCGTAAATGCGATTCCCGCAGCGCCGGCCGGCCTCTCGCGTGCGGCGATCGACTCGCAGTGGGACACGCTGCACGCGCTTGCGAAGGGCGTCGCGGGGGCGGTCGGCGCCGACGGGTTGCACTGCACCGCCACCGGGCACGCGCACATCGACACCGCCTGGCTCTGGCGCATCGACGAGTCGCGGCGCAAATGCGCGCGCACGTTTTCGACGGCGCTGCGCAACATGGAGCGATTCCCGTCGTTCACGTTCCTGTGCTCGCAAGCGCAGCAATACGCGTTCATCGAGGAGGACCATCCAGCCCTGTTCGAGGAGATCCGCGCGGCGGTCCTGGGCGGTCGGTGGGAACCAAACGGTGCGATGTGGATCGAACCCGATTGCGCCAGTCCCGGGGGCGAGTCCTTCATCCGGCAGCTTGAGCACGGCACGAGGTACTGGCGGGAGCGGTTTGGCGACGGGGCACCGCAGCGATTCCTCTATCTCCCAGACACCTTCGGCTTCCCGGCGTGCCTTCCCCAGCTGTGCCGGCTGGCGGGGCTGGACACATTCATCACGAACAAGATCGCCTGGAACGACACGAATCGATTCCCCCACGTCAACTTCTTCTGGCGCGGGCTGGACGGGACGGAGGTCCTGACGCACCTCACGCCCGGCCACAACTACAACTCTGAGCTGGACAGCCGTGACATCATCGCCGGTGCCGGCATCATCGAGACGCTGGACGCCGGCCGGGTTCGTGAGTGGCTCCAGCCCTTCGGCTGGGGCGATGGCGGCGGCGGCCCCGACCCCTCGCAGATCGAGCGCGCCAGCCTCTTCGCCGAGTGCGCAGGGGTGCCGCGCACCACCTGCGGCCGGGCGGACTCCCTCTGCGGAAGGTTGCATGCGCGTGCCGATGAACTGTCGCGCACCGCCACGCCGCTCCCGGTGTGGGACGGCGACCTCTACCTGGAGGCGCACCGAGGCACCTTCACCAGCCAGCGATGGGTGAAGCAGGCCAATCGCAGGGCGGAACGACTGCTGCGCCGGGTCGAGGTCCTTGCGGTGATGACGGGGCTGCGCGGGGAAGCGCTGGTCGCGCTGCTGGCGGAACTTGACGGCCTCTGGAAGACCACGTTGCTCCACCAGTTCCACGACATCCTGCCGGGATCGTCGATCCAGGACGTCTACGTGGATGCGCGTCGGGAGATGGGCCGCGTGCTGGAGCGACTTGATCTCCTTGAGATCGAAGGGCTGCGGCGCGTCCGGAGGCTGCTGGATGTCCGCGACGGCGAGCGCGTCGTCTTCAACAGCGCCAGCGTCGCCGACGACTCGGAGGGGGTGGCCGATGACGGTGCGGCCGTGCCGCCGTGCGCCGTGAGTCCGGTCGCGCCAGCCATCGGCGTGGAATCCGTGCGGGCCGACGTTGCGGGGCGTTGGCTGGACAACGGCATCGTCCGCCTGGAACTGGACGAGGCGGGGCGTGTGCGCTCGATCGAGAACTTCATCACGGGTTCGGAGGTGGGGGCACTCAGTTCCGTGGACGCCGGGCCGATCAACCAACTCGTGCTCTACGAGGATCGACCACGCCGCTGGGAGGCATGGGACACGGATCGCGACTACCGCGACAAGGCCGCGCCGGTCGTGGACCACGCGCCATGCGAGCTGGTGGACACCGTCGACTGCGAGCAAGACGGCTCGCCGGCCGGGACATTGGGACTGGTGGTGAAGCGAACAATCGGCCAACACAGCACGATCGAGCAGCGCTATGAACTGAGCCCCAGCGAGTCCATGGTCCGGATTCGCACGGTGGTCAACTGGCAGGAGGAGCGAACGCTGCTGCGCGCCGAGTTCCCCACCGGCATCCGGGCCCGAAGCGCGCGGATCGGGACGCAGTTTGGTTTCCTGGAGCACGCCACGCACCGGAACACCTCGTGGGACCGCGCTCGGTTCGAGGTTCCCGGCCACGATTGGATGGAACTCAGCGAAGACGGCGTCGGCCTCGCCGTGCTGGACGACGGGCTGGTGGGCCGAAGCGTCGAAGGCGGATCGATGGGCCTCAGCCTGCTCAAGTCCTCCAGCTTCCCCGATCCCACCGCCGATCGAGGCGAACATCGATTCACCTACGCGTTGCTGGTCACCGATGGCCGGTCCCATTTGGGGCCCGAGCGACTCGGTTCGGCCATCGCACACGCCGATCGGCTGAACAACCCACCCTGCGTCGGGACGGTCTCCGGCGGTCCAGGGACCGAAGTGGCCGGTTCAACGTGCCCGCGCCTCCTGGCGCCGGTCCGGATCCAGCTTGCCGGGAGCGCCCAGGACGATGGCGACCATCCGTACGAGATCGCCGCACTCAAGCCGGCGCAAGATGGTTCGGGCGACGTCATCGTGCGACTCGTGGAGCGATTCGGCTCGCGCCCCGAACATCGCGTCGCGTTCGGCTTCGCGGCCTCGCGCGTGGCCGTGTGCGACCTGCACGAGTCACCGCAGCTGGACCTTGACCTGGAAGGGAACGGGGTCGAGGTCGCGCTTGCGCCCTTCGAAGTCCTCTCGCTCCGCGTGACACGGGCCTGACGCGCGTAGGCTCGGCCCATGCATCTGGCGACGATCGACTGGATCATCCTCGTCGCCTTCGTGGCGATGCTGGTGGTCGGCGCACTCGCCACGCGCGCCTACGCCAACACGGTGGCCGGGTTCCTCTCGGCCAATCGATGCGCCGGCCGATACCTGATGACCGTCGCCTTCAACATGGCGCAGCTGGGCGTCATCACGTTGGTCTGGTATTTCCAGGTGGGCTACGACGTGGGCTACACGCAAGTGTGGTGGGGCTACCTGGAGGGCCCCGCGATGATCGTCCTGGCCGTCACGGGATGGGTGATGTACCGATTCCGCGAGACGCGCGCCCTCACGCTCGCGCAGTTCTTCGAGATGCGGTACTCCAAGCGATTCCGGGTCTTCTCCGGCATCGTCGCCTTCGTCTCGGGGATCATCAACTACGCGATTTTCCCGGGCGTCACCGCGCGCTTCTTCATGGCGATCTGCGGCTTCCCGGACACCGTGGCCATCGGCGAGTCGGTGATCGAAATCTTCCCCTTGGTGATGTTCGTGCTGCTGGGGTTGGCGCTCTTCCTGGTCTTTGCCGGCGGCCAGGTCGCCGTCATCGTGACGGACTTCCTGCAGGGGCTCTTCGCCAACGCGGTCTTCGTCTTCCTCTGCTTCTACCTCCTGTGGCGCTTTGACTGGGTCGATCTCTCCGCGACGATGCTGGCACTCCCCGAGGGGACCAGCATGGTGAACCCGCTCGGGCTGGAGGCGGAGAAGAACTTCAACGTGTGGTACTGGCTGATCAGCGCCTTCACGCTTTTCTATGCGTGCCGGGCCTGGCAGGGGGATCAGGGCTACAACTCCGCGGCCATCAATCCACACGAGGCGCGGATGGCCCAGCTCCTGTCCGGCTGGCGGTGGCGCGTGCTCATGTTGGTCACGATCATCGTCCCCCTCGCGGTGCGGTGCTTCCTTACGAGCCCGGAACATGCCGACGCCGCGGCGACGGTGCACGAGGTTCTCGCCGCACAGCCCACCGATGCCCTCAAGGCCGAACTTCGAACGCCGCTCGCCCTCGCGGCCATCCTGCCCGCCGGTCTCCTGGGGCTGGTGGTGGCCGCGATGCTTGGCGCCGCGGTGAGCACCGACGACACCTACCTGCACTCCTGGGGCGCGATCTTCGTGCAGGACGTGGTCCTCCCATTGCGGGGGAAGCCACTCTCGACCAAGGCCCACCTCCTCCTCCTGAAGGTCGCCATCTTCGGCGTGGCGGTGTTCGCCTTCACCTTTTCGCTCCTCTACGAACCGACGCAGTACATCGCGATGTTCGCGGCCCTCAGCGCGACGGTCTTCGTGGGTGGAGCGGGCTGCGCGATCATCGGGGGCCTCTACTGGAAGCGCGGCTCCACGCAGGCGGCCTGGAGCGCGATGCTCACGGGCATGGGGCTCAGTGCCCTGGCGTTTGCAATCTTCCAGCTCCCCGGTGAACGGGTGTCGGGCTGGGAGGCGATGGGTGGCGCGGCCGGGTCAGCTGGCGCGGCCATCGCGTGGCTGCAGGCCAACACCACGGGGCAAGTGCTCTCCTTCTTCGCCATGGCCGCCAGCATCGTGGTCTATGTGTCCGTCAGCGTCTTCGGGCCCCGCACGGAGGCCAACCTTGACCAGGTGCTGCACCGAGGTGCGTACCGGGTCCGAGGAGAGCATGCGGATGAAGTGGCAGACCCCGAAGGCGGTCGCCCCCGGACACTCATGGAGAAGCTTGGGTTCGACCGGGAGTACCGAGGGTGGGATCGACCGATCGCATACGTCACGGTGGGCTGGCCGCTCTTCTTCACCCTGCTCTTCCTCGTCGGGACGGCCTACGCCGTGTGGCGGAAGACCTCCGGCGACCCGATTTCGGACCAGGCCTGGTCCGGCTGGTGGCACGCCTGGACATGGATCGTGCTCTGGGTCAGCGTCGCGGTCGTGGCGTGGTTCGGGATTGGCGGCCTTCTGGACCTGAAAAGGATGTTCCGGCTGCTCCGTGAATCGCAGGGAAACGAGCGAGACGACGGCCGGGTCGACGATCGGCCTGCGACGGGGTCGGGAACGGCGGCGGCGGATGGTTCGGCGAACCCGAAAAATCCCTCGTGACGGACGGGAGGGAACTCCGAAGAGTGCTATGGTCTCAGTGTGGGGTGGCCCACTCGTGCGGGCTGCCGAAGGTCTGTCCTCGAAAGGAGGATCGCATGCCGGCGTCCAGTTTCACAAGCAAGGCGGGGGATGCGCTCTACAGGTTCCGATCGGGTGATTCGACATCCGAGTGGATGACCGCCGATCAGTTGAAGGCCTGCGCCGCAGCCGGCAAGCTCACCAAGACGTGCCAAGTCCAACAAGTGGGGAAAGAAGCTTGGTGCCCGGCGGAGCGGGTGTCGGGATTGTTCGATCCGCCAGCCCCGATGCCGGCGCCGGAACCCGCGGGTGCGGATGGCGGGTCGCCCGGGGCTTCGCCGGGAGCTGCCCATGCCGCGCGGATCGGAGAGAGCATTCATCATGTGCTTGGGCGCGCGCTGCTGCAGAAGGTGCACGTCATCGCCCCGGACTGGGACGAGCCTCACGATGCGACCCTCGCTGGCGTGATGCAGGACGGCCTGGCGCTTGAGTTCGACGAGTCGGGAACCGTGATCTACATCCCCTGGATGCATGTACGCGCCGTCGCGGTGGGCAGCGAGTCCGCCCACTCAGCCAACCGGATCCGCGACCGCCGCGGCCTGACCATCGACGTCGACCGCATCCCGACCGCCGCGTTCTTCCCGCGGTAGCGATCGACTGACACGAACTGGGCTCCTCGTGGGATGATGCTCAGATGCGTCGCGAGGTGGTGTCATTGGCATCGGATCCATCGTCGCGGCGGTGGGGTCTTCGATCCAGCGGCGGCGAGGGGCTGGCGGCCATGGAAGACCGCCCCGGCAGTCGGCGCGTCGAGGCCATCGTGCCTGGCTGCGTCCATCTCGACCTGATCAACGCCGGCATCGTGAAGCACCCCGACCACGGCGATGCGGAACGTGGGCAACTCTGGGTCGGGCGGACGGACTGGGCGTACAGCACGACATTCGACCTTCCCGAACGCCTCCGTTCCCGGGAGCGGATCGACTTGGTGTTCGACGAGGTCGACGGCACGGGAGAGGGCTGGATCAACGGGCAGCCACTTGGCCTGATGGAGAGCCGATGGTTTCCGCACCGGTACGACGTGCGTGGGCGACTTCGAGCGAGTGGGAACAGCCTGGGAGCACAGTTCCGCGCACCGGTCACTGAGGTGGAGCGGTTGGCGGCGTCACTGGGCGAGCGTCCCGTCAATGGTGATTGGACGCCGTACGTCTTCCAGCGGCGTGCGGCCTGCAACTTCGGCTGGGATTGGGGGCCGAAGGTCGCCACCGCGGGACTCCGCGCGGCTCCGAGGATCGAGGCGTGGGATGGCGCCCGGATCGTGGCGGTTCGCCCGATCGTCACGACGTGCAGCGCCGAGGCCGCGCACGTGGACGTGCACGTGGACGTCGAGCTGGCCGAATCGGCCGCCCGGCAGCGGGTCGGCGCCGAGTGCCAGCTCGAGCTTGACGACGGCCGGGTGGTCATCGGGAGTGCCTCGACGATCCCCGCTCGCACGGGACGGCTCACGCTCGTGGTGTCGATCGACGTCACCAACCCACCGCTCTGGTGGCCGCGAGGCGAAGGCGCACAGCGACTGCACTCGCTCGCCGTGTCTCTTGCGTGCGGCACCCACGGCGAGGTTGACCGATGGTCCCGCCGCATCGGGATTCGTTCTATCGAGCTGGTCACCGAGCGCAACGGCGAGCCATCCTTTTTTCTTCGCGTCAACGGCCGCGAACTCTTCGTGAAGGGGGCCAACTGGATTCCGGAGGGGCTCTTCCAGGGGCCAGGCACGGCCGAGGCGATCGACGAGCGATTGCTCCAGGCCTGCGAGGCGAACCTCAACCTCCTGCGCGTGTGGGGGGGAGGCGCGTACGAGCGCGACCGTTTCTACGAGCGATGCGACGAACTGGGGCTCCTCCTCTGGCACGACTTCATGTTCGCGTGCGCCACCTACCCCGAGGAGGGTCGATTCCCCGAACTGGTGGCGGCCGAAGCCGGGCACCAGGTCTCTCGCCTCATGCATCACCCGTCGATCGCACTGTGGTGTGGCGGCAATGAAAACGTGTGGGGCTGGTTCAGCTGGGGATGGAAGGAGCGGTTGGGAGCCGGGCAATCCTGGGGATGGCAGTACTGGGGGACCACGCTCCCCGAAACGTGCGCCGAGCTGGATCCATCGCGGCCATTCTGGACCGATTCACCCTGGAGCGGATCGATCGATCGATTCCCAAATGACCGGACCGTCGGCGACTGCCATGTCTGGGACGCTTCCCTGGAGCAATACCGGGACGGCGCAACGCCGCTCTTCGTGAGCGAGTTCGGCTGCCAGGGCTACTCGACGTGGGAGACGCTCGCCGAGCGACTCTCATCCGAGCAGCTGGCGCTCCCCTCCGCGGAACTGCTCCGTCGGCAGCGCGGCACCGGCGGCGACGAGCCCTTCATCGACTCCCACTTTGCAGGGAGATTCACCACGCCGCCGGCGACGCAGGAGGAGCGGGTGGAGCGAAGCCAGCAGGTGCAGGCCTACGCCATCAAGACGGGCATCGTGTGGTGGCGACTCTCGCGGCCGCGCTGCATGGGTGCGATTGCCTGGATGCTCAACGACGCGTGGGCGGGTCCAAGCCAATCGGCCATCGATGTCGCTGGGCGGCCCAAGCCGATGTACTTCGCGCTGCAAGATGCCTTCGCCCCCCGACGCCTGTGGATCGTCCCGCTGCCCGACTCCTCCGGCGCGGCCACCTCGCGGCTCGCGGTCCGCGGCGTCAACGATTTGCGGGACGACTGGCGAGGGACGTGCGAACTCACGGTCGTCCGCGAGGGCGTGTCGGTCACGCAGCACCGAATGCCATTCCTGATTCCCGCCTCGAGCGCGGCGACGGTGGGGGCGCTGGACGAGCTGCTTGATGCGGGCGACCTGCACGGCGTGGAGTCTGGGACGGTCACGTTGCGCTGCGAGACCCCGGAAGGCACTGACGCGTGGCCCGACCCGTTGGCGCGGCGCGCGACGTAGCGATTCCGGGTTCGGAGCGCCGCTGGTCCTCGACGCGGCCAAGAAAAAGGGGAGCGCCGTGCGAGGGAGTGCCTTGCGGGCCGTACCGTGCGCGCCGTGGGTCACACATGCAGAAAGAAGGGGACCATGATCGCAGTCAATGTGCTGGAGAAGAAGAGCAAGGCGCGGGAACGCGCCATCGATGGCTTGCTGGCGATGGCCAAGTCCACGGGCGGTTGCGAGGACCGGATGTACTGGACGCTGGTCTGGGATCTGGAGATGGCTCCGATCACGACCAACGCCGCGCAATTGGCCGAGATCGGCTACCAGCCGGAGCCCAGCCACGACGTCGGCGACGCCGAGCTGCCCTCGGCCCTGCGTTCGCTGGTGCGCCACCTCGCCTTGATCGGCGTCTACATCATGCGCACGGAACACCTGACGGATCGCGAGCTCTACGTGCAGCTCACGACCGGCATCCTCCACGAGCCGATTCGCGACTTGCCGCCATCCCCCGACGTCGTCGAGTGGATCGACCTCTCCCTCGGGACGTATCACGACGGCGACGACGTCTATCTCAGCGTCTACGCCACGGATGAGGAACGCCGGGAACTGGCCGAGGAGGACCCCGACGGTGACCTCCCGCCCCGCCGGCCGAGAATTGCCAGCCGCGACGCCACCCTGCCAAGGCCGTGATTTGGTGCCGCAGCGTGCGTACGGGTGTGAGGGGGTGAGGGGCGGGCGAGGAGTCGGCCGGTTGGCCGAAAAACGACCAGATTCGCTTGACCCCACCTGCGATTCATTCGACAGTCAGTTCGGAGGGAGCAAAAGGGGCTCCACCGGCGGCTGCGGAGTGGTGACGCAGAACACAACCGTCGGACCGAGGCCGGCCGCTCGAGGGGAGCGGCCGGCCTCTTCCATTGAAGGGGGTCTCCATCGCCTCTCGCATCAAGGCTCCCACGCCGGCCGCGGCCAGTAATCTCGATGGATGGATCTTGAGACTCCCCAGGCGCAGTCGACCTTCAACACGATCTACAACCCGCGCCGCAACAAGGGGCTCGCCTTCACGCGCGACGAACGAAGCGAACTGCGCATCGAGGGGCTCCTGCCTGATGCGGTCGACGACCCGCCGACGCAGCTCATCCGCTGCCGTTCGCATCTGGCGGCCAAGCCGACGGACCTTGAGCGATACATCTACCTGTCCGAGCTGGAAGATCGAAATGAGCGGCTCTTCTATCGACTCCTTCGGTCCGACCTCGGGCGATTCATGCCACTGGTCTACACGCCCACCGTCGGCGAAGCGTGCCAGCAATACGGCCACATCCTCCGCCGGCCGAAGGGGCTGTGGCTCTCGCTGCGGATGAAGGGGCGACTCAAGGAAGTCCTCCAGAACTGGCCGGACCGAGAGACGCGCTTCATCGTCGTCACGGATGGTGAACGCATCCTCGGCCTTGGCGACCTTGGCGCCAACGGCATGGGAATCCCCGTCGGGAAGTTGGCCCTGTACTCCGCGGTGTCCGGTGTTCCTCCGTGGACCACGCTGCCGGTCCACCTGGACGTCGGGACCAACAATGAGTCGCTGCTGGCGGACCCGCTGTATCCGGGCCTGCGGCAGCATCGCGTCACGGGGCCGGAGTACCAGGCGTTCATCGACGAGTTCGTCCAGGCCGTGCAGGCCGTCTACCCGCAGTGCTGCATCCAGTTCGAGGACTTCGCGGGCAAGAATGCCGTCGCGCTCCTGGATCGCTACCGAGAGGAGTGCTGTTGCTTCAACGATGACGTGCAGGGCACCGCGGGTGTCGCGGTGGCGGGGCTCCTCGGGGCCTGCCGTGCCCTCGGGCAGCCACTGCGTGACCAGCGGATTCTCTTCTTCGGTGCCGGTGCCGCCGCAACGGGAATCGCCAACCTGATTGCCATGCAGATGGAGTCGGAGGGCCTCTCGACAGCGGAGGCTCGTGGCCGATGCCACCTCATCAATTCCAGGGGGCTGGTGACGGCCTCGACGACTGGCCTCGCGGACTTCCAGCTGCCGTTCGCGCATCCCGGTGAACCCTGCGGGTCGCTGATTGAATCGGTCCGCCGGCTCAAGCCCACGGCGCTCATCGGCGTGAGCGCGCAGGGTGCATCCTTCACGGAGGAGGTGATCCGCGAGATGGCGTCGATCAATCCGCGCCCCATCATCTTCCCCTATTCCAACCCCACATCCAAGAGCGAGTGCTCTGCGCAGCAGGCGATGGACTGGACAGATGGACGAGCGATCTTCGGCAGCGGCAGCCCGTTCCCGCCGGTCACCGTCGCGGGGCACACGTTCACGCTTGGACAAGGGAACAACGTCTACATCTCCCCGGCGATGGGCATGGCGATCTATGCAACCCGCGCGTCACGAGTCCCCGAGGAACTGTTCCTCGTGGCCGCCCGCACGCTGGCCTCGCAGGTGAGCGATGCCTCGCTGGCCGAAGGGGTCATCTACCCACCGGTGCGGGACATCATGGCCAGCAGCGAGGTGGTCGCCGTGGCGGTGGCCAAGCGCATCATCCAGCTTGGACTCGCCCGCGAGCCAGAGGCCGTTCGCCCCGGCGCTGACCTGACGGAACTGGTCCGACGGCTGTGGTACCAGCCCGAGTCGGCCTGAGTCAGGCCGGGTCGACGATCACGTAGACGAGGATCGAGTCCTCGATCGACTGCCCCTGGGGGTTGGCCACCTTCATCGTGAGCGGGAACGCATGCAATCCGACCGCGGCGGTGGGGGAGATGGCGAGCGTGAGCTCGACCAGCACGCTGTCGCCGTCGCCAACCTGGTTGGCGATCCCGACGGCAATCGCAGGGTCCCCGCTTGACACGCTGACCGCGCGCGAGGTGCCGGCGCGCTTGATCTGGATGTCAGCCGGCACCGCCGTGCCCGCGCGAGCGACGCCGGCATTGATCCGGTACTCGCCCCAGGGGATCTTGGACTGGATCTTGGTGCACTCGTGACGGATTCGCATGTCCAGGAGCCGCGCGTCGGGCCGGTCGGTCTCCACCAGGAGGAACCGGGGCATCGACTCGCACGTGGAGTCGCTGAAGTCGTACAGCAGCTCGTATTCACTCCGCGGCGAATCCGTGGCGGGGTCGAATCCGACGTACGCCGGCGGCTTGCCGAGCAGGGACTTCACCGTGAAGGGCGTGCCGTCAATGCTCTGTGCGTGGATCGCGCCCTTGGTCCGCGCGGGATCGGTGTGCGCGTCGATGTATGGATTGGTTCGATTGCCCTTGTCCACGCTGGTCAGCCGCACCGGAAATGCCACCTCGCCACCCATGTTGAGGACCGAGACCGTATCCAGTCCTTCGTAGAGCACCTTGACTTGCGCGGTCTTCCGCCCGGGAGCAGCGGGCACCTTCATGTGGATCGGCACCTCGAGCGTCCCGTGAGGAGGAATCACCTTGCCCTTGATGTCGACCGTCGTGCACGTGCAGCTCGGCGCCGCCACGCGGATCGTGATCGGCTGGTCGGTGTTGTTGGTGAGGACAAAGTTTCCGTCGACCGTCGTCCTTGGGGTCATGTATCCCAGGTCAAGATCGGCTGGTTTGACGGTGACGGGAGACGTCGGCTGGGGAGCGGCGTTTGGCACGTTGCCCGGGGCCGCCGGGGCGGGAGCTGGCGCCGGGGCCTGGTCACCTGCTGGCGACTGTCCTGTCGCGCCGGACCCGGTCCAGCCAGCAAGAGTGACGGCGATTGCCAGGCGGATGGTGCTGCATCGAAGCATGAGCTGCATCCGGGCATTATGCTCGCTTCTCGCCATGAGGTCACTGGTCATCACGGAAAGGGGCTCCCCGGTCGCCCCACACGTCAGGCTGATGGACGGGATCCCCGTGCCGGAGCCCGGCCGGAATGAGCTTCGGGTCCGCACCGAGGCCAGTGCCCTCAATCACCTGGACCTCTGGGTCGGGCGCGGGTTGCCCGGCATCGAGACCACCTACCCCTTCGCGAGCGGTTCGGACGGCTGCGGGATCGTCGACGCCGTCGGGGAGGGTGTTTCGCCCCTGTGGGTCGGCAAGCGCGTTCTCCTGAACGCGGCGATGCTTGCCGACCAGCTCGAGCTCCCCGGCTCAGAGCCGGCCGGCGAGGAAATCACGATGATCGGCGAACATGTGGAGGGCGCGAACCGCGAGTACTTCACGGCTCCCGCCAGGAACGTGATGGAGATCGGCGACGGGGATCCGATCGAGGCCGTCGCGATCGGGCTGACGCACCTCACGGCATGGCGGATGTTGACCACCCGCGCCACGGCCCGTCCAGGCGACTGGGTGTTGGTCACTGGAATAGGTGGGGGGGTCGCCCTCGCGGCACGGAGCCTCGCAAGGCACCTCGGCTGCAAAGTGATCGTCACGAGCCGAAGTCCCGACAAGCTGGAGCGTGCCAAGCAACTGGGGGTCGACGCGACGGTCTTGGATGACGGGTCCGACTGGTCAAGGGCGGTCCGAACGATCACTGGGCGACGCGGAGTCGATGTTGTCATCGACTCCATCGGTTCCGTCGCCCACCTTTCCTGCCTGAAGGCCTTGGCACGTGGTGGCCGCCTGGTGACCTGCGGATGCACGACCGGCGGGTCACCGCCGACGGACTTGACGCGGGTTTTCTGGAACCAACTTTCGATCGTGGGTTCAACCATGGGGTCGATGGGGGAGTTGGGAGAGGTTGTCTCGCTCTGGAGGATGGGACACATCTCGCCCGTGATAGATAGTGTCGTTTCGCCGACAGAAGGTTCCATCGCATTCGCGCGGATCGAGTCCGGTAACCAGTTCGGAAAGGTCGTGATCGACTGGCGTTGACGCGATTTGCAGCGCAAAGTTGCTCTTCTCTCTCCCCGGGCTACCTTGTTCTGGTCCAGCCCGCATTCAGTGGCGCGTTGCCACAGTCGGGAAGGCTTTTGTCGGAGACTCCTATGACTCGAGTGATGATTGTGGGCTGTTCGGTCTCGGCCTTCGTTGCCGGGCTCGCCGCCGCCCAGTGCGACGTGACGCCGCCCGCGGGTGCTTTCGCGTCAGCTGATGGCTGCTCGCATGACGTTGGCGACGCCAACGGCGGTTGCAACTATGGCGCCGAGTTCTTTGAAGACCTCGGCATGGTGGCCAGCGGCGCATCCGTTGCTGCCTCGGGCTCGATGGGAACCTACATCCCAACTGGCGCCACGACCTACACCAGCCGAGACCTCGACTGGTTCACCGTCTCCACCGCGGAAGCGGGCACGCTGAGTTTTGACCTGAAGGCCGTCACGAGCGCCGGCGTCGCCCTGGCCAACACCGTCGCCTTCATCATCGATTTCCCGGCGGATGCCATTGACTGCGTCACCTACGACACGCTCTACGGCTTCCAGGTCGGCGGCTGCCCCCACGCGGGCAGTTCGACCGTCGACGCCGGCATGCACGGCATCATCGTGACGGTCCCATTCGAGACTGACGCGGCTGCACCGATCTACGCCTGCGACGCGTCCTACCTCCTCACGGTGAGCTTTGCCGGCGGCGCGTTCGGCGAGTGCGGTGCCAGCGCGGACAGCTGCATCGAGGTCCATGCGACCGGCGGCTGCGTGGATTTCGCCTGCTGCGAGACCGTCTGCAGCTTCAATCCGCTCTGCTGCTTCATCGAGTGGGATCAGTCCTGCGTCGATCAGGCCGTGGCTGACTGCGGCTACTTCATCTACGACTGCCCCGCACCCGTCGGTGCAGCGGACTGCATGACCAGCGCCAGCATGGTGGCGGTCGGCGACAGCTTCGCCTTCGACAACACCGCGGCGACCACCGACGGCCCTGGCCCGAACGCCACGCTCTGTGGGTCGGCGATGGGACGCGACCGTTGGTACGTGCTGCAGGCCCCTGGCAATGGTGCGCTCACCCTCTCGGCCTGCGCCGGGCAGGACCCCGCTGCTCCCTCCATCGACAGCGTCATTGAGGTCTACGCCCTCGGCACTGACCCGGTGATCGACGACGCCCGCGCCGCCGGCATCCTGGACAGCTACATCGGCTGTGTGGATGACTCCTGCGGCGTCGTGGCCGGCACCGAAGGTGTCACGATCATTGACGCCGTCGCTGGCGAGTACTACCTGTTCCGCATCGGCGGGTACTCCGCCGGCACGGACTGGCCGAACGACTCGGCGGTCGGTACCGCGACGTTCGACACTGGGTTCGAGTATGTCGCCTACACCACCGGTCCCCAGAAGAGCATCATCAACACGACTTCTGGCGCGGCCACGAATCTGGGTCTCTCGAGCGGCTGCCTGAGCGCAACGTTGCCGAATCGATGGCTCGCCATGCCCTTCACGCTCACGGCTCCCGAGGGCGCCACGGGCTGGCATCTCTCTGAGCTCGTCGTGAAGGGCTTTGCCCCGGCCGGCGTGGTCAATGAGACCATGAACTGGGTCATCTACAGCCGGAGCGGCACTGCGGTGCCGACGGCGGCGAGCCAGGTGGCATCGGGTTCGGTGGCCTTCCCGGTCCCGTACGACGACGGAGGCGACAGTGCGGCCGATGCGTCCCACTCCATCCCCGTCGATGTGAGCCTCGCTGCCGGTGACTACTACCTCACCGCCTACGCCAGCAACGCTGCCTGCGGAACCGTCTTCAGCAACTTCGCCTGGTTCATTTACGCGCCGAACGGCATCAGCCTCATCGATGCTGCTGGCCCGTTCTGCTGGCGTTCCGTGACGCAGCCGACCCCCGGCTTCGCGCGCTACACCTTGCCAGCCAACTACGTGGTGCAGACTGGCGATGACCCGAACGACCTCTACAACTGCGCGTTCAACATCTTCGGCACTCCCGAAGGTGCACCGCCCTGCACGGCCGATCTCAACGGTGACGGCACCCGAGATGGCGCCGACTTGGCCCTCCTCCTGGGCGGCTGGGGCACGGCTGGTGGCGACGTGACCGGAGACGGCGTGACGGACGGCGCGGACCTCGCGGCGCTCCTGGGCGTCTTCGGCACTGGCTGCTGATGTCGTGAATCGGTCGGCTCCACGCCGGCCACAATCAAGTCTCCCAACACCCCCTCCGGTTCGCCGGAGGGGGTTTTCATTTTCTGGCGCCGCCGGATGTGGGCTGAATAGAATCGACCCCCCACCATGCCCCGACCCGTCAAGATTGCACTCGTTGTCCTGGGAATCGCTTTCGCCATCGTGGTGGTGGGTGGCCAGGACCTTTGGGCCCTCATCCCGTCGTTCTCGGGCGGCACCGCGCGGCAGGTGCGCGTGGAGCCGGCCGCCATCAAGGAAGTGGTGGAGCGTGTCTCCAGCCCGGGCCTGGTGGAGCCGATCACGAAGGTGGATGTCTCCGCGGAAGTGTCAGAGCGGATCATCGAGTTGCCCTTCCGCGAGGGCGACCTGGTCAAGAAGGGCGATGTCGTGGTCCGGCTGGACGACCGGGACCTGCGGGCGCGGATGGAGAGTGCCAGCGCACGTCGGAACAGTTCGAAGTCACGGCTGGAGAGCGAACAGGCAGGGCTTGGAGGACCACGCGCATCCGCCACCTCCGCACGCCAGTCATTGGAGCGGCAGAAGGCCCTTTACGAGTCCGGAGACATCAGCCGTCAGCAGTTGGACGACGCCGTCTCCCGTGCCGCCGAGGCCGAGGCCAACTTGGCTCGCGCCGAGAAGGGGATCGTCACGCTGGAGAACGAGATTGCGGCCAGCGAGGCCGATTTCGCCCGCTCGCAGAGAGACTTGGAGCGATGCATCATCCAGTCGCCGATCGATGGCGTGCTGGTCAAGCTCAATGCGGAGCAGGGCGAGTTGGTGATGGTGGGAACGATGAACAACGCCGGGACCGTGATCCTGACGGTGGCCGACCTTTCCAACATGCGCTTGGTGGCCGAGGTCAATGAGGCGGACATCGCCCGCATCCAGGTGGGGCAGCCTTCTGAGATTCGCATCAACGCGTACAAGGGCGAGGTCTTCACCGGTGACGTGGACGAGGTGTCGCTGCAGCGGGAGGGCGTGCTGCAGCAACAAGGACAGTCCGCGGACCAGAGCGGGATCTTCCAGGTTCGCATCGGACTGGACCTGGAGGGAGGTCGGCAGATCCTTTCGGGATTGGTGGCCAATGTCGAGGTGGAACTAGCGCGCCATACCGGCTTGGCCGTGCCCAGCCAGGCCGTCGTGGACAAGAAGGCGGACGACCTGCCGGCATCGCTCCGCGACAGTCCGCTCCGTGAGGCAGGGGCGCCGACCGTTCCGATCGTCTTCCTGGAAGTGGACGGCAAGGCGACCGCGCGGGTGGTGAGGACCGGGCCGAGCAGTCTCACCGAAACCATCATCCTGGAGGGCATCGCGGAGGGGGACCGAGTCGTGACCGGACCGTTCAAGCAGTTGGAGGTGCTCAAGGAGGGGGATGCCGTCGAGGAGGCCAAGGACGGTTGGGGCGGCGAGGGCGAGGGGACGAAGGAAGGGATGGAGATCCGGATGGGGGGCGGGGGCGGGCGTCGCCACCGATGATCCGCATTCGCGACTTGCACAGGATCTACCGCGTCGGCGTGGAGGAAATCCATGCGCTGCGCGGCGTCTCCATTGACATCGGGCGCAACGAGATGGTGGCGATCATGGGCGCGTCTGGCTCGGGCAAGAGCACGCTCATGAACACGCTCGGCTGCCTGGATCGACCGACCAGCGGAACCTACGAGCTGGACGGCAAGGAAGTCTCCAAGATGAGTTCCACGGAGCTGGCGCATGTCCGCAACGAGATGATCGGCTTCGTGTTCCAGTCCTTTGAGCTGCTCTCCAGGCAGTCGGCGCTGGCCAATGTGGAACTGCCGCTGGTGTACTCGCGAAAGTCCCTCTCGCCCAAGGCCCGCATCGCGATGGCCGAGGAAGCACTCGGGCGCGTGGGGCTCTCCGACCGAATGGACCACACGCCGAGCCAGCTCTCCGGCGGGCAGACGCAGCGCGTGGCGATCGCGCGAGCGCTGCTGAACTCACCCCGGATCCTGCTGGCCGATGAGCCCACGGGCAACCTGGATTCGCAGACGACCGAAGATGTGCTGCGGCTGTTCCGTTCGCTGCACGCCGAGGGCCAGACGATCATCATCGTGACGCACGAGAACGATGTCGCGTCCTACTGCCAGCGCGTGATCCGTTTGCGAGACGGCCAGGTCATCGCCGACTGCCCGGCCCATGAGGACGAAGGCGTCCGCCTGGCGGGAGGTGCGCGGTGAATCGTTGGTACTTCTGGGTTTCCGCCGTCCGGCTGGCGTTTGGCCAACTGATGGCCAACAAGATGCGGAGCCTGCTCACGACGCTTGGCGTGGTGGTCGGGGTGGCCAGCGTGACGGCCGTCATCGCGGTGCTCAGCGGGCTGAAGACCAAGGTGCTGGCGGAGTTCGAGACGTTTGGCGCGAGCCGCGTCTTCATCTTCCCGGACCGCCCCGATGGCGTTCCCAACAATCGATTCGGCTGGTCCGACATCCGGCTCAAACCCCATGAAGTGGAGGAGCTGCGAGACAAGTGGCCCAGCGTCAAGGCCATCACTCCGGTGACGGACCTGGAGGCGACGATTGAGAGCGAAACCGAGCGGCTGGATGGCGTGTCCGTCACCGGGATCTGGCCGGACTGGCACGCCTGCGAGAGCCGAAAGGTCATCGAGGGGCGCCCCTTCAACCGGATCGACGAGGAGAGCGTTCGCCAGGTGTGCCTGGTCAACGAGAGTGCCGTCCAGGAGCTGTCGCTGGTCGGCAATCCCGTGGGGCAGACGATCCTCATCAATGGGCGTCGATACTTGATCGTCGGGATCGTGGAGACGATCCAGTCGCGCATGTTCGGGATGGGTGGCCCCACCGCCGAGGTGTTCGTGCCCTTCTCCGTTGCTGACAAGCTGCAGCAGAGCCGCCGGTACTTCATTCGCGTGAGTGCCATGCTCAAGAGCCCGGAGCTGGCAGAGGAAGCCAAGAGCGAGGCTCGCTACCTGCTGCGGCGAATGCGCGGGCTGACCGCGGAGGACCCCGACACCTTCCGTGTGGAGGCGATCGACCAGTACATCGACCAGTTCAAGTCGCTGGCCTCCGGGATCACGGCGGTGGCCGGTGGCGTGGTGGGCATCAGCCTGCTCGTCGGCGGCATTGGCATCAGGAACATCATGCTCGTGAGCGTGAGCGAACGCACGCGCGAGATCGGCCTTCGCAAGGCCGTCGGTGCCACGCCGGGCGCCATCATGGCGCAGTTCCTGCTGGAGGCCGTGGCGCTGAGTTTCGTCGGCGGCTTCGTCGGCATCGGCATCGGACGACTCATGGCGCTTGGGGTGGCCAGCATCCCGGACGCCGGCCTGGAGCAGGTGTATGTGCCGTTCTGGGCGGTGCTCATGAGCTTTGGCTTCTGCGCCGTCGTTGGCATCGTGTTCGGGTTCTTCCCGGCGATGAAGGCTTCCCGACTGGACCCGATCGAGGCGTTGCGACATGAATAGAGAGACACGAGTGACTGGCGTTGTGGAACGGTCGCCCGCCATCACCGCCGTCGTGGTGACGCTGTCCTCCCTCGCGCTGCTGAGCTGGGTGGGCGGCTGCCAGAAGGAGCTCTTCTCCAGGGACATGTCGGTCCCGCCGACGGCGATGGATGTCGAGGGGATCAATGGCTTTGAGGGTGCCGGCGGCGTGGAGTCCGGGAAGTCGCTTGCGGATGCGGTTGACCAGGCTCGAGTGGACGCGCTGCCCAAGCCAGAGGCCGCTGAAAGCGTGGAGCTGTCACTGCCGGCCGCGCGCGCCGCAGCCCTTGAGAACAACTTTGCGCTCAAGGCCGACCTCTTCAAGCCTCGCATCGGGGTGACTGCGGTCACGGGCGCCGAGGCGGCTTTCGAGGCGGTGATCTTTGGCTCCTACACGACCACGAATGAATCGCTGCTCACGCAGCTGGAGGAGGGCATCCCGACGGATTCGGACTCGTTCACGGGTGGGGTTCGACTCCCGCTGGTGACGGGCGGTTCCGTGGAAGTATCCACCCTGGGCAATCGTTTTGACGGCGGGTCCCTGTTGGCTGAGCCGTGGGAAGCCGGCTTTGAGGTGGACATCACCCAGCCGCTGTTGCGGGATGCCGGCATCGAAGTGAACACCGCGGCGATTCGCATCGCGCGGTATGACGCGCAGGCCATCGACGCACAGACCAAGCTGAGCGTCATCCGGCTGCTGTCGGATGTGGAGCGCGCCTACTGGAACCTGTACCGTGTCACGCGAGTGCTTGATGTTCGATTGCGCCAGTACGAGGTGGCCAAGCAGCAGGTGGAACGTGCGCGCCGCTTGGTTGCTGCCGACCAAGGCTCCGAGCTGGATGTCCTGCGCGCCGAGAGCGGGCTGGGAAGCACGCTCGAAAATGTGATCCTCGCCGACAACGCGGTGCGGGTGGCGCAACGCGACCTCAAGGTCCTCATGAACCGGCCGGACCTGCCGCAGGGCGGCAAGACCAGGATCGTGATCACCGATCCGCCGTCGCCCACGGAGCCCAAGATCGACTCCAGCTTGCTGGTGGACCGCGCGATGTCGGGGCGGATGGAACTGCTGGAGCTGGAGCTGTCGCTGGCGGCGGATGCCGAGCGCATCATGGTCGCCCGCAACGGCATGCTCCCGTCGTTCGTGCTGGATTACAACTACCAGGTGCTGGGCGACGGGACGAGCGCGGGGAATGCGTATTCCTCGATCCCCGATGCAGACAGTTACTCGCTCTCGTTCGGCGTGGAGATCCCCGTGGGCAACGAGGACGCGAGGTCAACGCTTGCGCGGACGCTGTTGACTCGACTGCAGCGGCTGCAGACGAAGAACGCCCGCAAGGACTCGATCACCAATGAAGTGCTCGATGCCGCCGATGGCTTGGCCAACGCCTGGCAGCGGATCATCGCCGCGAGGCTGGAATCGGAACTGGCGGCACGGACGTTGGCTGGCGAGCAGCGGCAGTTCGATGTGGGGCTGCGCACCAGCACGGATGTCCTGGACGCGGCGGCCCGGCTGGCGGATGCGCAAGCCGCGGAAGTGAACGCGATGTCGGCGTACCAGATCGCCTTCGTGGACCTGGCATTTGCCACCGGCACAACCTTGGGCGCCCAACGGGTGGACATCCCGGACATCGGCGCGGACGCGCTGGCCGAGTTTGAGCGGGAACTGGGGAGATAGGGACTCCGGAGGTTTCAAGGTCCTATAACACCAAACTCGGGTTTCTGTGCTCCAGTCTGCTTGACAACGCTCATTGGTGTCGTATACCTTCAAAATATTTGAAGGATTACGGAGTGAGTTACCGCGATACAAAAACTGCACTGCGGGCACTTAGTGACCTTGCCGCGTCGCAGGGGGGGTATTTCACGGCGCGTCAAGCGAAGCTTGTCGGCTACGACGCTTCGCACCTGAGCTACCACAGCCGCGCGCGCAACTTCGAACGGGTGGGTCACGGTCTCTATCGAATCCCGACGCTCCCAGTTTCTGAGCACGACGACCTTGTTCGAGCCTGGTTCTGGAGTCGAGGCCGAGACGATAGGCCTCGCGGGGTGATCTCCCACCAAACCGCGCTGTCGCTTCACGAGCTCGCCGAGTTCATTCCCTCCACGATTCACCTCACCGTTCCGCGAGGCTTTCGCAAGGAACCGCCGGCTGGTTCTGTCGTTCACCGAGGCCCCATCGTTGACAGGGAGTGGCAGTGGATCGATTCGGTGCCCGTGACCACTCCGGTTCGGACTCTCAGCGACCTCGCGCAACCAGGCCTCATGCCGATGGAGCAATTCGCGGCGGCACTGGACGCGGCGGTTGCGCGTGGACTCATCCGGCTCGCTGATGCCGTGCGGCTGCGCGGGCAGTCAGCCGCGACCCGGCGGGCGGCCAGCTGCGGGGACGGCCAATGACCGGCTCATACGCGAATGCCGCTGCGTTCAGGCAGGCACTCGAAGCCAGAATCAGAAAGGTGGCCCAAGAGCGTGCCGTCCAGATTCACGGCCTTCGACTCAAACTCTCGATTGAACGTTTGCTCGCTCGGCTCTTCCAAGAGCCTGACCCACCGTGGCTGCTCAAGGGAGGAGTCGCGATGGAACTTCGGTTTCGGCCACGGGCGAGATCGACGCGAGACTTGGATCTCACTCTGACGGGGGAGGCGGGTTCGAAGGGCAGCTCCGAGCGCCTCGTCGATGTGCACGAGGCACTCCTGGCCGCGGCCAGTCGCCCATGGCCCGATTTCTTTGAGTTCATCATCCCGCACGCACGCGCCGAATTGGTCGCGGCGCCAGGCAGTGGAGGAGTGTTCGGTGTCACGGCGCGGGTGGCAGGTCGCGAGTTCGCCAAATTCCATCTTGACATCGGCTTTGGCGACCCGGTGCTGGGTGCGCCGGATCGGCTCGTTGGAGATGACTTGCTGGCATTCGCCGGCATCGCGCCACCGGTGGCGCTTGCCATCCCCGTTGCGCAGCATTTTGCCGAGAAGGTGCACGCCTACAGCGTCCAATGGACTGACCGGGAGAACACACGGTCCCGTGACCTTGTTGACATGGTGCTCTTGATCGAAAGGGGGAATCTCGGGGCCGAAGCGGTCTGGGGTGCCCTCCTGGCGACCTTTGCCCGACGCAGGGATCGATCTATCCCACTGGAACTCCTCCCGCCGCCGCGCAGCTGGAAAGCCGAGTACCCGGCCATGGCGAGAGAGGCCGGGATCTCAGCAGCCGGAATTGACGAGGCGTTCGCCGTCCTCCGGGAGTTCTGGGAGCGCATCCAAGCAGGACGTCCGCCCGAAGCATGAACAGCCGGACTGCGCACGGCCTTCGGCCCACCCTGCCGCGGCAGTCAGTTCCACGGAGGGTTGTCGAGGAGTTCCTGCAGTCTGTCGAGGATTTCCTGCAGCAGGTCACGGATGATCTCCTCCCATGGCGGTGGAGAGTGTGAGGGCGGCGAAGGCGCCAAGCAGCTGGACAACTGCGCCATGCAAGCGCCAAAGGACATGTCCCGCTGATCCGACGAACATGGATCCGGCTCCGGCGGATCAGGCTGCGGGTGTGGGCAGTAGGCGCACATGGTGGTCAGGCAGGCGCAAGCCTGCTGCTTCAGCCTCGGGCAAGTCTCGATGGCGGCGACACACGCATCCGGGTTCCCCTCTGGGATTGGTGGCGTGTTTGGGTCGGCATCATGGTCAGTCCCATCGCAACACACGGCGATCGCCGCGAGGCAGGCCTGGGGCAGAGGCTGTTCCTGAGCGGCCTGAGTCATCGCATGAACGAGCGACCCCACATACCACACCTCCGTGACGGCTCCTTCCTGCCACAGGAGGATCGCCATCCCCCCATAGGTCCGGATCAGAGTGAGGTCGTCGAACGGGCGGCTCACAAGACCTGCGTCGAACGTCTGCAGTGCCTCTCCGACCGTGATCCCGTGCGACCGTCTCAGCGCTGGCCCCGCGTAACGTGGGTTCGGGTTGCCGAAGACAATCCCGAGCGACCCGCTCGTCGCGGCGCGCCACAGGCCAGTTGGCGAGTCCCGGATGAGCGGCAATGTGTGCTGGGCACCGTTCGCGTCGACGAATCGGACGGTCAGAGTCGTGTCCGTCTGGCTCTCAATCTGCGCCCCGGCTGAGTTGGGATTGCCCTGGACCACGACGGATGGCGCGGTTGGATCGGCGGTCGAAAGCGCACTCCGATCGCCTTCCGAAGCGTGTGTTTGCAGGGCACACGCTATCGCCACGACCCACAAGACTGTGACACCCCCGTTGGACAGGATTGAGTTGCGCATCAAGACTCCGCTTCGGAATGGAGACTCCACGGATGGCAAACGTTTGCCCACTGGTCCGGGAGTCCGCATGGATCGTACCGTGTAAGCCGAAACAACAGCCATATGGGGCCAAGAAAGGTGGCAAATGTGCCGCGCGATCCGTTTCGCGCCGTGTGGATGTGCAAGTCCCCCAGGCGCGCGAAGTCGCGCCGTGTGGATGTGCAAGTCCCCCAGGCGCGCGAAGTCGCGCCGTGTGGATGTGCAAGTCCCCCAGGCGCGCGAAGTCGCGCCGTGTGGATGTGCAA
>SXOD01000008.1 GCA_005776885.1 Planctomycetia bacterium
CTCCCGTGCCATCGCCATCGCAGTCCGACTGGTCAGCGTTGGCCACCAGCGGGCAGTTGTCGCTGGCGTCGGGGTAGCCGTCGCCGTCGGAGTCCTGGGCGAAGGCGGGCGTCGCGGTGGCCACGAAGGCAAGAGCCGCGAGGGCGGGGGCGAGGGCGAGGGCCGCGGCGGCAAATCGAGCGGGGGCGAGAAACTTCATCATCCGGTTGGTCTCACACTTCATGGCGGGTCCCGTGTTTCAATGATCACCAGCAACCACCAGCCGCCGCGCCGGAAGTGGCCCCGGTGGCTGGTCAAGCCAAGATAGCCCAGATCGCGCCTGAAGCAAGCGGTCTTTGTCGGTGGGCACCGGTTCACGTCGGCTGACCCCTTGAAACGGTCGGGATTTGCTGCTT
The DNA here is from genome assembly GCA_005776885.1 of Planctomycetia bacterium. Classification (GTDB taxonomy): domain Bacteria; phylum Planctomycetota; class Phycisphaerae; order Phycisphaerales; family SM1A02; genus SXOD01. The sequence continues at coordinate 396 of SXOD01000008.1, forward strand.
AAGTCACAAATCCCACCGTTTCAAGGGTGCGGCTCGCGGAGCCGAGCCAATCCCACCGTTTCAAGGCTTCCGGCGCGCGGAGCCGGGCAAATCCCACCGTTTCAAGGGTGCGGCGCGCGGAGCCGGACAAATCCCACCGTTTCAAGGCTTCCGGCGCGCGGAGTCGGACAAATCCCACCGTTTCAAGGCTTCCGGCGCGTCGCGGCACCGTCACGCACGGGACCACCGCCTCAGCGTGCAAGCACCGCGTCCCGCGCCGCAATCGCAATCGCCACGATGGCGGCACGATCGGCGACGCCAAGGCGCTGTCCAGGGACTGCCGCGCCCGCAAGGTCTCGCTCAAGCGGATCAGTCGCTCGGGATGGCTCACCGGCTCTCCACATGTCGCTGACCCCCTTGGCTCGCGCTTCCTGAAGGGCATCCGCGCCCATCTTGGCCGTCATCTGCTCGGGGAGCATCGGCGTGGCCCAGTAGAGATCCAGCGACGTAAACGCCTGCGCATCGGTCCTCGTGGAACCGGTCGTGGTCGAGTCGGTCTCGAGGTCTTCTGCCCGCGTCGCCTCAAGCCGTGGCACGATGACCGCGACGAAATCGCTTCCCGCCACGGGCTCGATCACCTCGCACGGCATGTCGCCCGCCATGAGCACCGGGCACGCCACCTGTCGCGGGAACGCCAGCGCCGCATCGGCCTTGAGGACGATGATGAAACCCCGTTGGACGGTCGGATGGTCCGAGCGGAAGTCGCTGGCCCAGGGCTCCCCCACTTCGAACGCCCGAGCCCACAGGACCTCTCCCGCAGCTGCGGGTGTGGTGGGAATGGCCGGGATGCCCGAGCCCTCCTCGTGCGCTGCCGCTTCCGCATTCTGTCCCGCCGCGACAACCTGCTCAGCCGCGTCTGGCATTGGCAACACGGCGAGCGCGACAATCGAAATGGCGATGGTGTGCATCATCGGTCAGGGTCTCGTGAAGAGGAGGTCATCGATCTGGAGGCGGCCGACGTTGGCTCCAAGACTGGGCCCGGCGAGCAGTTCGACGGCGACCAGCGCGGAAAGGTCCAGTGCCGGGTTCTGTTCGGCGAAATCGCTCAAGGGAACCCGGAAGACTTCCATCTCGGACTGCCAACCCGCGCCGGTGCCGTAACCGGTGCGAAGGTACGGCCGCTGCACGCCTTCGCCATACGCGGCGATGGAGAGAGTCGACGACTGTCCGTTGGCATCGACCAACCTGAACGCTGCGTTGCACGGTCCCGCCAGCGTCACCGTGTAGGTGTGGCGGGGGCCCTGTCCCAGGCGGACCGAGAGGTGCGACTGGCCAGACTGGTCGGCGAGCGCGGGAAGCAACTCCCAGTGGATCAGGGCGTCGTCGGCCCACGAGAACACGCCGGCTCGCTGCGTGTCCGTCGTGCGGCCGCGGACTTGCCCGTTGAAGGCGTCGGAACTCACCCAGGTGAACGCCGTGTTCGCGTCCTGCAGGATTCCCTCGCCCAGGTAGGTGTTCACGACACTCACGGCGCCGCCGCTGCTCGACTGGGTCGTCGCGGTGTTGGTCTGGAAGTCCTCGACGACCTGGTCGGCCGCACCACTGGGGTCAAACTCGCGCACGATCGTGGTCGTGGCCGCGAACTGCGGGATCTTGAGGCTCTGGTCCTGCCGCCAGAGGAACTCATCCGCGCCAAGATCCCCACGCAGTCGGGACTGCAGGGCCGCGAGGATCTGCGCCCTCTGGACCTCTTGGGCCTCGGTCCGACCGACGGCTGTCCCCGATGGCCCCGCAAAGTCTTCAAAGCCGCAGCAGTTGAAGTCGTTGTGGTCCGCACCGTGGATGTAGGTGGAGCAGCGCCAGCCCGTCGCCCGCTCGTAGAGGTTGAAGGAGTCCGCGATGTCGTTGTCCGGGCATCCGCAGACATCGCCGTCGGCGGCACCATAGAGAAGCATGTACGGGACGCCGTGTGGGTTGGCGCTGGCGCTCCCCAGGAAGTCGGTGGGTGCGATGGAGATCACGACGCCGATGTCGTCGGCACCGTAGTTGGTCGGCGTGTAGGTGCCATCGACGATGCGGTCGTAGGCGCGCGCCACCCCCTCGCCGCCGCGGCTGTGGCCGATCCAGCCAATGCGGCTGGGGTCGATCCGGTTCGCGATGGCTCCGCCAGCCACCGTGTTCATCTGCGAGATGATCGCGGCGGTGTGCTGGAGCGTCGTGGTGCTGGCCGTCTCGATCCCCGGCACCGTGTTGTTCTGGTGCGAAATGACGATGTATCCCCAGCTGGCCAAGTGCGTGCCGAGGAAGTCGTACCAGCTGTACTGGTGGCCATTGCCATGCGAAATGACGATGAGCGGCTGCGGCGCCAGCGACTGGATGCTGGTCGGGTAGTAGAGTCGCGACGTCGTGAAGCCGCTCGTGGCACCCGATGCCGTGTAGCTGGAAAGGGTCGTCGTGGCGTATGGACCGGCCAGCACCGGATTGCGGGAAACGAACATGCCAGGTCGATCCAGCCCGTCCACGAGGTCGCCATCGGAGAGCGTGCCGCTGCCGTCGACATCAAGGACAAGGTCAAGCCCCAGCCCAAGCATGAGGTTGCCGCCCGCGGCGACGTCCAACAAGCCCACATCACGCACCTCGTTGATGTTGGCGGCCCGGCCACCCTGGTTCACGTTCCACACTTGGGGATTCCCGCGAACGTCTTGCAGTGGCGTCCCCGGTTTCCAGTCATCCCCGTTTCGGTCAGCCACCACGAACAGCGGCATGGGCCATGTAGAGCCTTCCGGAAGGCCGTCGGAATCGACTGCCGCCATCGCAGGCTGTGACTGGAGGGTCACGTCCACGGGCGAAAACCAGGGCGCCGCCAGCAGGGTCGTTCCCGCCAGTTCATAGGGCAGCACTCCCTTGGAGGGGCACCGACTGCCCCACTGGCTGAGGAGCCCAGTCAGGTCTTCTCCATCCGTGAGGCCATCACCTGTCAGATCCCCCGCCGGAGTCCCCCACCCCGCCAGCAGCAGGGCCAAGTCTCCACCCCCCACCAGCCCGTCTCCATCCAAGTCTGGCGGGCAGGCCGCAGTGGCGATTCCAGCTGAGAAGAAACCAACCGCGATTGCGGCCTGCGTACACGCTCTCCGTTTCATGGAGTCAGTCTAGCCCAAGGCTGTAGATTCCCAAGTGGACGCAAAACTTTTTCTTGTTTTCTGCCGATCCAGTCTCCATACTCCATCCCAGGATCGAATCTCCGAGCGGAACATGATTCAAACCAGACTCCAGCCACGATTCAAGTATTGGACGATCGGGTACACGATCCTCTGCCTCGCCTTCGGCATTTGGGGTGGCTACGACTATTGGGTCGCGATCCCCCGGCAAGAGCAACAGTTTGCGCAGTACCTCGTGGCAGCGGGCATCAGGGACACGCTGGAACTGGAAGCGGGAAAGCGACTCCTCAACGATGGTGAGCTGCAGGCGTATGAAGCCGCCAAGCAGGTGATCGCCTCCTACGCGGAACCACCCGAACCAGTGGCGGGGTGGGACAAGCCCCTGCAGCTCTGGGCGTACGTGATTGGTTGCGGCGTCATCGGATTCCCGTGGTGTGCGTGGATGCTCTATTCGACGGGGAGGAAGTCGTGGTCATTGAATGACGATGGATCGCTGACAACTCCCGAAGGGCTCATCTACGCAAACATGGTTTCTGACATCGACATGTCCCGATGGATGGCCAAGTCCCTCGCCACGGTCAAGGTGGCCGATGGCCGGGACATTGCGCTGGACGACTACAAGTACAAGAATGTCGATCGCATTGTCGCCGCGCTCGCCGAACGATTCCACCCGGGCCAGTGGACGAAGGATGCGCGGCCGGTGAAGGGGGCCGACGACGAGGACGACGACGAGGGCGATGGGGACACGTTGATCGCCGCCGAGTCCGATGGCGAGGCGGCCCGGAGCTAGCGCCGCCCGGACGCCAGACGGCATGCGGTAGCCTTTGCCGCTCGATGCCACGCACCTTGACTGAGCCGACGTCCTCCATCGAGAAGCGCGATCGGTGCGGCGACCTCTCCCACCGCCCCCGCGTCCTGCTTGGAAAGATGGGACTTGATGGCCACGACCGTGGCGTCAAGCTGATCGCCCGGCTGATGCGGGACAGCGGCATCCACGTGATCTATTCCGGCCTGTGGCAGACTCCCAAGAGCCTGGCTGTCAGCGCTCGCGACGAGGACGTTGACTGCATCGCCGTCAGCATGATGAGCAACTCGCACCTGGTCTTGGTCCCGCGGCTCCTTGAAGCGCTTCGCGCCACCGGCCGAGGTGACATTGCCGTCAATGTGGGTGGGATCATCCCGCGCGAGGATGTCCAGCCGCTGCTGGATTCGGGCGTCCGCGCCATCTTCCACACCGGGACGGGGCTGGACGAGATTGTCGAGAGCGTTCGCTCGTGCGTCACCGCGTACTCCCCGCTCGGCTGCGCAGCGGACGGGGAATCGGGCGCCCAAGCACGATTGGCCCGGCTCATCAGCCTGGCCCACGCGGGGTCACTCCCCCCTAGCACGCCGCTCAGGCGCCCGGCACTGGTCGTCGGCATCACGGGGGCTCCCGGGGCCGGCAAGAGCACGCTGGTCGCCGCGCTCGGCGCCGAGGCGGTCCGTCGAGGTCGCCGGCTGGCGGTGGTGGCGTTTGACCCGATGAGCCCGATCACCTCCGGCGCGCTGCTGGGGGATCGACTTCGTGTGGACTTCAACGCCATCGGCGACCGATTGTTCTATCGATCGCTTGCGATCGCGGGAGAGGACTATGCCACGCTTCCCACGATTGCCGGCCTCATCGGCGCCGCGGGATACGACACCCTCCTCGTGGAGACCGTCGGCGCCGGGCAGAACGACTGCGCGATCCGCCAGCAGGTCGATCGGACCGCGGTGGTCGTGGTCCCGGGCATGGGCGACGCCGTGCAGATGGACAAGGCAGGAATCCTGGAGATCGCGGACCTCTTCGTGGCCAACAAGGCCGACCACGCCGGCGAAGCGCAACTGGTGAAGGAGCTCCTGGACATTGCCTCGGGGCGCCCGATCCTGGAGACGGTGGCCACCGAGGGGCGCGGAGTCGACTCCCTCTACGACGCCCTGATCGAGCCGCGCCCCGCGCGCTGAGCCACCCCCGTGGAAATCGCGCTCACATGCCTTGGCATCGTCCTCGCCCGCATCGCGGACGTCGCGCTTGGCACCGTGCGCACCATCTTCGTCTTCCAAGGGCGAAAGTGGTCTTCGTTCCTGCTCGGCTTCTTCGAGGTCCTGATCTGGGTCGTGGTCGTCTCACGCGTGATCGCCACGGTGCCGGAGAATCCGTGGTACGCCGTGGCCTACGCCGGCGGCTTTGCGCTGGGCAACTTCGTGGGGATCGCGATCGAGGGACGCATCGCCTTCGGACGGCAGGTCCTCCGCATCTTCACGCGCGAAGGCGACCGGATGGCCGACCACTTCCGGGACCATGGACATCGCGTGACGATCATCGATGGCCGGGGCCGCGACGGTCCCGTGCAGATCCTCTTTGTCGAGGTCGCTCGACGGCAGACATTGGGGACGCTGAAGGTCGCGCGCGAGCTGGACCCGCGCTGCTACTACGTCGTCGATGACATCCGCAGCGCTTCGGGCAAGTGAAGCTGGCTCGCAGGCGGGAATCTTGGGGGAAAGTCGCCGCCGGGCCACGGCTATCATCCCCCCCCCCCATGAGCAGCACCACCCTCGCCCGGAACACGAACCAGGCGCTTGGCATCGGCCAGTTTGCGATCGACTTCATGCGCAGCGGCGCACCCGGCGAAGCCGTGCAAGAACGCACCAAGCTGTTCCACGCGGATGCCGTGCTGTGCGGGCTGTCCGCGCTGGCGATGGGCACCAACGCTCCCCGGTTGCTGCGGAGCGAGGCGCTCCAGTATCCGCTCAAGGGCTCGGGATCGACCGTCTTCGGCAGCCGCCGGCGCGTCCAGCCGGAGAAGGCCGTCGTCGCCAACGCCAGCGCCGTCCGCGAGTGGGATTCCAACGGCACCAACTTTGGCTATTGCCCTGGGCGTGGCCACACGGCGGGCGAGTTCGGCCACAATGACTTCTACCCCGTCGCCATCGCAGCCTGCCAGGCGGCGAAGAAGGACGGCGAGACGGCGTTGCGGGCGATGATCCTGATCGACGAGATCCGCGGCCGCTTGGCCGAGGTCTTCAGCCTGAAGACCTACAAGATCGACCATGTCGTGCATGGCGCGATCGGCAGCGCTGCGGCCTACGGCGCGGTCATGGGTGCCACGGCCGAGCAGATCGAGAGCGCCATCGGCATGGTGGTGGCCCACACGATTCCGTGGCGCGCCATCCGGGCCGGCAAGCAACTGTCCGATTCGAAGGGTGCCAGCGCCGCCATCAGTTCCGAGGCCGCGGTCCTCTTCACGCGCCGTTCGATGGAGGGCTTCCTCGGGCCGCGCGACATCTTCCGGAATCCGGAGAGCATGTTCCGGCAGTTCGAGCCGACCAAGGGCGACAGCCCGTTCGACCTCGTGCTCACGCAGTCGGGCGACGACTTCGCCGTCATGGGCATGCATTTCAAGCTGGGCCTCTACGAGCACCAGAGTGCCGGCGCCTTGCAGGGCCTGGTCGACCTGCTGCGCGCGCATCCCGAGGCGCTGGCCTCCGGCGACGCCATCAAGGCCATCAAGATCGTGGCGTACGAACCGGCGTTCGGCATCATCGGCGATCCGGCGAAGCGCGACCCCCGCACGCGCCAGAGCGCCGATCACTCCATGGTCTACATCGTGAGCACCTTGCTCCGGAAGGCCTTGGAGGCGAATGCGGCAGCCGGGGGCACCGCCATCGGTGGGTCCAACGACGACTGGTGGTGCCACCTCATGCTCGGGCCGCACGACTACGCGCCCGACGCCATCGCCAACCCGCTGACGAGGTCGCTCATGGAGAAGATCTCGTTTGAGCACGGCGGCAAGGAGTACGACGCCAAGTACCCCGACGGCATCCCCACGAGCATTCGGATCACGCTGGCGAAGGGCACCGTCGTGGACAGCGGGCTGGTCATGTACCCGTCAGGCCACGCGCGCAACACGGAGGCGGACCTCCGCCGGATCCTGGGCTCGAAGTTTGACCTGCTTGGCGGACTGGCCTTGGACAACCCGCGACCGCTCGTCAAGCGGCTGATGAAGCTGGAGAAGCTCGGCGGGAAGGACCTGCGAAACCTCTGGGACTTCACGCTGCTGGATCACGGCCGGTTCGACTGAGCGGGCAGGCGGCGCGGATTTCCCTTGGGGTCTTCCACGTAGTCGGGGTTCCACTGCACATCGATCAGCCGGCTGCCGTCCTGCCCTTGCGTGATGGCCAGGGCGCGGACCCGGAACTGGGACGAGATGCGGGGCGAGAACCGGATGGCGGCGACGCCGGGGCCCGTCTGCTGCAGGAGCACGTCCGTCCCAAGAAAGCCGAAGCCCGCGCGATTGAGGAACTCCATCAGGTCCGTCCGGTTCTTCTCGCACCACTCGACAAACGCCTCGGCGCTGCCCGATCGTTCCCAACGGTCCCGGGCGTCGCGCGTGAGGCACTGGTACCAGACGACCTCCCATTCTCGATTGCGGAAGCACGTCATGAGGTTCCCCACCAGGTGCTCGGCGCGCTCGTTGCGCAGGGTGACGCTGCCGTCGGGTTCCTGCACGCGGATGTCCTCCCGCGGCGCCGCCGGTGCCTCGGCACCCGCCTCGATCGCGTCCCGCTCGGCCCGCCACTGCTCAAGTGGCTTGTCGATGTACACGATGCGCGTGCCGTCAGGCAGTCTCGCGTCCTTCGGCGCGGGTGACCCGTTCGCCTCCAGGAGCGGACTCCTGTAGATGTACGCCACTCGTTCCTCCCCGCAGCCTCCCATCGAGAGGGCCGCTGCGATGGCGGCACAGGGCGTGAAGGATTGCGCCCAACCCATGCGACGATGGCTCATCGCGCGGCCCCGGCCGGAGTCGGCGGACACGGGCAGGGCTCGATGGCCCCCCCTCGGCAGAGTCGCCGACGTGGACCGATGGCCGACCCTGGCAAGGCGTCGCGTCGGTAGTGGGTGCCCACGCTCTCCGTGCGTGCGAGCGCGAACTCGACCATCAACCTCCCAGCCGTCAGGAGATTTTGCGTCTCCCAGCCGGCAGGTTCGTCAAAGATCGCATCCAGTCCGTAGCGGCCCCAGAAGTCGAACATGTCCCGGACGTCGCGCAGGTGTCGGCCTTCGCGAATGATGCCGACGTGGCGCCACATTGCGCTGCGGAGGCTGGACCGCACGTCATCCAGGTCCAGCGCAGCCCGCCCCGTCGATTCCACGCGCGCTTCGATGTTCACGTGTCCCGCATCCTGGAGCGGGTCGGCGGCGCAGGCCAGCGCGGCGCGGCGTCCAAACACCAGTCCCTCAAGAAGGCTGTTGCTGGCCAGGCGATTCGCTCCATGCACTCCCGTCGATGCCGCCTCACCCGCCGCATACAGCCCCCTCAACGTGGACCGCCCGTCGCCGTCTGTCCAGATGCCGCCGATGGAGTAGTGGGCCGCGGGGTGGATGGGGAGGAGATCTCGGCCCGCATCGAGGCCGAAGCTTGCCAGCGACTGGGCCAGCCCCGGGAATCGCTTCGCGAATCCCGCGGACCCAAGGTGCCGCACGTCGAGGAAGACGTGGCTCTCCCCAGTCGCCGAGAGCACGTCCAGGATCGCGCGGCTCACGATGTCGCGGGGAGCCAAGTCTCCCAGGGGATGGCGACCGGCCATCACGCCCTCGCCGCTGCGCGTCACCAGCCGGGCGCCCTCGCCGCGGAGCGCTTCGCTGAGCAGGTGTCGCACGCCGCCCGCGACGTAGAGCGTCGTCGGGTGAAACTGGGTGAACTCGAGGTCGGCCAGGGCCGCGCCGGCGCGCCATGCCAGGGCCATCGCGTCTCCCGTGGCGGTGCGGGGATTGGTGGTCTCCCGGTACACCTGCCCGGCCCCCCCGCTGGCCAGCACGACGGCCCTGGACCAGATCAGCTGGAGTCCGTATCGCGGATGCCAGGTGAGGGCACCACGGACGCAGCCGTCCACGCCATCGCCCGTCGTGAGGAGGTCCACCACGTGGCACTTCACCCACAATCGGATCCCTCGTTGCGCCCGCACTCGCTCAAGGAGGTGTCGGACGAGTGCGATGCCGGTCGCAGCGCCGTCGGTATGAAGGATTCGCGATCGCAGGTGCCCGCCCTCGCGCCCCAAATGAACTTCACCGCCGGCGACCCGATCGACCCGGAACCCGTCGGCGAGCAATCGATGCACTTCCTCCAGCCCCTCGTTCACCATGCGTCGTGCGGCATCGACGTCCACCAAACCGGCGCCCGCCTCGATCGTGTCGCGCAAGTGCTGTTCGGGATCGTCTCCCTCGCCGAGGGCCGCCGCGATCCCGCCCTGCGCCCAGGCTGTGGAAGAGAGCTCAGGCTCATCCTTGGTGACGACCAGGCAGTCACCGTGCCGCGCGGCCTCCAGGGCACATTGCAGGCCGGCGACCCCTGATCCCACCACCAGCGTGTCGGTGAAAATCTGCGGGAGCAGCTGGCCGCGGAACGGGAGCAGCCAGCGGCGTTCGTCGAACGCGCCTCGGGCAAGCTCGGTCATGGCGCTGGCGGGGATCCCGGGGTCAATGGCACGAAGTCGGCGATCCACAGCTGCGCGGTCCCGTCGGCCGCGCGCTTGCTCGTCCACAAGAGTCGGCGTCCCGACTTGCTCACCACGGGCAACACGTCCGCGCCGGCTGCGTGGGTGATTCGAACCGGCGTGGGAACGGCTCCGCTCGCTGCCGGCGTGGCATCGAATGCGGGGACAGGCACCGCGAAGACTTCATAGTTTTGGTGTCCCTCGCGGCTCGTGGCGTAGACCAAGAAGGCCCCATCCGGCGTCCAGAATGGTGCCCAGTTCACCGAGTCGTCTCGCGTGAGCTGCCGCTCGCGAGCCACGCCCGTGATGGCGCCGGTCGCGTCGAAGGCCAGGTCAGCGACGAAGAGCTGGAGGAGGTCGTTCCCTTCACGATCACTCCGGTAGCAGATGCGCTTCCCGCACGGCGAAAAGAACGGGCCACCGTCGTAGCCACGGGCCGTCACCAGGGGAAGGTCCTTGCCTGTGGATCGATCGAGGACGTGGAGATTGGCATCGCCATCCGCCATGCGACAGTAGGCGAGCCATCGACCGTCCGGGCTCAGGCTTCCCTCGGCGACGTATCCCTGGCCATCGCCCACCACCGAGGTGAGCGACGCTGCCGTCGGAGGCAAGGCCATCGACCCGTCGAGCGGCACGGAGACCACTCGCATCTCGCGCGGAAATGCCCACCGGTACCGACCGCTCCCGCGTTGGTAGCCAGGGGTCTCCTCGTCCGTGGGCGGCACGACCGTGCTGGCGAAGAGAAGTCGCGTGGGGTCGGACTGGTCAAACCACCCGCAGGTGTTCGCCGATCCGTCCGGGCTCACCCGGCGAATGTTGGCCAGCGATGGCCGGCTGTCCGTGCTGACGAGGTCCGCCACGAACATGGCGTAGAACGGGCTGGGCTCAGACCCGGGTGCGGGCACCTCGATGGCCTGGAAGACGATCTTGGATTCGTCCGGCGAGAAGTACGCTTCTCCCGCGCGGGTGAATCGATCGCCAAAGGTGAGCTGCGTGGCGTTGGACAGGCGAGGCGACTCGGCAGCCTGCCAATCGACCGACGGGGACGGTTCACCCTGGGCGGCCGTGGGCTGCGGGAAAAACAGGACCGATGCAATGGTGGCGAGGAGGATCAAGGAAGTCTCTCAGTCGTCAACCCCTCGAACCGTGTCGGCGGCCCGTGTGGGAGAATGGGGGCATGAGTCTAGGCGGAGACGGCCTCAACACGGTTGCCCAAGGCGAGCCCGGGTGGCAACTGGTGCATGTTGATGACGCGATCGTCGTGGTGAACAAGTCCAGCGGCCTGCTCTCGGTTCCCGGCATCGGCCCCGGAAAGGCCGATTGCCTCGCCAGTCGGGTCGCCGCGGAGCACTCCGGCGCCCGCATCGTTCACCGTCTGGACCGCGACACGAGCGGGATCATCGTCCTGGCGCGCGATGCGCGATCGCACCGGTCGCTCTCCATGGCCTTTGAGGCGCGCCACGTCGAGAAAACCTATGCCGCACTCGTTGCGGGACGCCCCGCAACACATCGCGGCACCATCGACGCCCCGATCAGGAAGGACATGGATCATCCACCACTCCAAGTGGTCGATCCCGTCCACGGACGCCCGTCGGTGACGCACTGGACACTGGTGGAGTCCTCGGCGGCACACGATGCGTCGATGCTCTCGCTTGTCCCGCAGACGGGCCGGAGCCACCAGCTGCGGCTGCACCTGCTGTCGATTGGCCACCCCATCCTGGGAGACGACTTGTACGCGCCCGCCAAGCGCCGCGACCAAGCCAATCGCCTGTGCCTCCACGCGGCGTCGCTCGCGTTCACGCACCCGGCGACGGGGGATCGCATGGTGTTTGCTGCCCCCTGCCCATTCTCGTTTCAGTCGCTTGCCCACTGGCCGTCCGCAGCCGCGATCAGCCCTTGAGCACGTCCCTGACCCGAATGGGCTGGCGCTTCCGAGCAGCCATCAGTGCCGCCTCCAGGACCGCCTGCGTCTGGAGGGCGTCCTCAAAGTCAGGGAGCGGGACGACCGGGGACTCGCCACCGAGGACCTTCACGATGTCCGCCGCCATGCTCGTGAATCCATGTTCGTAGCCGATGAGGTGTGCGCTGGGCCAGTAGCTGCCGGCGTACGGATGCACGGCTTCGGTGCAGTTGATGGTGGACCATCCGCGCAGACGCTGGGGAAGCGTGTTGTCCCACCAGCGAAGTTCGTTCATTCGCTCGAAGTCAAAGGACACGGAACCCAACTCGCCATTCACTTCAATGGTGTTCCGATTCTTGTTCCCCGTCGCCAGCCGCGACGCCTCAAAACTCCCGACGGCACCGCCCTTGAACCGAGCCAGGAAGAGCACCGCATCGTCCACGGTCGACTTCCCAAGCTTCCCGGGCCGCCGCTTGCCACCCGAGGGGCTGAGCACTGGCGCCGCCGCCGCGGGCTCGATCACCTCGCGCTCCTTCACGAAGGTCTCTTCGATGGCGCCGACGATCTCCTGGAACTCCAGGCCTGTCACGAACCGCGCCATGTCGATGATGTGGGCGTTGAGGTCGCCGTGCGCCCCGGATCCCGCCTTGTTCGCCTGGAACCTCCACAGGAGCGGGGTCGATGGCCCGCCCCAGTCCTGGAGGTACGTGGCGCGAACGTGGAAGAGCCGGCCCAGCCTGCCCTCGGCCACCAGCTGGTGCGCGAGAGACACGGCCGGGCATCGCCGATAGTTGAACCACACGAACGTCCGGCACTTCTTCGCCTTCCGCGCGGCAGCGGCCATCTCGCGCGCGTGGGCCAGCGTCCCGGCCAATGGCTTCTCGCAGGCGACGTGCCGACCCGCCTCCAAGGCCGCGATCGATTGCTCGCGATGCACGTTGTTCGGCGTGACGACGTCGACCAGCGTCACGAGCGGGTCTTCGATGGCATCTCGCCAATCGCCCGTGGCCTGCCTCCAGCCCCACCGCTGCGCGAAGGCATGCGTCTGCGCGATGTCTCGGCCGGCCACGACCTCCTGGGAGACGGGCATCGGCAAGTCAAAGAACTTCCCCGCAGCGCCCCACGCGTTGGAGTGCGCCCGTCCCATGAACTTCGTGCCCAGGAGCGCCACGCCGACGAGCCCGGGCACCGACGGACGGGCGGTCGGATTGGCCGTCGAGTTGACTGGCGAGTTGTGAGGTGCGACGCGTGCGGTTCCAGCCATGTGTCGTGGCGACCGCCTCCTGCGGCGCGAGGGCTATCCTAGCGGCGACTGCGGCAAGCGGCAGCCGTGCCACGCGCCTCGAAACACCATTGATCCCCGCCTAGGAGCCCGCCATGACCCAGATCGACCACCGCCTCGACACGCTGGAATCCGAGTTGCACGCGCTCCGCCGGGAGAACCGCCGATGGCGCGTCGGTGCCGTGCTCTTGGCGCTCCCCGCCGCCGCGCTTGGCGGGCTCGCCGCGATGCAGAACGAGCGCATTCCGGACGTCATCCGGACCAACCGCCTGGAGATCGTCGATTCACAGGGCAAGGTGGTCATGGCCGCGGCGACGCAGGCAGGCGAAGGTCGGCTGGACCTCTGGAACGGTCGCGGTGCCAACGTGATCCGCCTTGGGTGCAACCCCGACGGGGGCGACCTCATCATGTGGAACAGTGCCGGCAAGAACGTGGCCGGGCTCTACGCCAACGGTGGCGGCGTGACCGCCGAGTTGCGTTCGGGAGACAACCAGTCGGCGATGATCCTGCAGTCGGATGCGGAGAGCGCCGCGATCCGGCTGCTCCAGGCGGGTGCGGCGCAGGAGACGGTCGCCCTTCGCAGCACGGCCACCCAATCCACGCTCACCATGGCCACGCCGGGGCACACAAGCGCCATCTCGCTGGATGCCAGCGAACAGGGTGGGCTCATCGCCGTGGCCGATGACCAGGGCCACCGCGCCGCCTCCATGAGCGGCACCGGTGGCGGTGCGGTGAACGTGGCCAATGCCGACGGCGGCTCCGCATCGATGACCGTCGGGAGCGATGGCGGGTCGATGTCCATCAACGATCGCCTTGGCAAGCGCGTCGCCACGCTCGGCGCCAACGGCGACGGCGGTGCGCTGCTCTCACTCTTTGACGACGCACGCAAGATGGTCGGCCTCGGCTCCGGCAGCGGCGGCGGATTGATGAACCTCTCCGATGGCGAAGGCCGGGTCGTGCTGATCGCGGGCCCGGCGAGCGATGCCGATGGCGGGGCGGTCTCGATTCGGTCCGGGGCTGGCATCCAGATCGCGCGCCTTGGCGTGGACATCCTCGGCGCGGGCGAAGTCGCGGTCTTCAATGGGCAAGGGACCTCCAAGCGCGTGCTCGGCATGGGCGTTCGCTGATTGCGGCCATGATCCTGCTGATCGACAACTACGACTCCTTCACCTGGAACCTGGTCCACCGGCTGGGCGAGGTGGCCCCGACGAAGCCCGTCCACGTGGTGCGCAATGACGAGATCGACGTGCCCGGCGTCGTCGCCCTCGCCCCAAGCCACATCGTGCTGTCGCCCGGCCCCTGCACCCCGGCCGAGAGCGGCGTGTGTCGGGACATCGTGCGGTCGCTCCGTGGCCATGTGCCGATCCTCGGCGTCTGCCGGGGCCACCAAGCCATCGCCGATTGCGGCGGCATGGTGGTTCGTCGCGCCGCCAGGCCGGTGCACGGGAAGGCCAGCCTTGTTCACCACGACGGCAGGAGCCTGTACGCCGGGCTGCCCGATCCCTTCGAGGCGGCCCGGTACCACTCGCTGATCGTGGACCGAGCGACCCTCTCGCCCGAGTACGAGGTCTCGGCGTGGCTGGAGGACGGGGAGATCATGGGATTGCGGTGGCGTGCGCCGATCGGTGCCGCGCCGCTTGAAGGCGTGCAGTTCCATCCCGAGAGCTTCATGACCCCGTGCGGATACGACGTGCTTCGGAACTTCGTGGCGATTGAGGCCGCGCAGGCTTCGACACACGCTGCCTGATAGGCTCCTCCCCCCATGTCCGCCCCCGCTGGCTCAGCCATCGATCTTGCCCACCTCGTTCGACTCCCCGGCGACGCTGCGCCGTCCTTTGCGGTCCCCCACTCCAACTACGTCCTGGAACTGATGGCCGCGCCCGGGGCGGCTGGCAAGGTGCAGGGGCGAATCACCGCGCGAGCACTCAAGGTGCACTTGGCTCAGGGTGGAGGCGTCTTCATCGAGCCACTGCAGGGAGCTCCACGGATCGTGCAGGGTCGCGTGCTGGCGACCGACGCGGTGACCAACCGGATCCTGGCCAATGTGGTCGTGCCGATGTGGATCGCGGTGCCCGATGGGCAGGCCGCCAGCGCGTTCCGGCATGGCGACCTGGTCAACTTCTACGTGGAAAGCGGCGCCCGGCTGGAACCGGCGTGAACGCCGGGGCGCAGCCGTTGCCGGCCCTCCTGGCTAGGCGGCCGCCGTGCCGGCGACGCCGTCGCGAGTGACGAGGAAGAACTCTTTCGAGATCGGGTACGGCAGCCGGCCGTAGTCCTCGGCGACTCGATTGTGGATCCGGTCCACGAAACCGGGAGGGTTCTCGGTGATCGCGACGAAGATGTCGCGAGCCGGGACCGCCACCAGGAAATTGCCGTGCAGTTCGGGGGCCAGTTTCCGCCAGAGGGATCCGATCAGGAGCCGCGCCGCGTCATAGCCGTCACGGAGGTTGAACACCACCGCGCGCCCGCCATCCTTGGACTCGACGACTTGCAGCTTGAGCTCGGGCGCGTATCGCGAGAGGTTCTCCCTGGCGATGTCGTCCAGCTCGTCGACCGAGAGCCCCCACCGCACCATCTGTTCCGTGGAGATCGAGACGGTCATGTCGGGCAGGTCCAGCACGTAGACGATGACGGTGCCGTTGACGTACGACGTGTGTGCCACCTGGGTCGACTCGACCGTGTCGAAGATCGACTCCGGCTGGAGCCGAGGCATGATCCGTGGGCGGGCCACCGCAAAGGGGACGTCGCTGCCGGCGAGGAGGTCGCCCTCAAACACCCGCTCGAAATAGGTTCGAATCACCTGGCGCGCGGGCTGCGTGCCCTGCGTCACGAGCCGGTGAAGATTCTCAAGCGAGAGGATCCGGCCATCGACGCACAGCCGAAGCGCCGCGGCGACCTCCGTCTTGCGCGCCGGCCAATGGCGCTTGACGATTCGCATGACACATTCGGTGAAGAGATCGGGGTCGTGTGGTACCGGTCGCAATGGAAACCTCCTGGCGCCGATCCGTACAGCCCTGGCGGCGCCTGACAGTTGGACTGTCGGATTCAGACGTGCCCTGCTCAAGCGAAGGGATGGAATCTTTCCGGAATCGAGCGGTCTCGCCCCCAAAGGCCGATCGGGCAACGCCAATCGCCCTCCGGGGTCGGCCGGTGGCGTTCGAGGGTCGATTGCGGGACAATGCCGGAAATGGCCTCCGCCACCCAGCCTGCCGCCCCATCCGCCCCACAAGCCTCCAGCCCAGGGCCCCAGTCGGCCGTCCAGCGGCTGAGGGAGGCGCTCTTCCCGCCGCACGGAGCGAAGCGCGGCGGCGGAACCCCGTTGGTGGTCATCGGAGGTCCGTGCGTGCTCGAGGATGAGGCCACGAACCTGGAGATCGGCAAGGTGCTTTCGCAGGCGTGTGCGCGGCTCGGCATGGTCTATGTCTTCAAGGCCAGCTTCGACAAGGCCAATCGATCCAGCGCGTCCAGCGCGCGAGGCCCGGGCCTTCGCGTCGGCTGCGATCGGATCAAGGCGATCGGCGCAGCGCTGGGCGTGCCCACCACGACTGACATCCACGAACCGGGGCACGCCGCGCATGCCGCGACGTGCGTGGACATCCTCCAGATCCCGGCCTTCCTGTCTCGGCAGACGGATCTCCTCGCCGCAGCCGGTGCCACCGGCCGCATCGTCAACGTGAAGAAGGGCCAGTTCATGGCTCCCGCGGAGATGAAGGGCGCCGTCGAGAAGACCAGGGCAGCCGGCGCATCCGGCGTGATGGTCACCGAGCGAGGCACCTTCTTCGGGTACCACCGACTGGTCACCGACTTCGTCGGGTTGGGCGACCTGCTGGAATGGGGACACGGCGTCAACGTGCCCACCTGCTTCGACGTGACGCACAGCACGCAGCTCCCCGGCGCCGAGGGATCGGGGAGCGGCGGTCGACCCGAACGGGCGCCGCTCCTGGCGCGTGCAGCCGTTGCGGCCGGAGTCGATTCGATCTTCCTGGAGTGTCACCCCGACCCATCGAAGGCGAGCAGCGACCGGGCGACCAGCCTTCCGCTGGGCGCCGTGCCCGCCCTTTTGGAGTCATTGGCGGCGATCCGGCTGGCCACCGCTAGAATGCCCTGATGCGCTGCGACGTCTGCGGAAAGCCCGCTTCCGTCCACGAGATCGTGATCAACAACGGTGAAAAGACCGAGGTTCACCTGTGCCTTGAGCACGCCGTGGAAGCCGGGCTGAGCATCCCATCTGCGCAGCCGATCGCCAAGCTGCTCGCCGGGCAGGTCCGGAAGAAGCAACGGCCGGTGACCATCCTCTGCCCACACTGTGGGTTGTCGCTCTCCGACTTCAAGAAATCGGCCCGCCTCGGCTGCCCCCACTGCTATGACTCGCTCGGGGAATCACTCGAAGCGGCCATCATGGGGACGCAGGGCGGTGCGTCGGCACACCACGGCGAGTCGCCCACCAACGCCAGCACGATGGAGGCGAATCGGTTGCTGCGAGCCTCGTTGGTCCGCGAGCTGGAAGCGGCCGTGTCGGCCGAGCAGTATGAGCGCGCCGCCGGACTTCGCGATCGACTGCAGTCGCTGGCCGAGGATGACGGACCCGAGCGGGCGACCGGAGCGGACGGCCAATGAGGTTGGTCACCCCGAGCATCTGGACCGCCGGCGAGGGCCCTGACTCCGACGTCGTGATGTCCACGCGCGTCCGTCTGGCCCGAAACCTGCAGGAAGTGACCTTCATCGGGCGAGCCAGCCTCATCCAGGCGACCGAGACCGCGCAGGCGGTACAGCGTGCGGTGGCTCGGTCAGAGTCGCTGAAGGGGATGAACTGGCTGGACCTCACGGCCATCACGGCACGCGACCGCGCCCTCCTCGTGGAACGTGGCCTTGTCGGCGAACACTTCTCGACGGCCAATCACCCACGAGGCATGGCCATCGCCGATCACGGCGAAGTGAGCATCTTGGCCAACGAGGAAGACCATGTGCGTGTGCAGGCCGTGCGCTCGGGATCCCGTGTGGCGCAAGCGCTGGAAGCCGCGCGGGACGTGGAGCAGGCCCTCGGCCAGCACCTCCCGTTTGCGTTCCATTCACGGTGGGGATTCCTCACCGCGTGCCCGACCAATGTCGGGACCGGCCTCCGCGTCAGCGTGATGGTGAGCCTGCCGGCGATGGCACTCACGGGGCAGGTTCCACGGCTCCAGCGAGCAGCCAAGGAGCTGCATCTTGCCATCCGCGGTTTCCGTGGCGAAGGGACAGGCCACGAGGCGGACCTCTTCCAGGTCAGCAACCAGATCACGCTCGGCCGGAGTGCCTCGGAGTTGGCCGATGATTTCTCGCGCGCGATCGTCCCGGAGCTTGTCGAGTGGGAACGGGCCGCGCGGCGCGCGTACCTCCAAGCGAATCGATGGCCCGCCATCGATCGCGCGGCGCGGGAGGTGGCGATGCTCCAGTCGTGTCGCCTGATGGCACGGGACGAGGCGATGAAGCGGCTGGGTCGCGTGCGCCTTGGCGTGAGCCTGGGTCTCATTCAGGGGGCGAGTTACGTCCAACTCTCGTCGCTCATGCTCCGGATCCAGCCGGAACATCTGGCCATCGAGCGTCCTGCCGCGTCGCATGGCGTTGAGCAAGACAGGCTGGAGCGCGCGAGGCTCCTCCGGGAATCGTTTGCCAGCGTGTCGGTGAGCGGCTGCGACGCCTCCTGAGGGTCGGCCGGCGAGACCCGCTGCCGAGCGGCCGTGCGGCCTCCAGTTCACCTCGGGTCAGGACGCCGTCGCCGCGGCCAGCCGCGCGTGGATCCGGTCAGCCTCGTCGGCACAGTCGAAGTCCTTCACGGTGATCCCGTTCGCATCGTGCGTGGAGAGCGTCAGCGTCACCTTGGAGTACCGGATGAGGATGTCGGGATGGTGCTGGACCCGCTCGGCGTGCTCGGCGACGAGGTTCACAAACCGCATGGCGTGCACGAAATCAGTAAAGGCGTACGCGCGCTGCAGGGCGTCGCCGATGCGGCTCCAGTCGCCTCCGCCGGGTGACGAGGCGAGTCGGGCATCCACGGCGGCGAGGTCCATCGCATCCATCGTGTCAGTATAAACCTCGCGAGTGACCACTCCCACGCGCTGCACCCGATTGGCCCCCACTCCCAGTGGTCCACTCCACCTTGGCCACGCCGTCTCATTCCTCGTCGCCTGGGGCCTGGCCAGGCACGAAGGCTGGCGCATTGTCCTGCGGATCGAGGACATCGATGCGGCGCGATGCCGACCCGAACATGAGCAATCGATTCGCGACTGCCTCCGCTGGCTGGGACTTGACTGGGACGCCGAGGTGGAGGCACAGGCTGGACGTCGGCCACGGCACGTCGCGGTCATGGACTCGCTGTGCGCTGACGGAATGGCCTTCCATGCCACGCCGTCGCGGCGGGAGCTGCGGGCCATCAAGGCAGTCGCGGGCGGCGATGGGGGCGACGAGGCCGCGCCGCACGCCGGGGAGCCGGTGCTTCGATTCCCTCCCTCGATGCGGCCCGCGGTCGCCCGCGTCCGCTTTGACCCCTCCACGGGCCCGTGGCGATTCCGCAACGATGCCGGCCCCACCCTCATTCAGGATGGCTTCCTGGGAACGCTCACGATGGACACCGCTTCGGTGTGGGGTGACCCCATCGTGTGGACACGGTCGGGCGCACCCAGTTACCAGCTGGCGGTCACGGTCGACGACGGCGATGACGGCGTGACTGATGTCGTTCGCGGCGCGGACCTGTTCCAGTCGGCGGCGTTGCAGACCGTCCTCCACCGAGGGCTGGGCCGCACCCCGCCGCGGTGGTGGCACGTCCCGCTGGTGCTGGACGCAGGCGGTGCGCGCCTGGCGAAGCGCACTGGCGCGATGAGCCTGCTCCAGATGAAGGAGTGCGGCGCGTGCGCTGGCGAGCTGGTCGCGCGAGTGGCCTCGATGATCGGGCTGCGTGACGGCACCGCGCCGGTGACTTCAGCCGAGTTTGCCCGCCTCTGCAATCCCGCGACGTTGCGCGAACACTGCTTGAAGCGGCGCGACGGGATCGTGGCACTCCCCTAGACTCGACGGATGGCGTTCGCCACGACTTCGGACCTTTCGTTGCGCACCATCCATGTGCTGGTGGTGGGCCAAGACTCGCTTGCGACGTCTCAGGTGGCGGCCAGGCTTGAGGCCATGGGCGGATTTGTCACTTCGATGCCGGAGGCCCCATCACTCCCCGTCGGTGCGCTGGGGACCACCGGGGGCCGGGCCATGCTTCTCGTGGTGGGATCGCCGCGCGGCGCGGCCATGATGGCCCTGTGCGCCGATGCGAGGGAAGCCAACGTGCCGGTGGCGGCCATCGCTGACTCCAGTGACGTGCCCGATGGCGTCCACGCGGCTGGCAGCGACGCGGCCCCCGACGAAGTCGCCGGATTCCTCCGTGGCATCATGGCTCGCCAGTCCGTGGTTCGAGACCTTGGAGACCAACTGTCGCGCGCGACCCAGCAGGACGCGCCGCTGCGAAGCGAGATGAATCGGCTGCAGGACGAGCTCTCCCTGGCCGCCAGCGTCCAGCGGGAGTTTCTTCCTCGCGCGCTCCCTCGCGTGGGCGACTGGACGACCGCCGCGCTCTGGCGGCCCGCCAGCTACGTGTCGGGCGACATCTACAACGCCTTCCGCGCCGATGAGCACCACCTCGCGATCTTCATCGTCGACGCCGTCGGCCACGGCGTGCCCGCGGCGCTGCTGACGTTGGTGCTGGCGCGAGCCATGCCGATCAAGAAGATCGAGCCCGGCCACTATCGCCTCTACACCCCCGCCGAATCGCTCCGCCTGCTCAATCGCGAGATGGTCCAGTACACCGGCCGCCATGCTCGATTTGCCACGGCGGCCTACGCGCTGGTCGACCTTCGCACCGGGCGGACGCGCGTGGCCACGGCCGGCCACCCAGCCGTGCTCAAGATTGGTGCCGGCGGGACGATGGCCCCGGTGGAGAGTTCCGGCCCGATCCTCGGGATCCTGGAGGACGCGGAGTTCGAGGAGCGCGAGGTGGAGGTCGGCCCTGGCGAGGGGCTGATGCTCTACACCGATGGATTCGAGCACCTGTACCCGAAGGCCCATCCGACGATCGCGGGCGCCATGCTCCCCACCGACCAGTTCCTGTCCCTCTTCCAGGACGCCGCCGCGCGCGGGCAGGCCACAGCGATCGCCGCGCACGTGGAAGAAGCGATTGACCGCGCCAAGGGCGGGCTGCCGCTCATCGATGACGTGACGCTGGTGGTGGCCACCCGCTCGTGAGCCCACACGGAGGCGGGCGATGCCCGCTCAGCGTCTGGCGGCAAGGGCCACCACGGCCTTGGCCAGCTGGTCAAACTCCAGGTTCACCACGTCACCGGCGCGCAGCGCCCCAAGGAGTGTGGCCCGGATGGTCTGGGGAATCAGCGCGACGGCAAACGACCCCGCACGGCGATCCACCCGCGCAAGCGTGAGGCTCACGCCATCCAATGCGATCGACCCATGGTCGAGCAGCCACTGTGCCTGTGCCGGATCGACAGAAACCGTGACGCGGCAGCCGTCCCGTGCGCACACGTCGACCACGGTCCCCGTCCCATCGACGTGCCCCTGCACCACATGCCCGCCAAGCGGTTCCCCGGCGAGGAGTGCACGCTCCAGGTGCACGCGGTGGCCTGGCCTCAGGGACCCAAGCGTGGTCAAGCCCAAGGTCTGCGGGATGACGTCAAACTGCAAGCCGTCAGCAACCACGTCAACCACGGTGAGGCAACAGCCGTTGACCGCGATGGAGTCGCCCAGCCGGATTGAACCCAGCGCGGAGACGCCGCCGTCGACACCCACGACAAGTTGGCGACCGGCCGCGGTGGGTTGGGAGTGGGCCACCGTGCCCAGTGACCGGATGAGTCCCGTGAACATGGCGCTACCAAGCCACCACGATGTCCGCGCCCGGGTAGTACCGCGCGAGGATTTTCCGGTAGTCCGCACCGCTGCGAGCCATGGCCTGTGCGCCGTACTGGCACATCCCGCAGCCGTGGCCGAAGCCAAGGCCATCCAGCGACCAACGTCCATTCCCCGAGGTTCGCACTTCGAAGTCGCCGCTGCGCACCGTGGCGGCGCCCTTCGGTGCGTATCGATTGAGGGCCACCCGGAGATCCTCGGCCGGAACCGTGAAGGAGTGCCCGTCCGCATCGCGCACGACGTAATCGATCGCGCGCCCGGCGCTGTTGTCATGCGCGCGCTGCACCGAGACGATGCGCCCCAGCCCGCTGGCCGCCTTGGAGTGGATCGCACGCCCCCAGGCGCGGAGTCGCTCTCGCAGGTCGGCTTCGCGCAGCTCCACCGACCAGGCCCTGGGCTTCGCCCCCTCGCAGCAGACTTCGGAAAGTCGAGGTCCGTGATCGCCCGAACGCAGTGGCCAGATGTCGTGGTGCGGATTGGAACTCACGGAGTCCGCCACGTTGGCGCCACGCCCGCCACAGCAGGACGAGTAGTACGCGGGGACCACCTTGCCATCAAACACCAGCACCTGGCCCCGAGTGGAGCTCGCGCCTTGCACGGCCTGCGGCCGGGTCGTCACCCCCACGAAGGCTTGGTTCCGCTCGCCAGCCACCACGTCGAAGTGGCGCCGTGCGGCCCATCGATCCATTTCGACCAGGGCGTAGGAACGTGCCGCCACCGCCTGGGCCCGGTACGCATTGATGTCCCACGCGGGCAGGAGTTCCTTCGCGATGACGCCGGGGACGTAGTCCTCAAGCTTCACCTGGTCGACGACATCCACCCCCGTGGAGGTTGGGTGCAGCGTGATGGAGCCGGGCCAGGTGATCGCGTCCCAGACGATCGACTGGTCAGCATCGGCCAGTGGATGGACCTCAAGCGGTCGTGCGGCATCGAATCGACGGACTGCCGGCTCCGTCCCGGCGCGCCCCGTCACGATCCAGCCATCGCTCGCGCGCGACACCGCAATGGGCGTCGCCATCGTGGCGGAGTTTCCCGTGCCGGGTTGTGCCAGCCACACGAAGTGCTGCGGGTGGTCAAACCGGAGTTCTCCCACGGCGACTGAATCGCCGATGCGCACCCGCACCAGTGGCTCGTGTTCCGGCGGTGCTGGGAGCGGCCTGGGGACAGGAGCCGATGCCGAGGCCGGAGCTGTGGCCGAAGCCGTGCCCCCGCCAGTCGATCCATCGGAGGGAGTGGACGTTGGTGCCGAGGGCTGCCTGGGTGCCTCCCGAGCAGCGCTTGTTTCCTCTGTCGCCACGCATCCGCCCGGGCCAGGGGCAATGAGGATCGAGACCACCCCCGCGAGTGCCACCAGGCTGGAGAGCAGTATTCGCTGTGCGGCGTGGAGGCGCGAGGCACGCGGTGCACGCGCCGGGATGGCATCCGCGGTGCGTGCGATGCCGGTCATCCCTCGAGTGGACGGAAGCCGAGGCTGCGCTCGACGAGCAGGTTTCGCAGTTCGTCCAGGCTGGTGGTGCCGAAGTTCTTGATGCCCATCAGCTCCGCTTCGGTGCACATCGCGAGGTCGCCGACGGTGCGGATGCCCAGGTGGGCGGTGGCCCGCCGCGCGCGGACCGAGAGTGCGATTCCGGTCAGCGGCGTATCGAGCAGGTCTCGACCGACGCGCTGCTCCAGCGAGGCAAAGTGCGGGTCGTCGCTCGTGGAACCCACGCGCCGCTCGGTCGAGCTTTGCCCCAGCGACAGCCCCTTCTGCGAAAGGGCCCGCTTGATTTCATCCAGTGACTGGTCGCCGAAGTTTCGGTAGGCGAGCAACTCGGCTTCGGTCACCCGGACCAGGTCGCCGAGCGTCCGGATGTTCATCTTGCGAAGGCAGTTCCGCGCGCGGAGCGACAGGTCCACGTCGGTCACCGGAATGTCGTAGAGCGCATTTCGCTGCGGATCGACCTGCTCGGCGGGTTCGACCAGCCGGGCGGTGGCGCCGCCGGAGACGTTGCGCAAGTAGAGGCGGGCACGGGCGTTGTTGGGATCCACTTCGAGCACGCGGCGAAGGCATCGCTCCGCCCGGGTGAACTCGCCCGAGTCCTCAAAACGGATCGCCTGATTGAGCAAGGCCCTCACGGGCGGGTGCGGCAGGTGGATGATTTCCTCGTACACCCGCGCGGCGGCGTGGTCGTCACCGTGCTTGTCCAGGAGGTAGGCCAGCTTCACCAAGGCCGCGGGGTGCCGTCCCGACTCGGCGATCGCAGCCTCGATGGCCCCGATCGCGGCACTGAACCGGCCGCCAGCCTCCAGCTCCTCGGCTTTGTCGAGGGCCGAAGCCAACGCCGGTGGTATGGCATCGAGTGTGGGATGTGGCGTCATGGGGTGGAGGATCGAAACAGGATCGTAGCAATCGCGCGGTTGGGCTCAAGCCCCTGCGGCCGGTGCCGTCCGACCCAGCAAGTCGATCGACCGCCAACGGTTGGACTCGAACCGAAGCCCGAGCAGCACGCCGAGCACCGAGATGTAGATGCTGGCGCCTATCCAGGGGCCAAGCGATCCCCATTGCGGCACCCAGGCCACGAGCGCCCCTCCCAGCCCGACGATGAGGACCCAGGAGAGCACCACCGTGAGCGCCGCGGGCCAAATCGTGTCGCCGGCGCCACGCAGGGCGCCGCTGTACACGATTCCGATGGCGTCGAAGAACTGGAAGAGGGCCGCGCAGATCATGATCGTGGCCCCGACGTCCACCATGTGCAGGAGCGTGGCGGGATCCTCCCCCGGCGCGCTGGCAAAGACGGCGATCATCGGCCGACGGAAGAGGATCATCGCCACTCCCCACGAGGCCATGTAGAAGATCGCCATCCGCACGGTGACCCGGGCGTATTGCGTCGCGCGCTCCTTGTCCCCCGCCCCGATCGCCTTGCCAACCAGGGCGGCGCAGGCCACGCTGAATCCGATCGCCGGCATGAATGAAAGGTGCATGTACCGGAGGGTGGCCCACCCGGCCGCCAGCTCAATCGTGCCAAACTGCCCAACCAGGACTGACATGAAGATGGCCCAGGCCAACATCTCGTTGGCGTTCTGGAGCGCCGGCGCCCAGCCCAGCCGAAGGAGGTCGCGCATCGGCCCCCACGCGGGCTTCCAGCAGGACCAGAAGTGAAACTCCTGGTTGAATCGAGGTCGCAACAGCACCACGAGCGGCACGAGGAACTCCACGCCCGTCCCGAAGAGTGTGCCGATGGCCGCGCCGGTCACCTCCAGGCGCGGGGCGAACGGGATCCCGGGCAGCCCCCACTCGGGGATGCCCTCGGGGCCATAGATCAATGCGTAGTTGCCGACCAGGTTGGCCACGTTTCCGAGGATCGCAGCGACGGCGACGACCTTGGGCCAGTGGATGCCGAAGAAGAAGCCGCTGATGGCCTTGGAGCTGAGCGTGAGCACCGCCCCGAAGCACAGCACCTGGCCGTAGGCAACCTCTCGCGTGACGAGCGATTCGTCATGGCCCAGCATGTCAAACAGCGTGGGGAGGAAGAATCCCCAGGGGAGGATCACGACCACCGCACACACGATCGAAACCCACACGCCGGCCCAGGCGTAGCGCGCCGCCTCGCGTGGTCGACCCGCCCCCAGGTTCTGCGAGGCGTAGGTGTTCACCAGCGTGACGATGCCGTACATCGCGGCGATCGCCGTCCAGACCCACACGCCCCCGTTGCCCTGTGCGGCCACGGCCTCGGGGCTGATCCGCGCCACCATCATGCTGTCCACAAACTGCATGACCGTGTACGAGGTCATCGCCACGACGGTTGGCCACGCCTGTTGCCACACTTCGCCCCGAACGGATCGCGCAGCCGCGACGGGGGGCGCGGTGGTCACAGTTCGACCAAGACCATGTCAGCGTCCACGCGAGCAGGCCCGCTCGGCCGGTGAATGCCCCCATCAAAGCACTCAAGCCCCTTGGCGGTCGCCATCTCGGCACGGATGGCCTCCACATCGAAGGGATGCGTGCGGGCCTTCCGGTGGATGGCGTCGAGGTCGATCGCGATCTGGCCTTCGCTGCGAGCAAAGTCCAAGGTCGGGATCGCCTGCGCGAAATGCTGGGCTCGATCGTTTGCGTTCACGAACGTGCCGGACTTCTCCACCCATGTCGTCGACGGAAGGAGGACGCTGGCCGATCCAGTCAGCGCATTGGGAAGCGTGTCCAGGAGCACGAACGGCATCGACGCGACGGATTGCGCCACGTCTGGCGTGACCCAGGCGCTGGGGTAGTTGCCCGTGATGAGCGTCGCCTTCACCACGCCGGCGCGGATCGCGGCCGTGAAACCGGCGACATCGACCACCTTGCCGTCCGACCGCCCGGGGAACGTGGCCGAGACGGACTCGAGCACCCGCCGAACGCCTCGC
This sequence comes from Planctomycetia bacterium, assembly GCA_005776885.1. Taxonomy (GTDB): domain Bacteria; phylum Planctomycetota; class Phycisphaerae; order Phycisphaerales; family SM1A02; genus SXOD01. The sequence continues at coordinate 26,542 of SXOD01000008.1, forward strand.
GCGTTGGGGGCTTTTTCGGCATGCACCCGGAAGCCATTGGGGAAGACCTTGTCCTCGCCCCGCACGGGGACGGGACCGACGCCCAGCACCGCGTTGGCGTCCATCGCCAGGACGAGGTGGGCCAGCAGGTACGCGTCCTCGCAGGACACCATGGGGCTCACGAGCAGGCCCAGCCTCCCCGCTGCCGCACCATCCGACAGGAGCTGGTGGGCGGCATTGAGCGCCTCGCGCCAGGCCTCCCCGGCCTGCTCGCGCACGAACGCCTCGCGGCCGCGAATCGCCGGCATGGCCAGCCGGTCCTCGGCGTGCACGAACTTCCAGCCGTAGCGAACCTCGTCGGTGATCCACCACTGGTTGACGGCCATGTTGGTCCGCGGCTTGATGCGCCAGACTCGACCCTCGTTGTGCTCGACAGAAATGTTGTCGCCGCTCGCCGTGATCCCGTCGATGCTGGCCGCCTTCTTGAGGAACCAGACCCGCTGCTGGAAGAGGAAGTCCTTGTCCAGGAGTGCGCCGACGGGGCAGAGGTCGATGACGTTGCTGGCGAGCTCGTTGTCCAGCGCCATTCCAGGGAACACGTCGATGGATTCGGTGCCGCCCCGGCCGTCCACCATGAGTTCCGCGGTCTGCGTCACCTCGCGCGTGAATCGCACGCACCGCGTGCACATGATGCAGCGATCGCTGTAGAGCAGGATGTTGGGGCCAACGTCCTTCTTGGGCTGCTTGATCTTGTCTTCCTGGAATCGACTCTCGCCACGGCCATACTGGTACGAGTAGTCCTGCAGGTGGCACTCCCCGGCCTGGTCACAGACGGGGCAGTCCACGGGGTGATTGATGAGCAGGTACTCCATGACCTGCTTCTGGTTGGCCACGGCCTTGGGGCTGTCGGTGTAGACCACCATGCCATCGTTGGCCTGCGTGTGGCACGTCGGCACCAACTTCCCCATGCTTTCAAGCGCGCCGGTCTTGGGGTTGGGTTGCCAGACCTCGGCGAGGCAGATCCGGCAGTTCCCCGGAACCGACAATGACGGGTGGTAGCAGTAGTGCGGGACCTCGATGTCCGACTCGGTGGCCACCTGCAGGATCGACTGCCCCTTCTGGAAGGCGCAGGTCTTGCCGTTGATCGTCAGTTCGGGCATGGGTGGGGGAATATAGCCCTTGGAGGGATCATCCCCCCACCGGGCGATCACCCAGCCGGGTCCGGAGACTGAGTCGGACCTGCCCATCCGAGAGCGCCACGGCATCGATCGACACGTGGCGACCGTCGCCCAAGGTGATCTCGCTGGGAAGCTTGACTGTCGTGGGGTCCCAACCGAGCGCGCCGATCCACGCGGCTGGGATCGATTGCTCTCCCACCCATGCCTCGAGGACCACTGGCTCCCACGAGTCGGCGCGGCGTTCGAGCGCCACCGATGCCGACAGGAACCATCCATCCGCCGGCAGGCCGATGACGAGGCGCGACGCACCACCAGGGAAGGGCTGCTCCGCCAGCCGAACGCCTTCAGGAACCTCCACCGGGACCACGCCGCCATGCGCGATCCACTCCGGCAACCGGCAGTCGAGCCAGCCCTGCACGGCACCAAGCGGAATGGCCATTGTCCATGCCTCCGAGGCCGGGCGGAGTCGATGCCACTCGCTCGCGACCAATTCTTCCAGTTCCCGGCCGGCGCGGTGCGACGCACTCTCGGGCTGCGAACCCCGGCCAGAGGCGCAATCGACGGAACCTCGGGTGGCCCAGGCGGGGACTCGAGCCATCCGCACGGCCGCGACCAGGCAGGCTCCACACACGGCCAGAAGGACCAACGCCGCGGCCAGCCGGACCCGGCGCATGCTCAACCTTCAAATCGCCTGACGACCACCGTGTCGTTCTGCCCGCCGAATCCGAATGAATTGCTCAGGCAAATGTCCACCTTCGCGGCGCGCGCGACATTAGAAACGTAGTCAAGGTCCAGTTCGGGATCCTTGCGATCGTGGTTGATGGTCGGAGGCAACATGCCTCGCTCGATGGCAAGCACGCACGTCATGAACTCCACGGCCCCGGCCGCCGCGATCAGGTGGCCCATCATGCCCTTGATCGAGCTCATCGGGATCCTCGGGGCCAGCTCCCCGAAGACGCGCTTCACGGCGACGGTCTCGATGGAATCGTTTTCCTTCGTGCCAGTGCCGTGGGCGGAGATGTAGTCAATCGGCGCACGACCATCCGGGCGGGTCGCATGGGGGTCGATTCCAGCCTGGTCAAGCGCCTGCAGCATCGCCGCAGCAGCCCCCCGTCCATCGGGCTGGATGTCGGTGATGCGGAAGGCATCGGCGCTGGAGCCGTAGCCCGCGACCTCGGCGAGCGGGCGCGCGCCGCGGGCGAGCGCGTGGTCGAGCGTCTCGAGCACCACCATGCCCGATCCCTCTCCCATCACGAAGCCATCTCGGTCAATCGAGAAGGGGCGGGAGGCCTTCGTCGGATCGCCCTTGAAGGTGCTGAGTGCCGTGAGTCGGTTGAACCCGGTCACGCCGAGCGGATGGACCATCGTGTGCGTGCCGCCGGCCACCATGACGTCGGCATCGCCACGCTGGATGATGCTGTACGCCTCGCCGATGGCCTGCGTGCTCGCCGCGCAGGCGGTGAGGCAATTGAAGGCCGGGCCGCGGATCCCAAGCTCTCGCGCGATGTGCGCCAGCGGCATGTTGGGCTCTTGCTCGATCTCCCTCGCGGCGGACAGTCGACCCTTCGCCGCCTCGATCCACTTCCGGCCGTCGCACCGCTGCGAGCCGGCGTCCCACGAGGCGATGTTCGTCTCGAAGAAGTTGATGGTGTCCAGGACACCCTCGCCCGCACCGAGGTACAGGCCCACACGGCGGGGATCGGTGGGCCGGCGCGTGGCCAACCCGGCCATGCGCCACGCCTGCACGGCCGCGCCGAGGGCGAACATCGAGTTCAGGCCGGCGTGCGCGTGAACCCTCTCATCGGCCACGAAGGGAGCCATGGATGGTTCGCGTACTTCGGCCGCGAATGTCGTGGGGAACGTGGAGGCGTCAAAGCGGGTGATGGGAGCCATCCCAGAGGCCGATGCCATGAGTCGGCTCCACACCGAATCGATGTCATTGCCCAGTGGCGTCACCCAGCCCATGCCGGTCACGACGATTCGTGGCGTGGCGCTCATGCGGCCCTCCCGAGGATCAGGACCGCCACCTGTCCACCGAGCCCGGCGCTCACGACCATCACATGGCGCAGCGGCGCGGCCGACGACGGCGCGGCCTGGGCGAGCACGCCATCGGTGGATGAGGCACCAAGGCGCGCGGGCAGGCGCTGCGACTCGAGGCAGCGGACGGCGACGGCGGCCTGCAGGGCGCCGGTCCCGGCACCGCAGTTGCCCACTGCCGGCATGATCGTGACGAGCGGGATGGCGGCGGTGCGTGGACCGAAGACTGACTGGAACGCCGTGCGCTCCGCGGCATCGGTTGATGGGATGCCTGTCCCCATGGGGATGATGGCGTCGATCGACTCAGGTTCCAGCCCGGCGTCGCGCAACGCCGCAGACATCGCGGCCGCCACGTCCTCGGCCGCGCCCGAAAGATCCAGTCCGACGGTGTCGGCGCACGCGCACTGCCCTGCCGCGAATCCGTCAACCCTGGCGCGGATCGTCGCGCCTCGAGCCCGGGCGGTTCCCTCCGCCTCGAGGACGATGAGGCCGCCGCCCTCGCCCAGCACGCTGCCATCGGCCTCCCCGGCGTAAGGCTTCACGGCCGTGCGTGCATCGCCATCGGCGGGAAGGGCGCAGAGCCGGCCAGCAAACTGCTGCCGGATCAGTCCCATGGGGTTGATCTTGCTCTCGGCGCCACCCGCGAGGCACGCGTCTGCGGCACCTCGCTCCACGGTGCGGATCGACTCGCCCATGCTCAGGAGCCCTGACGCTTCGGCGCAGGTAATCGTGTTGGATGGCCCGTGACAATCATGGATGATCGTGACATGGCACGCCAGCATGTTGGGCAGGTACTTGAGGAGCCACAACGGCGTGAGGTTGGTCATCCCCACCGATCCCCATGCGTTGATGTCAAATCCACCTGCCGGCGTCCGGCTGGTCACCAAGGCCGCCGTCAGCTCGTCCACGTCGCAGGCAATGAGGCCCGCACCGATGTGGCATCCGAATCGATTGGGGGCGATGGTTGGAGGAGACCCCTCCGCCGTCCCCTTGGTCACCAGCCCGGCGTCACGCACGGCGGCATCGGCAGCACCGACCGCGATCTCGATGTCGCGCGCCATCACCTTGGTGGCCTTCCGGTAGCTCTTGGGGACCAGCTGCCGGATGTCGAAGTCTGCTGGCAGTTCGGCGGCCTGGGCGCACCGAAATCCACTGGCGTCAAAGGCCCGGACGGGGGCCACGGCGCATCGACCCTCGCAGAGCGCAGACCAGAGGGCATCGGTCCCGAGCCCGAAGCCGCACGCGGTGCCGGTCCCGGTCACCACCACTGCTCGTCGCGTACGCGCCATGAGGGCGGGAATGTACCCCGGTCACGCGCCACGCGCCGACCGCATGCGGTGCGAGAGTCGCATCGCCAACTCAAGGGCTTGCTCGGCATTGAGACGGGGGTCGACGTGCGATCGATAGGCCCGCGCGAGGTCCGATTCGGACAGTCGTCGCGCGCCGCCGACGCACTCCGTGACGTTTTCGCCCGTCAACTCCAGGTGGAGCCCGCCAAGCGGGACGCCAGCCGCCGAGTGCAGTTCCATGGCCGCCTCGGCCTCGGCCGCGATGTCGTCAAATCGCCGGGTCTTGACGGGGATGGCCGCCGCGTCGCTGGATGCCGTCACGCTCTGGCCGTTGCCGTGCATTGGGTCGCACAGCCAAGTCGGCGGTGCGGCGAGCCCGTCCATCGCGGCCAGCATCGGTGGGAGCCCGGCAGCGATCTCACTGGCACCAAATCGGTGGATGAGCACGATGCGGCCGCGCTCGCCCGACGGATTGAGGAACTCCACGAGCTCGCGGACCTGAGCCGGGCTCGTGGACTTCCCGACCTTGATTCCGATGGGATTGCAGATGCCTCGTGCGTACTCCGCATGCGCGCCATCGCGCGCGGCCGTGCGCACGCCCAGCCACGGCAGGTGGGTCGAGAGGTTGTACCACCCCTCGCGGCGCGGGACTCGTCGGGTGAGCGCCTGCTCCAGGGGGAGGACCAGGCACTCGTGGCTGGTCCATATCTCGACCTGCGCAAACTCGCGGATCGAACGCCCGGCCACGCTCTCCATGAATCGCAGGGCTTCGCGCACTTCATGCACGATGCGGCCATACTCCTGCTCCAGCTCCGCATTCGCGATGAACTCGAGGTCCCAATTCTCGGGATGGTGCAAGTCGGCAAACCCGCCCCCGGCCAAGGCCCTGACAAAGTTCAGTGTGAGCGCCGCGCGCTCGTGGCCCCGCAAGAGGAGCGTCGGGTCCGGACGCCGCGCCGAGGCCTCGAACTCCGGTCGATTCACGTTGTCGCCGCGATACGCCGGAAGCGACTGCCCGCCCCGCACTTCCAAGTCCTGGCTGCGCGGCTTGGCGTACTGGCCCGCCAGGCGCCCGATGCGCACCACAGGCTTGCCGCCCCCATGCACCAAGATCAGGCTCACCTGGAGCAGGACCTTCAGCATGTCCGCAATGCAGCTCGGCCGGCAATCCGCAAAACTCTCGGCACAGTCGCCACCCTGCAGCACGAACGCATCGCCCCGGGCAGCCAGTGCCAAGCCTTCCTTCAGCGCCTCCACTTCCCAGCTGGTCACCAGCGGCGGCAACTGCGAGAGCTCACGCTGGACGGACGCCAGCGCCTCGGCGTCGGGCCACTTCGGCTGCTGCAACGCCGGGCGGCGCGACCAAGAGTCGGGCTGCCAGTCGGCATCAGCCAGGGCTGTCGGGTCGGTCGAGTGAGGCACGTTCGTCACGCAGGGAGATGTGCACGGCACGCTGATGCGGGCGACAGGACTTGAACCTGCACGGGCTATGAGGCCCACGGGAACCTAAATCCCGTGCGTCTGCCAATTCCGCCACGCCCGCGAGAGGTGGCGATCCGACGGTGGACTCTACACTCACGCTGTCGATGGGCACGCGCGAGAGAACCGTGTTTGGCTTCTTGGCCGGCGTGGCGCAGAGCCTTGCGCCGTTCGTCGCGCGAGTCGTGCTGTGCCTGGCGTTCATGCCGCTCGGCTGGAGTGCACTCTCTGGATCAAGCCGTTTTGACCAGGCCCAGACGGCCACCCTCCGCGACACGCTCCATGTCTCGCTCGACGTCTCCGAAGACGGCACCAGCGCGGGGGACACCTACCTGGAGCTGGCGCTCCTCCTCCACGAGCGGCACTTTGGGCAAGAAGTGATCACGGCGCGCGTGGTCGCCGGCGTGCAGTTGGTGGGAGGCATCCTGATCCTGGCCGGTTTCCTAAGCCGCCTGGTGAGCCTGGCGTTCCTGGTGGTCCTCGGCATGCTGTACCTCCCCTTCGACGTCAGTCCCGAGGCTCTCCGGACGATGGCCCAGTTCGCCGACGCCGATCGGCTCGTCAACCTGCTCCACCTGAGTGCCGCGGCGTTGTGCCTGCTGATTCTGGCCCAGGGCCCAGGGTTCCTGAGTCTTGACACGCTGGTGTTCGGGCTCCGCGACGATGACCCGTTGGCCCACGACTGACGGCCGTCACTCACGCGGCATCGAGTCACCCATTTGGCGCAACTCGTTGCGGAGGATCGCGGCCAGTTCGTAGTTTTCGTTGGCCACGGCGCGCCGGAGGCGCTCTTCCAACTCAGCCCGCTGGGACGATGGCAGCTTCGGGGTCAAGAGTTCGCGCATCGACCTCAGGATCGCGGCCTCGGGGGAGGCATCAAAACGCGGCGTCATCCCCATCACCGCGAAGGACTCGCGAAGTTCGGCCAATCCATGATCCAGTGCGGCGACCGCGGCCCGACCATCCCCGGCGCGGACGGCGGCGGCCGAGGCACTCCGCGCCCGCATCAGGACAAACTGGATCCGCATCTGCTCAAAGATGGCGCGATCCTGGGGTCGACCAGCCCGTCGACGGACGAAGTCCACCACTTCGACGTTCCGATGGCAGTCGCGCGCGGCGTCGCCCGGTCGACCCACCGCCGAGAACGCCGCCGCACGCTGTTGGTACAGGATGCACTCGGCCCGGAGGGCTTCGACTTGGTCTGCGGTCAGCGGCTGGTCCGTTTCCGTCGCCGACAGGGACGCCAACAGCGATTCATGCCCGCCAGGGCGCATCCCATCGGGTCTCCCGGCCGTTTCGATCTGGAGGATGCCCAGCTCCACCCGGACTTGGAGGACCCTTCGGGATTCCCCTACGGCCACTTCCCGGACCCTGGGTCCGGCGGCATCCCACGGCCATTCTTCCATCATTCTCGTCAAATCGTGCATCGGAGCCGGATCCTACGCCTCCCTCGGCCGGATTCACACCCCATCCACGGTCCGTGATGATGGGTTTGCGTCCCGTTTCGAACCGAGTCGCACTTTGGTTACGATTGTCAGTCCATGGTTGTGGTGGCCGTCGTCCGGCCAACGCCCCCACGAGAGTGTGTGATTGAGGATGTTCAGCCGAAGTCTCGCTGCCAACGACCTGCAGCCTTACCTCAAGGCGATCCAAGGCGAAGCGCTTCTCACCACGGAAGACGAGAAGGTGCTTGGTTGGGCGATCGTCAATGAACAGTGCTCCGAGTCGAAGGAGCGGATGATCCGCGCCAACCTCCGGCTCGTCATCGCCATCTGCAAGAACTACACCCACCGGGGGCTGCCGCTGGCCGACCTCATCAACGAGGGGAACATCGGGCTGATTCGCGCGGTGGAAGGGTTTGACCCGGCACAGGGCGCTCGATTCTCGACCTACGCATCGTGGTGGATCAAGCAGGCGATCAAGCGCCAGCTGATCAACGCCGTCCAGCCGATCCACATCCCCGCCTACATGGTGGACCTGATCTCACGCTGGAAGCATGCGACCAAGAAGCTGACGGAACTGAATCGACGGGCGCCGACGATGCAGGAACTGTCCGACGAACTTGGCATTCCGCTGCGGAAGCTGGCCATCGTCCGCCGGGCCGTGAAGGCGTACAACGCGCCGAGCCAGACGCCAGCCGGCGAAGATGGCGAGGGACTGAACATCGACGAGATGGTCTCGGACATGCGCCACGGCGACCCCGCCGAGAACACGGCCCAGAGCGAAGACCTGGCGGTCATCCTCAACCTCCTCGACTCCATCGACGACCGTGAGGCTCGCGTGCTGCGCCTGCGATTTGGCCTGGAGGGGCACGAGCCGCTGACCCTGAAGCAGATCGGCGAGGTCGTCGGTCTCACCCGCGAGCGCGTCAGGCAGATCGAGCTGGAAGCCCTCAAGAAACTTGGCAAGCGCCTGGAAGACTCCAAGGTGTCGCGCTACTTCAACGTCCGGCGGGACTGACCCGCGCAGTCGTGGCGCAGGGCTGTGGCGCGGTGCCGCCGCGCGGGTCCGCGGCTCCGGCCCTCCCCCGTCGCAGCAGGCTCCTGCTCAGGTGGTCGACTTGTAGAACGGAAGCGGGACGATGGTGGCGGCGGCCGACTTGCCGGGGCCAAACTCCACTTCCAGCGTCGTGCCGAGGACCGCATCGGCGGTCTGGACGTACGCCATGGCGATGGAGGCGTCCAATGTCGGGCTGAGGCACCCGCTCGTCACGACGCCCGTCGGCTGCCCGGCCCGCAAGACGCGCATGCCCTGGCGCCCGGCGCGCCGCCCCTCCAGCCGGAGGCCGACCAGTTTCTTGGCGACGCCGCGCGCGGCGATCGCCCGAAGCGCCTCTTGCCCAATGAACGAGCCAGCCCGTTCGTCGTCCGCTCCCTTGTCCAGCTTCACGGCAAAGTCGAGTCCCGCGCTCAGGGGATCCGTTTCCTCGTCGATCTCGTGGCCGTAGAGCGGCATGCCGGCCTCCAGCCGCAGCGAGTCGCGCGACCCGAGTCCGCAAGGCTTCACCAATTCGGCCCCCTGCCCCTGCTTGAGGAACATGTTGAGGGCCGCCTTGGCCATGCCGGCGCCCAGGATGATCTCGACGCCATCCTCGCCGGTGTATCCCGTGCGCGAGACGAGGAGCTTGATGACGAGCAGGTTCTTCTCCGTGAATCGATACCGCTTCAGCGAAGGGATTTCGCGGGACATCGTGCTGACGATGTCCATCGCCTTCGGGCCTTGCAGCGCGATCATCGCGGTGGACTCGGTTTGGTCCTCCATCTTGAAGACCATGTCGCCCCTGACGGCGGCGAAGTGCTCCTTGAGCTTGGCCCGGTTGGCGGCGTTGCAGACCATCAGGAACTGGTCTTCGTCCAGGCAGTAGACGAGGACATCGTCCCGGCAGCCACCGCGCTCGTTGCAGACGAGCGAATACCTGATCTGGCCCTTGGCCATCCCCAGGATCTGCCGGGTGCAGACGTGGTCCAGGAATCGCCGCGCATGGCGGCCGCTGAAACGAAGCCGGCCCATGTGGGAGACGTCAAAGAACCCCACGGCGGTTCGGCAGTGTCGATGTTCCTCGATGATGCCCGTCCCGGTGTAGAGCAACGGCATCTCCCAACCCGCGTAACCCACGAGCTTGGCCCCATGTTCGTGATGAAAGGCCTTGAGGGGGGAGCTGCGGAGTGGTTCGGTGGCGACGTCGGTGGCTGTCATGGATGAATCGTGGATGCTATCGCTCGATGGCACCGCGCCACCCTCTCCCGGAAGTCGCGCCCGTGCTTCGGTAGTCTCCGGCCCGATGCTCGGAGCGCACACATGGCGGGCCTGCCGCCTGGGTCCTGACCCCGCCGCGTGGCGCGTGGCCGCGATGGCCGCGGTGGTCGCGGCCGTGGCGCTCGGGCTTGAGCCCCCACGAGCCACGTGCGCCACGACGATCGAGCCGTCGGTTGCGCAGCCCATCGACATCGGCGACGAGTCGCTGCAGGATCGACCCATCGCCCGGATCGATTTCAAGGGCCTCAAGCGCGTGACGGCCCAGGAAGTGCGCAACAACCTGCGCACCGCACCCGGCCAGCCATTCGACGCCGCGACGGTTCGCGCGGATATCGCCACGCTCTATCGGCTGGGCCATTTTGATGCGGTGGAGGCCGATGCGACGTTGCTGCCGGACGGCTCCGTGGCCATCACCTACATCATGACCGAGCAGCCCATCGTGGCGGACATCCAGGTCGTGGGGAACAAGGTGATCCCGGACCAAGAGATCGTGAAGGCGATCGGCCTCTTCCCGGGCGGCCCTCGCGACGATTTCCTCGTGGAAGCCGGCGTCCGGAAGGTCCGGGAGCTGTACCGCAAGCAGGGCTATTACTCCGCCGAGGTCCGGGTGGACGACACGATGCTGGAGGAGACTGGCATCCTCATCATCCGGGTGATCGAGGGACCTCGCGTGCGCGTCCGAGAAGTGGAGTTCACGGGGAACGAGGTGTTCGGTGACGACCTCCTCGAGGACCAGGTGCAGACCTCGACCTGGATCTTCATCTTCCGCAAGGGGGAGTTGGACAACGAGCAGCTGACCGATGACGTCGCCTCGCTGGTCGCGTTCTACAAGGACCGTGGCTTCATTGACGTCCGCGTGGATCACCGTGTCGAGGTCAGCCCCGACGGCGAGGAGGCCAAGGTGGTGTTCGTCATCGAGGAGGGTCGGCAATACACGCTCCGGTCGGTGCGGATCGCGCCCGCCCAGGCCCCTCCCGACGCCATCAACCTGGACCCCACGGCGCGGTCGCTTGCCGTCTTCAGTCCCGAACAGGCTCTGGGTCTCCTGCAGCTGCGGCCCGGCGACGTGTTCACTGCCGTCGGTGTCGAGCGATCCGAGTCCGATGTCCATCGCGCGTACGGCGAGATGGGCTTCGTCGATGCCCAGGTGGCAGGCGACTGGGTGCGGGTGGGCCCCGAACCCGAAGTGGACCTCCTGGTGCGCGTGAACCCCGGGCGATCGTGGACCGCGGGAATCGTCCGGATCCAAGGGAACGAGCTCACCAAGGACAACGTGATCCGGCGCGACATCCCGATCCAGCCCGGCAGGCCCCTCGACGGCAGCGCCCTGGAGGACGCGAACAAGAAGCTCAAGGAACTGCGCCTCTTCGCCGACGTCCGCGTCACGCCGCAGCCCCCCGACCCACGCGAACCTGACGTCCGCGACGTGCTCGTGGAGGTCAAGGAGATGAACACGGGAAGCGTGAACTTCGGCGCTGGCATCGGGAGCGATTCCGGCGTCTTCGGCTCGTTCAGCCTGGTGCAGCGAAACTTCGACGTCGCGGACTACCCCCTGTCCTTCAACGAGCTGGTGACCGGCCGCGCCTTCCGCGGTGCCGGGCAGACCTTCAACTTCACGTTGCAGCCGGGCAACGAAGTCTCCAACTACTCGATCGCCCTGTCGGACCCGCGCCTGCTTGACTCGCAATGGGGTGGAGGGACGTCGATCTTCTACCGGCTGCGCGACTACGAATCCGTCGCCAACTACAAGGAGAAACGGTACGGAGCGTCGGCCAACGTGACGCGAAAGCTCGGGGATGTCTGGCGGGGCAACCTCGCGTACCGGTGGGAGCACGTCGAGCTGTACGACTTTGACGGCAACACCCCCCTCGAGGTGTTCGAGTTCCGTGGGCCCGCGCCAACTGATTCGATGTCGCTCACCATCGACCGCACGACGACCGACAGCCGGCTCCAGCCCACGAAGGGATCCCAGCTCTCCCTGCGCGGGTCCTACCACGGGCTGATGGGGGATTACCCCTACTGGGAGGCTGGAGTCGAACTCACCACGTTCCTGGCGGTGGACGAGGACCTGCTCGGGCGCCGGAGCGTGCTTCGCGCGTCCGTGGAAGCCCGTCGCTGCTTCGAGAACCCCGACGGCGTCCCGATCTACGAGCGCTACTACCTGGGCGGCCGCACGCTCCGGGGCTTTGCGTTCCGCACCGTGAGCCCCAAGTCGCAAGGCACGATCGACAACCCGACCACCCCCAACGACGAACCCGTCGGCGGCACCTACCTGTTCTATGCCGGCTTGCAGCAGGAGTTCCCGCTCTTTGACAAGTACGTGTCCTGGGTGGCGTTCACGGACTCGGGCACCGTGACTGACAGCCCGAGCTTTGACGAGTATCGAGTCTCCATCGGCGTCGGCATGCGGCTCTACCTGCCGGCCTTCGGCCCCGTGCCGCTCGCCTTCGACTTCGCCGTGCCGATCAAGCGCGAGGAGAGCGACAAGACGCAGGTCTTCTCGTTCACGATGGACCTCCCCTTCTGAGCGAATCGGCGCGCCTGCCCGCGCTACCATGCCCCGATGCCGCTTTCACACTCGCGCCCCGGCCATCGGGTGCTCTGGCTCGGTGCCCTCGTTGCGGTCGTGCTGGCTGGAATGGCCTACGCCGCGGGCCGCCTGACGGCCACCCCATCCGCCGTCGCCAACCTGGACATCTTCGAGGTATTCGAGAAGCTCACGCAGCGCGCCGACATGGAGGTCGAGATCGCGGCCAAGAAGCGCGCCTTTGACGACGCGCTCCGCACGCGCAGCCAGGCACTGGAAGAGCAGGTCAAGGGGCTGGAGGCACTCCCGCCGGACCAGCAACTGGCGAAGTTGGATGACCTGAACCTCGCCAAGCTGCAACTTCGTGAGTGGGGCACGATGGAGGCCAGCGGGATCGACGTCGAGGAGGCGCTCCAGTGGCAGAACCTCTACCGGAGCGTCCAGCAGGAAGCCGCCCGGCTGGCCACCGAAGAGGGCTACGACTACGTGCTGGTGTACGACGGCCCCGCGACCATCCTCCGTGACCGAAACTCGCAGTCGCCGCAGGCGCAGCAGGTGATGGACCAGGTCATGCGGCGTCGCGTGCTCTTTGGCGCCGAAAAGGATGACATCACCGAACGTCTCATCATCAGGATGAACAACGCGCGCTCCACGAAGTGACGCGAAAGGACCGACCCGACATGCCAAACCCGATTGCGCGCCGCGCCCTGCGGCTTGTCCAGCCCGTGCTCCTTGTCATCGCGATCCTCGTCGGCCTGGCCGCCGTGGACGCCGGCAAGCCGGTCGTCGTCGCGACGATCGACATGGACCGGCTCTTCGACAACATCGACGCCGCCCAGGCCATCGACGCCAAGGTCGTGCGCGTGAAGGCTGAACTCGCGGCACGACTCGACGTCGCCAAGGCCGAGTTCAAGGAACTCCAGGAAGACTTGGAGAGCTTCGCCCCCGGCACTCCCGCCCACGACCATGCGGCCGACACCGCGCGCGCCAAGGCGGGCGAGCTCCGTGCGCTCGAGGCGTTCGCCGAGCACAAGATGCAGGCCGCACAGGGCGAGGGATTCCGCGACCTCTACGTGGTCGTCAAGCAAGTCGCCGCGGAGGTCGCGGGCGAGCAAGGCATCGACATCGTGTTCGTCGACGATGCCTCCATGGCGATCCGCGCGACGGACCTGCAGGGAACCATGCAGCAGATATCGGCCCGGCGCATGCTCTTCGCGAATGCCGCGCTGGACCTCACCGACGTGCTCACGCAGCGGGTCAATGCCGCGCTGAAGGCCCGGGCCGGCGGCTGAGATGGCGGCCACCTTCACGAGCCAATCCCTGTGCGACCTCCTTGGCGGGACGCTGGAGGGGCTTGCCGACGTCGTCATCACCGGCGTGGCCACGCTCACGGACGCGACGGAGGGCGACACCGTGCTGGTGCAGTCCTCAAGATACGCCGCGGGACTGGCCGCCTCGCGTGCGCGAGTGGCCGTCGTGTCCAACGGCGTCAAGATTCCAGACGAGGCTCGCCACACCGCCACCGGGCAGCGAACGCTGGTGTGGGTGCCCGATGCGGAAATCTCCTCGATCGCCCTCTTCGGGGCGTTTGCCCCGCCAAAGGAACTGCCCGATGTCGGGTGCCACCCATCGGCGGTGATCCATCCCACCGCGACCATCGACGCCACGGCACGCGTTGGGCCGCTGGTGAGTGTGGGTGCGCGGACAAGGATCGCCGGGAGCACGACGATCCATGCCGGCGCGGCCGTCGGTGCCGACGTGCAAGTCGGCCATGGGTCGACGATCGGTGCACGAGCCGTGCTCGGTGACCGCGTCGAGATCGGGAACGCCTGCGTCATCGGCCCCGGTGCGGTCATCGGCGAGGAAGGCTTCGGATACCGGCCACTGGGCCATCGGGGCCTCACCCGGGTGCCCCACATCGGTACGGTCATCCTGGAAGACGCGGTCGAGATCGGCGCGAACACCACGATCGACCGCGCAAAGTCGGGGGCCACCCGGATTGGCCAGGGGACGAAAATCGACAACCTCTGCCAGATCGGGCACAACGTCGTCATCGGCAAGCACTGCGCCATCTCGGGGCTGACGGGCATCGCCGGCAGCTGCACGGTCGGCGACGGCGTGGTGATGGGCGGTGCCGTCGGCATCGCGGACCACCTCACCATCGGGGCGGGCGCCCAGATCGGCGCCAAGAGCGGCCTCATGCGCGATGTCCCGCCGCGTGCCCGTGTCGCCGGGCTCCCCGCGCAGGACGTGCGAGACACGCTTCGCCAGGTGTCGCTCCTCAAGACATTGGTCGACCACGCGCCGCAGGTGCAACGACTGGTGAGGGAGTTGGGGGCCGCGCCGGCTGCCCAAGACGCCGGCCACGCCGAGGGGTCATGAGTTCGATCGCGACCAAGCCGGCTCCCATCGCGACCGCGCGGCAGCAGACGCTGGCGCGAGAGTGCGTCATCCGCGGGAAGGGGCTCCTCCTGGGCCACGACGCCGAGTTGGTGATTTGCCCGGGCGAACCAGACTCGGGGATCGTGTTTGAGCGAGTGGACATCGACCCGCCCGTGGCCATCCCCGCGCTCGCGGAAAACGTCGTCCGACGCCCGCGCCGCACCACCCTCCGATCCGGCGAGGTGTCGATCGAGACGATCGAGCACTGCATGAGCGCGCTGGCCGGACTGCGGATCGACAATGCCGTCCTTCGCCTTCGAGGCCCGGAACTGCCGATTGGGGACGGAAGCGCCCTGCCCTTCGTGGAGCCGATGCTGGAGGCCGGAGTGGAGGCGCAGGAGGCAGCACGCCGGGTCTACAAGCTGACCGAGGCCGTCTCCATCGACGAACCAGGAGCCACGGTCGCCGCCCTGCCCCATGACGAGCCTGGCATGCGCGTGGTGTTTGACCTTGACTACCGGGAGAATGCGCATCGAATCGGCAAGCAGGCCTGGAGCTACGACACGAACTCCGGCGACTACCTGAAGGAAGTCGCACCGGCCCGGACGTTCAGCCTTCGCGAAGAGGCCGAAGCGCTGTGGGCCGCCGGCATGTGTCGACATCTCACGCCGCGCGACGTGCTCGTCATCGGCGAGGACGGCCCCATCGACAATGCCTTTCGTTTCGAGAACGAGCCTGTCCGCCACAAGGTCCTGGACCTCATCGGCGACCTGTACCTGACCGGTTGCTCGGTGGCGTGCCGCGTGCTGGCGCACCGGTCCGGCCACCACATGAATCGTCGGCTGGCGCAGGCCATCCGGCAGCGGATGCGACTCGATGCACGTGCGGTGGCGCTGAGCGAATCGAAGGCGCTGGACGCGCGCGCGATCGCGCGGCTCATGCCCCACCGGTACCCGATGCTCCTGGTGGATCGAGTGCTGGAGATCGACCAAGGCAAGCGGGCGGTGGGCGTCAAGAACGTCACCATCAACGAGCCGTTCTTCCCGGGCCACTACCCCGGCACGCCGATCATGCCGGGCGTCTTGATCGTGGAAGCGATGGCACAGCTGGCCGGACTCATGCTCAGCCAGCAGCTGGAGCATTCGGGCAAGGTGGCCATCCTCCTCTCGATGGACGGCGTCAAGTTGCGGAAGGCCGTGACCCCGGGCGACCAGCTGATCCTGGAGGCGGAGACCATCCGGGCGACCAGCCGAAACGCCACGGTGCAGTGCCGGGCAAGCGTCGGGAACAAGACGTCGGCCGAGGCACTGATCCGCTTCATGATGGTCGATCCGGACTTCGCCTGACTCTGCAGGGGCGGTCTGTTCGGGGTCCCCGGAATCTGGAGCGGCCGGGCAGTATCCTGTGCATCGACCGGCCCCGGCGCGCTTCCATTGCGAACCCATGGCACGCATTCATCCCACCGCTGTCATCGACCCGACCGCTGAGCTGGCCGACTCTGTCGAGGTCGGCGCCTACTGCGTGGTCGGGCCGCGCGTGACCATTGGCGACGACTGTGTCCTCCGTGCCCACTCGCAAGTGGTGTCGATGACCCGGATGGGCCGTGGCAACATCGTCCATCCCTACGCGATCGTCGGGGGTGACCCGCAAGACCTCAAGTACCACGGTGAGCCGACGTGGCTTGAGGTGGGCGACAACAACCAGGTCCGCGAGTACTGCAGCCTGCATCGCGGGACGGGGAACGGCGGCGGTCTCACGAAGATCGGCTCGCACAACCTCTTCATGGCGTGCACGCACGTGGCGCACGATTGCGTGATCGGCGACCACATCATCATGGCCAACAACGTCATGCTGGCCGGGCACGTGCACGTCGAGGACTATTCCAATCTCGGCGGTGCCGTGGGCGTCCACCACTTCGTGCGCATCGGCTACTGCTCCTTCATCGGAGGCATGTCCCGGTGCAACAAGGATGTCCCCCCCTACATGATCCTGGAGGGCAACCCGGCGTCGATCCGGGGCTACAACCACGTCGGCATGAGCCGGCTTGGGTATGTGGAATCGGACCTCGAGGCGGTGAAGGAGGCCTACAAGGCGCTGTACCGCGCGCTGGGCGGCAGCGTGACGGAGAAGGCCGCCCGCCTCCGCGATCGATTCCCGGAGTCCAAGGCCATCGCCCGGCTCTGCAATGCGGTCCTGGAGGAGGGAGGCGGGGTGCACGGTCGCGTTCTGGAGCTCAAGCGCACCGATGACAAGCGCGCGGCGAGGGCCCCCGCCGCGGGGTAGGATCGGCCTTCCCGAATGTCGAAGGCCGCCAAGGAACAACGGATCGAGGAGCTGGCACGCGCTGCCCACAAGGAACTGCGCGCGAGCAGCTGGTATGAGGCCGAGCGCCTCGCCCTTCGAGCCCTGGATCTGGCACACCGAGATCGAGCGTGGGATGTCATGGCCAGCGTCGTCCTGCCATTGCAGGAGGCGCGCCGCCAGCGGATGCGGTTGGCGATCGATTGCGAAGTCCTCCGCCTGGTCGAAAGTCCCATCCCCGAGGACCCGCAGGTCGAGGCGGGGTGCTACCTCGTGCAGCCTCCGCAGGTGGGCGCCGACGCACGACGCCTCCGCCTGTCCGCCCTCCATCGGGAAGTGCCGATCCTGGTCGTCTGTCGCGAGCCGACCACCAAGCTTTCCGAAGTGCCAATCGTCGCGGTAGGACCTGTCACGGTCCGGGCGAAAGTCGACCCACCGCCGAAAAAGGGCTACACGATGCCTTGGTTCCTGATGGCCGGACGTGAGCTCGGTGCGGCGGCGATCCAGGCCTTGGATACGGGGCTGGAGTGGCATCGCCAGGTGCAGTACCTGGTGGGTTGCCTGGATGCCATTGCCGACCACGAGGAGTTGCACCAGGCCCTCCACGACGTGTGCCTCCGCGCGGCTGCCGCCGGCGCCTGCGGCGACGAGGACGCTCACGACCCGCTGGACGATGAGCTTGAGCTGGATGACGGCTCCTCAGCGATCCGAGAGAACGACGAAGCCTGATTTCTTCGAGGGGTCGCACACATGCCCACGCACCCAGTCACCGTGTTCGCCGGGATCCCGGCGAGCAACCTGTCGTTTTTCTGGCAGATTCGCTTTGCGGTGGGTGATCCCGCGGCACTGGTGATCGAGGCCGGAGGCGCACCGGGCGGCGCCGGCGCTCGCCGCACGCTCATCATCCGGGACATCGAGGTCGTGCGTGCTCGGCAGTCGGCGAGGGCCGATGAAGTGTTCGCGCCGGGGGACTTTGAGGTCGCCGGTGGACTTTCCGGCGATCGGGAGGTTGCGACAGCGCAAGCCCTTGCCGAGTGCCTGGTCCGGAGAGGCGTGAACGCGGTGCGCTGCGATCGCTCGCTGCCGGCAGTGTTCTGGCATCACCTCGCGGCGCGAGGCATCGGCGTGGCGTGCGATGTCGATCTTGGCGTGGTGGAACGGCGGGCGAAGGATGCCCAGGAAGTCGGCTGGTTGCGCGAGGCGCAGTCCGTCACCGAGCAGGCGATGGAGATGGCGTGCCGCACGGTCGCGCGGGCACGCGCGGGTGCGAATGGCGTGCTCTCGCACGGTGGCTCGGACCTCACGAGCGAGCGCCTGCGGTCGATCATCGACATTTGGCTCCTGGAACGCGGCTACGAGAACCCGACTGGCATCGTCGCGGGCGGGCCGCAGGGCGCGGACTGCCACGACCACGGGCACGGCGCCCTGCGCACGGGCGAGCCTGTCATCATCGACATCTTCCCGCGCAACAAGTCGACGCGCTACTGGGGCGATTGCACTCGCACGGTGGTGCACGGCGGCGCGGCGGCGGCGCGCCCCGAGTTGGTTCGCATGCACGCCGCCGTCGTGGAGGCCAAGGCCGCGGCGACGGGGGCGACTCGGGCCGGGGTCACGGGAGAAGCGGTGCACGCGGCGACGGCGCGCGTGATGGCCGAGCACGGTTTTGGGATGGGATTGCCCACGGAGGGCGAGCGCGGCTGGTGTCGAATGACGCACGGGACCGGCCACGGCATCGGCCTCGAGGTGCACGAGCCACCGCTCCTGGCCGCGAAGGGGCCTGCCCTGGTGGCAGGCGATGCGCTCACGATCGAGCCGGGCCTGTACGCCGACGACATCGGTGGCGTGAGGGTGGAGGACATGGTGATCGTCACGCGCGATGGGTGCGACAACCTGAACTCGATCCCCGAAGGGCTGGACTGGGCTTGACCAAGGTCCGACCCCGGTTATCGGTGGAAATGTGCCCCTCAAGGGCACATTTCCACCGATAACCGGGAGGGGACGTTGGGTGTGATGTCGCTGGGGCCTCCTCGCCGGACGCCTAGGACCTGGCCAGTTTCCGGTACTTCACGCGGCCGGGAACCAAGTCGCCAAGCCGGCGCACGCGATCGTCCTCGTACTCGCTGAAGTTGCCGGGGAAGAAGGTGACCTTGCTGTCGCCCTCAAAGGCCAGGATATGCGTGGCAACGCGGTCAAGGACCCAGCGATCGTGGCTGATGACGACGGCGGTGCCGCCGAAGTTCTCGATCGCTTCCTCCAGCGCGCGAAGCACATTGACATCCAGGTCGTTGGTCGGCTCGTCAAAGAGGATGACATTGGCCCCCTGCCGCAGCATGCGGGCCAGGTGAATGCGATTGCGTTCGCCACCGGAGAGGGAATCCACGCTCTTGGATTGGTCAGTGCCGGAGAAGCCAAATCGCGCCACATACGCGCGGCTGTTGACCTTGACGGGCCCCAGCATGATCTCCTGGTCGCCGCCGGAGATCGCCTCCCAGATGGAAGCTCCCTTGGGGATGGAGTCTCGCAGCTGCTCCACATAGCCAAGCGACACCGTCTCGCCGACGATGAACTGGCCGCTGTCAGGCTTCTCCATCCCCATGATCATCTTGAAGAGCGTGGGCGTGCCGGCGCCGTTGGGGCCGATGACGCCCACGATCGCTCCCGGCGGGATGTCGAAGGTGGTGCCCTCCATGAGGAGCGTGTCGCCAAATCCCTTGACGACATCGCGCGCCTGGATGACGACGTTGCCCAGCCGTGGGCCTGGCGGGATGAAGATCTCCAGCTCCTGCGCGTTCTCCCTCGACGCACGCTCTTCAAGCAACTTCTCGTAGTTGGCGATGCGCGACTTGCTCTTGCTCTGTCGACCCTTGGGGTTCTGGCGAATCCACTCCAGCTCGTGCTCCAGCGTCTTCGCTCGAGCGCTGGCCTGCTTCTCTTCGGTCGCCAGTCGCGCGCGCTTCTGTTCCAGCCATCCCGTGTAGTTGCCTTCGTACGGAATGCCGACGCCGCGATCCAGTTCCAGGATCCAAACGGCGACAATGTCAAGGAAGTAGCGATCGAGCGTCACGGCGATGACCGTGCCCCGATAGCGCGCCAGGTGTTGCTCCAGCCACTGGACGCTCTCGGCGACGAGCTGGTTGGTGGGCTCGTCCAGGAGCACTACATCCGGCTTCTGCAGCAGGAGTCGCGTGAGCGCAACGCGTCGGCGCTCGCCGCCGGACACCTTGTCCAGCGTCGCGTCGGCCGGCGGGCATCGCATCGCTTCCATCGCCATCTCCAATTGGTTGTCGATGGTCCACGCGTCCAGCAGGTCCAGCCGCTCCTGCAGTTCCCCCTGCCGCGTGAGCAGCTTGTCCATTTGCTCGGGCGTGAGGTCGGTGGCGAACTTCTCCGCGATCTCGTCAAACTCCTTGAGGAGCGCGAAGGTCTCGCCGAGTCCTTCGCGAACAACCTCGATGACCGTGCGAGTCTCGTTCGCCAGCGGCTCCTGCTCCAGGAATCCGACGCTGTAGCCCTGCGCCCGCTCGATCTTCCCCTCGAACTCCTTGTCGGTCCCCGCCATGAGCCGGAGCAGCGTCGACTTGCCGCTGCCGTTCAGACCCAGCACGCCAATCTTGGCGCCGTAGTAGTACGACACCCAGATGTCCTTGAGGATCGTCTTCTTCTGGACCGTCTTGGTCACTCCCTGCATCGAATAGATGATGCGCGTCGTGCCCTTCTGCGAGGTGACGGCATCGTTCCCGCTGCGGCGATCGGTTCCTTTGGCCATGGGGGCGGGGATGGTATCGGAAGGTCGGTCGGCTCTCGTTGCTGGTCAAGGCGCCAGCGAGGGCGCCAGCGCGCGATCCGCCTCAAGCATCAAGGACGGCCGGATCGGCGCACTCGTCCATGATCGCGGAGATGGCGACAAAGGTCGCCTCGGCAGACTCGACGATGTTCGCGCGATCGCGCGCGCTGAGCGTTGGCGCAACACCGTCCAGGGCCGCACGAAACTCGCCCCAGTAGGCACGGGTCTGTGCGGCGTGCGGGTCGATGGAGCGCAGCGTCCCATCCGGCAGGCCCCACGCCTTCCGCAGGACTCGCGCGATCACCATGCCGCCATTGGTGCTGCCCTCAAGAACATAAAGCGTGCCGACCAGCGCGATCGGGGAGTGCTCAGCGGTCGTGGCGATGCGGTCAAGCGCGGCGTCAATGGACCTAAAGTTCGGGCAGTCATTGGAGACCCCCATCGTCGCCAAGTCTGCGGCAAAATGCACCGATCGGCGGTGTCGATTCAGGAACACCTGTCCCAATCGTGGCTCAGCCGTCATGCTGCGATCGAGCGCACCCTCGAGAACCAGATGGATCGAGTGCAGCGCGCGCGCGAATGGCTCGTACTCGGTGGGCGTCACTTCACCGCGCACGATTCGCTGCTGCAGCGGATGGAACTCGGCACGGTGGTGCGCGTCCTTGGTGCGTTCCTTGAGTTCGTCGGCGAGCGAGGGCACGGCCACCTCCGCGGGACGAGCTCCGAACATCGCGGCAAACGGGCAGCGCGGGCCGGTGCCAGCGCGGGTGGACGAGGCGGTGAGGTCCGACGGCGTGAGTTGGCTTGACATCGATTACTCCGGAACGGATTCGGTTGTGGGGGTGGGTTGGGTCGTGGGGGTGGGATGGACCGGCTGCGCGACATCCCGCTCGACATCGCATGAGAAGAATGAGGTCGCGAGCAGTGCCGGCACCACGAGCCACGCAAGACCCTTCACCAGAAAGAAAGTGAAGGCGCCGATGCCGAACCATCGTGCGAGGGGGCAGCGGCTGGCGCTGTTTGCATGCAGAGCGATAGAAGGCGTTGAGCTCCCGAGCGGACCGTTGTTGCTGTTGCGACGCATTCTCACAATCATATAGAAACCACGATTCCCGTCAACCGGTGCCGATTGTCACCCGTTGTAGGGTTCCACTCGTGTCGATCCGAATCCCTAGGGTTTCCGTCAATGCCCTGGCCGCAGCGATCGCGCTCCTCTTCGTTGGTTGCATTGAAGCCCCGCAGTCGGCGGGACCGAGTTCATCGCCGAGACCGAGTCCGGCGGTGGTGGCAAGCCGCGGCCCAGGCAACGCCCTCATCCTGAGCGACCTCTTTGTGACCTGCGGCGCTCCCGACGATGCATGCCGCGCGTGGCTCGTGGAGCATCTGGTCGACACGCTCATCTGCGTCGATGGTGCCGAGCCGGACATCGACGCCGCCAATCGCGCCGGGTTGCGAGTGCTGCACCTCCCCTGCACCTACGACGGCATCCCGGAGGCCGTCACGCTGGCGATCACCAAGGCTGCGCTCGAAGCGCAGGCGCGTGGCACACGGGTGGCCACGCATTGCCACCACGGGAAGCATCGATCTCCGGCCGCCGCCGCGACCGCGATGCGGGCACTTGGCGCGAGCGTGCACGAATCGGAAGCGGCGCTGGCGCTTGCCGGAACATCATCGGGATACCCTGGACTCTGGAGGGATGTGCGGGAGCAGGAATTCATTCCGCTCGATGCACGCGCGTCACTCGATGCCGTCGCGCTGGCCTGGAACACGGCGGTTCCACCCGCGGAGTTGGTCCGACTCATGAACGAGATGGAGAGACGGCTCGACGCGATGAGCTTATCGGTGGCGCGCGGTGCCCTTCCGAGCGCTGCGGATGCGGGGGCGCTTGCGGATGCGCTCCGGTTGTGCGGCGACGAAGGGCGAGGGCGAGCGGAGGGCATGTCATCGGACTTGGGCGCTCTGGCACTTCAAGCGCAGGCTCTCGAAGATCTCTTGACGGCGACGCGGGCCGCCGACTCGATGGACGACGAGGTCGCAGCAAGCGCCGCCGCAGGAGCCGCCGCAAGAGCCGACGCAAGAGCCGACGCAGCGGCCGCACTCGCGTCGATCAGGGCGGGCTGCGCTTCGTGCCACGCCGTTCATCGCGACCGGTGATGCCACCGGGCACGAGTGACGGATCGCCCGTCCGAGAGCAACCGCCCCAGAGGCCGAGTGCTCAGACACCTCTGACGCGGTGGAAATTGTCCCGTTTGGGGAGAATTCTCACCGCATCAAGGGGCTTCGCCGCGGCGAGTCATCCCGCACTCGCCTCGCCGCGCCTTGCCGCGCCGACTGGTTCCTACCCGGGGTTCGACCCGAATGCCGCCAGGACCAGCGAGAGATCGAACCCGTCCACGGTGCCGTCCCCGTTGGCGTCCGAGGTGGGCGAGTAGCCCAGCCCCCACCAGCCGAGGACGGCATTCACATCCAACTGAGTGACCGTCCCATCGAGGTTGATGTCGCCCAATGCGGCCTCGCACTCGTCGGGATGACCGTCGGCATCGAAGTCCGTGGAGACGCCGAACAGGATGTCGTCCGCGTCATCGATGCCATTGCCATTGCAGTCCTGCATGGTGGCCGGTTGCGATTCGGCCTGCGCCTCACCCTGCGCTGCCACGTCCGCGCTGATCTCTGCCGCGGCCTCCACGGCTTCCGTGATGTCCGCCTGGACAACCACTCCCGGCACCACGATCACCTCTAGCTTTACCTCCACCACCTCCTCCTGCACGACCGTGGCCAGCACACGCTTGCCCCCGGCCATCCCCCGAACCTGGATGCCATCCTGCGCTGCGCCTACTGTCGATGGGATGACAACGGCCGCAATCATCACGCACGCCATCGGGACTGGAATCTTCATGAGTGTCTCTCCTCGGTGTTGAATGTTGTCGCGAACCCCACCCAGATACGAAAATCGGCTCGGGAGCACGCAAAAGTTTCAGAAGTGGCAGGCGCGCAGGTGTGTCGAGGCGGTCACAAGGAGGCGATGCAAGCAAGGCGCGTAGGATCGATCCCGATGGCCAGCGAGCCAGCTCCCGAGTCACCTCCACCCGCCGCTCCCATCCGCTCCCCCGCCGAGCGGTTGTTTCGCCGTGTGTGGGTCTCCATTGCCGGATTCACCCTGCTGGCGATCGGCACGGTGCTTCTGGTGACCCCCGGCCCGGGTGTACCGATCATCGTGGCGGGTCTGGCCCTGCTCGCGCTGGAGTACGCGTGGGCGAAGCGATGGCTCAAGAAGGTCAAGGAGACGGGAAGGTTCCTGTGGCAGAAGGCGTCGGGGGGGACGGCGGGATCGAGTTCCACGCGGCGGGAGGACGGCGTCAAAGACGGCGTTGACGGCAACGATCCAGAGCGTTAGAATCCCGCCCTCTACTGCGGGGTAGAGCCGCCTGGTCGCTCGTCGGGCTCATAACCCGGAGGTCGTTGGGACAAATCCAGCCCCCGCGACTTCAAGCGGCGCGCGCGAAACTGGCGCGCCGACCGGTTAAGAGTGAACGCCCTGGCCTCGCGGCCGGGGCGTTCGCGTTTTGCGGCGCGCGTCGGGCGCTTTTCGACAAGGGTTGCGTGCGCAAAGGTCTCTCGGGGTGGGCCAGCGGAGCGGCGTCGCAGAGTGCCTAGCCAACCGTCGCGCGCGTGCCCGCGAATTGTCTCTCCGCGCATCGAGAGGCCTTTCCGCCGTCGGGTGTCTCTGTTTGACGCTCGCGGCCGGTCATGTCTCTGGAGTCATGTCCGGGGTTTACGGCGGCGCGACGCTCCGGTGGCCTCCGCTCACGCGGACAGGTATGGTGCGTCCGAAGACGCGGGGTACTACCGAGGGCCAATGACCAGACTTCGCCTTCCATGTTTCCTCGTGCTCGCGCTTACTGCGTGTGCTGCGCCGCCCCCACCGCTGCCGCCGCCGGTTGTGCAGCTGGCGCCAGCCGAGGGCACGGTGCTCACGGTGGAAGTGTTCCGGCTCCCGGACGGCGTCACCTGGGATGCGGTGGCGGCCTATTGCGCAGACGGCCTCCGGCGCCCGGGCGACATCGAGGTTCGCGATCGACGGAAGGAACCGGATGCCGCGGATGCCCCGTGCTTTCGCGTAGCGTGGGCCAACGGACTCCCGCAGCGCTGGGAAGGGTGCGGATGCGACCGGTTCGGCAGCTTCGAGCTGTGCGGTGTCGCCGCGGCCCGCGCACTGGCCGGCACCTGGGTTGCGAACCTGGCGCGGAACCAACTCTGGCGGATGTCGGGTGCGATCGCGGTCGACGCCCTGGGTGAGGTTGGGTGGTGGGAGCACGCCGAGGCGCTCGCGGAACGCGAGTGGGTGTGGCACCGGGAAGCACGGTATTACCAAGGCGCGAAGGACATCCTGGGGTCCGCGATGCGCCGCCTGCACCCGGATCGTCGTTCGGCTTTCCACGAGGTGCTCGTCCGCGATGCCATCGAGCGGGTCCGCCTTGCGCAGGAGGCGGGCGATCGCGACGTCGCGCACCGTGCCTCGTTCATGCTCGTGTCGCTCGGCGAGGGCTTGCCCGCGGGGAGCAGCGCCGCCGCGTTCGTCCGGCACGTGCGCGGTGCGGATGTGCTCGATGCCAAGAACCTGACGAAGGTGCTGCGCGCCTTGCGCCCGCAGCTCGTCGCCGAGCCGCCTATGCGGACGCACTCGAGGGGATGTACGAAATGCAGCGCAAGGATGGCCTGCTGCTCTACGAGGCGCTCGTGGGAGCAGGACGCGCGGCCGACGCCAAGCGGCTGAAGCGCGAGCTGGACTCTCGGCTTCACGAGGCCGAGGAGCGGGCCAAGGGGCATGGCGCGGCGGCGGTGGTGAGTCAGTCATGGAATGGGGTCCAGGGCCGATGAGCCCCTCTGCCTCCGCTCACGCGGAGCTTCCTAGCCGCGCGGCCTCACCGCCACCCGCTGGCCGACCCTGGAGAATTCTGACGCCCTCCGCCAGGAAACGGGAGGGCTTTCGTTTGGCGGCGGAGTGGGAGGAACGGAGGCGTGCGCCTCGCTCGAACTTCCGCTTGACAGGCGTAGTCCATAGGATACACTCGTTCTATGCGCGTCAGGATGACGGCCGTCTACCGGGACTGGATCAACGGCTTGCGGGACCGCGTGGCCCGCGCCCGCATCCAGGTCCGCGTCGATCGGCTCGTGCACGGCAACCCTGGTTCGCATCGTGCCCTGCGCGAAGGCGTGTCCGAACTGAAGATCGACGTCGGTCCCGGCTACCGCGTGTACTTCACGGAGCGGGACGGTGAGTTGATCATCTTGCTCGCAGGCGGCGACAAGTCCACGCAGCGCCGCGACATCGAGCGAGCGATCGAGCTCGCCAAGAACGTCCCTTGAGATCCAGCCAGCCCCCCACTCACTGACGAGACCATCATGCCACGAGCCACTACCACCAAGTCGAAGCGCTCACCTGCGAAGGCCCCTGCCACCAAGGCTTCTCGCCGTGCTACTGGCCACACCCACACGGTCGTCTATGACGTCGCCAAGCAGCTCCGGACGCCGAAGGAAATGGCCGCCTACCTCGAGGCCTGGTTGGTCGAGGCCCCTGATGACGCGGCAGGCATCTCGCGTGCGCTCGGCGACATCGCCCGCGCAGTCGGCATGAGCAAGGTCGCGAAGCAGTCTGGCCTCAGCCGCGAGAGCCTCTACAAGGCGCTCAGCGAGAACGGTAACCCGAGCCTGGACACGATCCTGCGCGTGGCTCGTGCGGTCGGTGTGCGGGTCCACGCGTCGGCTGCATGAAGCGTGCGCACTCAAGCGAGTTGGAACCCGGCTCTGAGCGCGCTACGCAGGGTCATCC
>SXOD01000075.1 GCA_005776885.1 Planctomycetia bacterium
CCTACGCGGCGATGTGCCCGGCGTCACCTGCGCTTCAGCTCGCTTCGCTCACCTGCGCTGTGGCACCGCCGGGCAAGGAGGAGGTGGCTACCATCCCCCAACTCTCACAAGAGGTGGACCGATGAGAGCGACCCGGTCAGGCCCCGTCCACCAGTCCGTCCAGGTTCAGGTCGCCGCGGGCAGTTTCGCAAACATCCAGGACACCGTTCTCGTTCATGTCCGCCGCACCCGCGGCAATCTGCTGACAGTCATCCACGCCGTCGCCGTCACAGTCGTCGGCGAAGGCGGGAGCGACCAGCGTAAACGCCAGCGCCAGCGCCGAACACAGAAGTGCGGCGGCGCCGCGGAAGTGTGTTGAGATGAACTTCGTCATTGTTGAGTCGATCTGCTTGAGGTGGAACGAGCGAGCCGTCCGGAAGAGGTAACTGGAAGAAAGAAGAGAGGCAACGTGAAGTGCGGGAATCACGGAGTCCTTACGGCACGGAATCCGATGCTGTCATAGGAGCCTCCGAGCGGGAAGTACGCGCCGCGGTAGGACGCACGGCAGTAATCGGAGTCGTAGAGCATGCTGCCGCCACGAACCACACGGAAAGGTCCGCTTGTTGGGCCCTCGGGGTCGCTCGCGGGGCTGCTGGCGTAGTAGCTGGACGAGTAGAAGTCATTGACCCACTCAAACACATTCCCGCTCATGTCGTGAAGACCGAAGCCATTGCCTGCCTTCTGGCCGACGGCGTGGGTTTGGCTTCCTGAGTTGTTGGCGTACCACCCTATCGATCCCACTTGATCGTCCACATCCGTGCCGCCGGGATGCGTCGGGGTCGAGTGGAATGCCGTCGTGGTGCCGGCGCGGTAGGCGTACTCCCATTCGGCTTCCGTCGGCAGCCGCATGCCGGCGCTCCCGAGGAAGTCCTGAACCCCAAACCATGAGACCCGTTCCACCGGACGACTGGGGGAGTCCGGGTAACCCTGGAACTGCGCCGGGTTGCTCCCCATCACCGCCTGCCATTGTGCTTGCGTCACCTCGTCCCGACCCATGTAGAAAGCCAGCGTGATGGTCACCGAGTGAACGGGGCTTTCGCTGGAGAAGCACGTGTACCACTGGCTATCCGAGCACCCCATGTCGTAGGTCCCGGGCGGGATCAGCACGAACTCCATCCCCGTCGCCGTGTCTGACACGCGCCAAGCGAGGCCGGTTGTTTCGATGGCCGCCCGCAGCGCCGCGTTGTGGACTATCGCCGGATCGGGTGCGCCTTCAATAAGCGTGGCCCAGTCGGGGACGGTCGGGCCGGTGGGGCAACCATCCGGGGCTAGGGTCCCCCACGTCGTCAACAGGAGCGCCAAGTCCGCGCCATCCACGATGCGGTCGGCATTGATGTCGCTGCCGGAACCTGCCGTGCCCCAGTCGCTCAAGAGGAGCGAGAGGTCCGCCCCATCCACGATGCCGTCCAAGTTCAGGTCGCCGCGGACAGTTTCGCAAACATCCAGGACACCGTTCTCGTTCATGTCCGCCGCACCCGCGGCAATCTGCTGACAGTCATCCACGCCATCTCCGTCACAGTCGTCGGCAAGAGCTGGAGCGGCCACGGAGAGAGCCAGCGCCGAACAGAGCAGTGCGGCAAGGGACCGCGGCCACCTAGGGGTGAAGGCAGGAGATATGGAGGCGCGGGCAATGAATGAACTAGACATGGGGGCTCCCGATAGAACAAGAACCATCTCCGCCCTGAACATAGTGGCGTGGCAAGATGACAATAGTTTGAACCTATCCGTTGTTTCGGCCGTGTCAAACGGGCCGACTCGATTTCAATCAAACAGAATCAAGAGCAGGACCTTGGAGCGGCCGACTTGGTTCCGATTCGATAACGCTGACGCGCAGCCTCGGACTGGCCGAACCGCGGCACCGCGCTACGGAACCAACCCCGAGGCCGAGGCCAAGTCCCAGTCCCACGCGTCAGCGCCGGGCGCCCACCGCCGCATGTCTTCAAGCGTCCGCACGCTCTCCAACTTGACGCTGCCGTCGGCCGTGGCGGTGATCGCCTCGTCCCGGCCGCCGCCAAAGACGCGCGCCGAGAGATTCCCGAAACTCATCGCCGCGAGAGGATCCGTGTCATCGACCGAGTCGCCGTCCGGCACATACTCAGCGGCCCACTGTCGATCCAGAAATCGCGGCGGCTCCAGACGGAAATAGCCCTGCCACATCGAGCCATCGGGCGTGGCCTGCGTGCGCGCGCTGGCGAACACGATGAGGTCCGCGGGGCGCGTGAGCTGCGAGAGTCGTGATGCGTAGAACCGCCCCAGCGGGTTGGGCTGGCCGTTGGGGAGCGTGTCGGGGAGGAAGCCGCTTCGTTCGCTGTCGCCACCGATGAATGTGGTGTTCATCCCAAACGATGGATAGAGGCTCCCGAAGTAGAGGTACTCGCTCGGGTCGCCATTCTCCAACTCCGACAATCGCCTCGCCTGCTCGCCGACATACATCGACTGCAGATTGAAGTCGGTGTATGGAGCAAGCCTCCACGGCCAGCGCGCGGCGATGGTGGGACCGCCGCCGAATGCGTCGGGAGGGATCGGCGTGCCTTCCTCGTAGAAGGCAGTGAGCCCCGGCTTGAACCCGGGAATGATGGCGCCGCCTTGGTCGGTGGCGTAACTGGTCCACGCCACGGCGAGCGATCGTGCCGCTGCCATCTCGCGGCTTCGTGCGGCGTATTCACGGATCTTGGCGTAGGTGGGGACCGCGATGGCAACGATCAGTCCAAGCAACCCGACCACCACCAGGAGCTCGACGAGCGAAAACGCGCGGACGGCGCGCGGGCCCGCGCGCTTGATGACACGCGTGGCTGGGGGAACCGTGGAACTGGACGCAATCTCCGTCATCGCATTGGATTCTGTCGGGAATCGGGCTATTCTAGAGCGTTCGGGCGAACTCTGGATACTCTTGTCCGCCATTTTTCGACGGCCTTTCTCCCCACGATCATGCGCTCGATCTCCCGCTCCACCCTTCGGCTCCCAATCGCGCTCGGTTCGCTGGTCTTGGCGGGTTTGACGGCACAGCGTGGACTGGCCGGTCCCCCTGCCCCACCGTCCGGCGACTGGTCCAGTCCCACGATCGATCGGTGGTTCTACCCATTCAACGCCTCGCCAGGCGTGCGGCAGACGATCTCCACTTTTGGATCGACCCCCGGAGACTCGCTCTTCGATTCCCGCGACGGGCAGTTCTACATGGTGTTCGACACCGACGACCAGATTCCGACGGGTGATTGGATGGGCACCAATCTTCGAGTCGCCAAGGCTCGCGTCACGATCATGGTGGTGAACGATGTCGCCGTGTACGACCCCACGCCGGATGCGTGGCAGAGCTTCGTTGGCGAGGCGGACCTTGACTGGCAGGCCGACGCCGATGCCGGCCAGCCCATCGAACTCTTCGCCGCCGGCTATCGAAACGACTGGTCAGCGGCCACCTTCGTGGAGGCCGGCCCCTTCGCGCCGACCGGCGCCAGCGTGCTGCTCCCCGGCGTTCGCAACGTCTTCCTGGGTGAGAGTGACTTGAAGGGCGAGGTGACAGATGCTTCGTCGCATGTGCGCGATGATCGAGATGCGCAGAGCCTTGCGGTGGCGACTTGTTCAACCGTCGTCCCCGGCGACATCCTCACCAATGGCAGCGTGTTGACCTTTGAGATCGATTGCAGCGTTCCGGAAACGCAGGCCTACCTCGCTGCCAACTTGCAGGCGGGTCGACTGCCGCTCATCGCCTCCAGCCTCACCTTCGTGGTGCAGGGTGGCGGCAACTACCCGGCCTTCTATTCCAAGGAGAATCCGCTGGTGATTCTGGGAGCTGCCAACGCGGCGACCCTGGAGGTCACGCTTGGATATTCCTGCGCACCCGCTGACATCGACTGCTCCGGCACTGTGGAAGGTGCTGACCTGGCCATGCTCTTGGGAAACTGGGGGAACCCCGGTGGCGACGGCGGCAACACTGATCTTGACGGCAGCGGCACGACCGACGGCGCGGACATGGCGATTCTGCTCGGTGCGTGGCAGTAGCCGGACGCGTGGCGGTGGCCGGGGCGGTCGTGGCGAGCGTTCGATTGCTCAAAGGCTCTTGTTCCGCCACTCCGGGAGCAAGCCCCTTGCGCTGCATGTCACTGCAAGCGTTCGATTGCTCAAAAGCTCTTGTTGGGGGAGAAATCGACGTGAAAACCCCTCGTTTTTTCCCCCGTCAAGCGTTTTTGGCGCGCGAACGATGCTGACGGCGCTGCCTTGCGCACGCGAGTGTGTCGCAACGAGTTCTAGGCCACCCGTCGGCCACCCGACTGGCCACCCGACTGGCCACCCGGCTGGCCACCCGGCAGGCCACCCGGCCCACACACCACTCGCCCGCCAATCAGACCGCGACCAGCGCGTCAATCAGCGAAGCTCGGGCGAGCCGGAATCGATTCTGGACCTGGTCCAGCACGTGCTCCACGTGTTCCTTGGACGTTTCGAGCACCTCGGCGACTTCCGCAAGTGGGAGATGCTCGCCATACACAAGCATCACGACCAATCGCTCACCTGGGCTCAGGGTTCCTGCAAGTTCCCGCACGAATGGGGCAGTTTTCTCCAGCATTCTGAAGGCCTCCATGCACCTTGCCCCTGCTCTGTACTGCCATCCTTTGGCAACAAGGTTGAAGGGACGATAACACATTTCCCTCCCGATGGAAGGAAATCGCAAAAAGTATTGGTCTGGGGAGGCGAGGGGCGGGGCGCGTCAGGCAGCCAACTGGGTGGCCCCGGTCGCGGCGATGCGGTCCACCCAACCGTCGCTTCGGATGCCTCGCGCCAAGCCCAGGAACAAGTCGACGACGTTTGGGTCAAACTGGGTTCCGGAGCAGCGTTCCAGTTCGCCAACGATCCGGGTCATTGGTTGGCTGGCTCGGTAGGGTCGATCACTGGCCATGGCATCCACGGTGTCAGCCAAACTGAGGATTCGCGCTGCCAAGGGCGATTCGGTGGTGCGGCGTCGGAATGGGTAGCCGTCGCCGTCCCAACGCTCGTGGTGGCAGAGGACAACATCCAGCAGGTTTCCGCGGACCCCGGCCAGTCGGAGGAGGTCGCGCCCGATCTCCGGGTGCTGCTGAATGACCGAGTACTCGGCGTCAGTCAGTCGGCCAGCCTTGAGGAGGATTCGGTCCGGGACCCCAAGTTTCCCGATGTCGTGCACTTCGGCCGCGGTGGCCAGCAGTTCCAGCTCAGACTTTGGGAGTCCCGCTCGAGCACCGACCGCGCAGGCGATCCCCGCGACTCGAGTGCCATGCCCCAGCAGGCCACAGCCCTTCGCTTCGATGAGGCTGCGCAGGGCGGGCAGTTGCGCGAAGGATCCCGCAGAAGCATCGATCCCCTGCAGCTGGGCAGAGGGATCGACCTGACGTTGGGGCATTCTTGACTTGGTCGCGGACACAAAGCTCTCCGGAATCCTGCATCGAACCACGGCATGGGTCGCTTGAGCGAACTGGCGAAGTGCGCGGGGAATGGACCCGGAGAAACTGGACAATAAACTTGGTTCGTGGAGTTCCATCCGTTCAAGTCCCACCGGCCGGTCGGCAGTCGGCTCGCCTCGCTCACCGCGCTGGCGTCCTCGCTCTGCCCAGCGGGGCGCCCATGGGGTTGCCAACGGGGCGCGGCTGAGGGCTGGCCGCGGATCCTTCGGGGGCTGGGCGAGGGTGGCATCGGCGAGATCGACCTCCTGCTCGCGGAGGGCTGGCTGCTTGAGGACGCGGCCGAGGGTTTCGCCGCCTACCGGATCGTCGAGGGCGCAACCTCCGTCATCGGCCTCGTCGGGCTGGTGCGTGTGTCCGATCTCTGTGCACGACTGGAGTCTCACGACGTCCCCTCCACGGCACCGGCCGACTGCGTTCGGTGCCGACTGGCCACGGTGCACGGCGCGCAGCTTGATGCCGCCGTCGTGATCGTGGAACACACCGACCGCCTGCCGCGCAGCGCCGAACTGGCGTTGGGTGAACGGCCGCTCCATCACTTCATGGGACCCGAACGCATCACGCACACGCTGTGGTCCGTGAAGCCCGCCACGGACATCATGCAATGGGCCGCCGACTGCCGTCCACTCCGGGTCGCGACTGGCCACGCCGTCTTGGCCGCGCGCATGGAGCGGGGCGGGTCGAATGCGCTGGCCCTGGTTCACCTCATTGCAGGCCCCCCGCACTCGGCGATTCCGTGGCCTCGCGGGGGTCTGGTGGCTTGGATCGACCGCACTGCCCCATAGACTGGGCACCATGCCTTCCGACACCAACGATTTCAGCCCCTCGGCGCCGGAGCATGAGCCCACCCTCCCGAGGGTCTTGGTCGTCGCGTCCGTGAGCGGTCCCGAGATCGACGAGTGGCGGGCGGCGGGCTGCGACGTGATCCCGAACCCGCACCTTGACAAGGACACGCTCGAGAACGCCGTGCGCGACCTTGATCCCATTGCCATCGTGACCGCAGGCGTGGCGGTCTGTGACCGGGTGATGTCCGCTGGCAAGTCGCTCAGCCTCGTCATCCATCGCGGTTCGGGAGCTGGCGCCGTCGACCTCAAGGCCGCGACCGATCGCGGTATCCAGGTGGCCCACTGCCCCGGCGTGGACGCGGCGAGCCTGGCTGAGCACGTCATCGCCCTGTTGCTGGCCTGCGACCGCTCGATTGGCGTCAACGAGTCGACGCGACCCTGTGCGTCGGGCCTGAAGGGTCGATCAATCGGCATCGTCGGCTTCGGGGCCGTCGGCCGCGAGGTCGCTCGACGCGCCCTCGCCTTCGGCATGCGCGTCTTGGCCTGGAACGACCCGCCGATCGACGAAGCCTTCGCGGAGATGGGAATCCACCCCTGCGAGGCAATGATCAACGTGGCCCGGCTGTGCGACATGGTCGCCGTCTGCATTCCCGATGGCGATGCGCGACCGGGCCTGGTCGCCGGCAAGTTCATTTCGGCCCTGCGAAACGGCGCCATCCTGGTGGATACCAGCCGCGGCGGCACGGTGGATGAAGGTGCGCTGGCGGATCGACTTCGCACGCGATCAATCGTCGTGGGCCGCGACCGATTCGCCAGCGACGCCGAACGCGCCTCGTTCGCGTCGCTCCCCGGCACGGTGTGCACACGGAACAGCGCGGCCGACTCGAGCGAGGCGCTGGAGTCGTACCGGACCAATGCGCTGCGCGTGCTGGCTGGATTCCTCCGTACAGGACGTGCGCCAAGCCTCCTCAACGGTGCTGGTTCGGCCGACGCGCAGTATGTGTTGCTGGTCCGCCACCGAAATGAACCGGGCGTGCTCTCCCACACGCTCGGGGTGCTGGGGAAGGCGGGGCTCAACGTCGAGGACGTTGACAACCACGGACTCACCCGCAGCCAGACCGGCGTCGCGACGATGCATCTCCAGCATCCGGTCCCCGAGTCGGTCCTGGCCGAGATCGTGGCCGACCCGCGCGTGCTGGGAGCCACGTGCCTGGCACCGAACACCAGCCGGGCAGCTGCTGCCAAGTTGCACGCCCGAACCTGACGCCACTCGCGGGCGCGGCACGGCAGCGCGTAGATTGGTTCCCCCCATGGCCTCGACACTTCAACGCCCACTCCTCAACTTCAGTGCCGGCCCGGCGATGATGCCCGAGCAGGTCCTTCGGCAAATCCAGTCGGACATCTGGGATGTTGCCGGCACGGGGATCGGCATCCTGGAAACCAGCCACCGAGGCGCCTATTGGGATCGACGAATTGCCGAGTGCGTCGCCAGCGTTCGCGCGGCCGGGCGCGTGCCCGAGGACTTTGAGATCCTGTTCGTCCAAGGCGGCGCGACGATGCATTTCGCGCTGCTGCCCATGAACTTCTGCCCGCCGGGCACCAGCGCTGATTACCTCTCCACCGGCGTGTGGGCTCGAAAGACGCTGCACGAGGCGCGTGCGGCGCACGAGGCCGGCTTTGCCGGTGAGGCGCGGTGCGCATTCGATGGCGCCAGCTGCGGGTACGACCATGTGCCGTCGGCGGAAGAGTGCGCATTCAACGCGGAGGCGCGGTTCCTCCACTACTGCTCCAACAACACGGTCTACGGCACGCTCTTCGCTGAACCGCCGGCGGCGCCGTCCGGTGTGCGGATCATCTGCGACTCCGGCAGCGAGATGTTCTCGCGGCCGATTCCATGGGATCGAGTCGATTGCGTCTACGCATGTGTCCAGAAGAACCTGGGCGTGGCGGGCACGGTGCTGGTGATCATGCGCAAGTCGTTCCTGGAGACGGCGCGTCGCGACCTGCCGCCGATCCTCTCGTATCTGGAGCATGCCCGCGAGGGCTCAAGGCTCAACACGCCAGCGACATTTGGCATCCACGTGACGGGACTCATGTGCGACTGGCTGGTGAGCCAGGGCGGGAGCGCAGAGATGTGGAAGCGCGCCCAGGAGCGATCGGGCGCGGTCTATGCCGCGATCGATTCCTCGGACGGCTTCTATCGAGGGTTGGCCAAGCAGTGCTGCTGCAGCCACCTCAATCCGGTCTTCTTCCTGCCGACCGACGATTTGCACAAGACTTTCCTCGGCGAGGCCACGCTGGCGGGGCTGGTCGGCTTGGCAGGTCATCGCGAGACGGGTGGAGTGCGGGCATCGATGTACAACCCATTCCCGGTGGCGGGCGCGCATCGGTTGGCGGAGTTCATGCGGAGCTTTGCCCGCGCCAACGCGCCACTGGGCGCGCGATAGCGCCAGCATCCCCGCCATTTCAACGACAAGGCAGCCGCAGGTCATGCGACTGCCTCGTCGTTGGATGATCCGGTCGCCGCCAGCGACTTTCGGATCACAGGAGATCGAACACGCGGGGAATCAGAACTCCCAGCCGGTGATGAGTCGGACCTCGTAGTCCGGGGCACTGGCGACATCGGTGGCCTGGAAGAGGCAGGTCGTCGTGGCAAACCATTGGCCCTTGCGGAAGGTCACGTTGGGCCCGAGCTGGAGGGTCGGATCGTTGGCATCGCTCCACTGCTGCCACGAATTCTTGAGCACCATCTCGCCGCCGACCGCCCACCCGGCGTCCAGGCTCAGGCTGGCGCCCCAGATGTTCTTGAGTTCGCCCTCGGTCTCGTCATAGTGCTCGCCTTCCCACTCGGCCTCGAGGAAGATGTTGTAGCCAAGCGTGAGTTGGTCCAGCTTCACCTCGAAGAGCGTGGCACCTTCCAGCTTGAGGAAGTCGTTGCCAACCTTGACCTCGCCGTAAAGAGTCACGCCGAGCTTCTCCTCGAGCGGGTCGAGCAACTGGTAGCGGAGCTCGATGGCCGAGTCCCGGTAGGTTGTCTCCGTGGGCTGCGCGCCACCGGTCTCCACGCGCCAGTCGGCGAGGTAGATCCCGATCGCAAACTTCTCGGTGATCCCGAGCTCCACTTCTTCGCGGAAGTCGAACTGCGTCTGACCGGGCTTGGAGTCCCGGCCACCGGAGACGGTGACCCACTGCTCAAACTCCACCACTCCTGCCGCTGGGAGCCCTGCAGAGTAGAGGTAGGCGAACCGGCGGGAGTCGGCGTGGGCTGACGAGGCAGCGAGGGCGAGGAAGAGCGAGGAGAGGGTCCAATAGGTGGTTTTATTGAGACTGCGTCGCATCCGCTTATTCATATCAGATTTGCGGGCGTGTTGCAACTCTGTCGCAACTGCGATTCTGCAACCCCCGTTCCAGGGTTCACTGTTGAAAACCTGTCGCCTCTACTGCGGGCGCGCAGCCTTCGGCAACTCCCTCAGCCGGATGTTCCGAAACTGGATGTGCGCGCCCTCGCTCTGGA
Organism: Planctomycetia bacterium; assembly: GCA_005776885.1. GTDB lineage: Bacteria > Planctomycetota > Phycisphaerae > Phycisphaerales > SM1A02 > SXOD01. The sequence goes on from SXOD01000075.1 coordinate 9,765, forward strand.
GCGCCAGCCGGCCGGGGACAGCCTCGCAGTGCGTGGCCACATTCTGGAGCGTGCCGTTGACGAAGAGCATGAGCGTGGGGCCATCGAAGACGATTCGATAGTGGTTCCACCCTCCCAGAGGCTTCTCGTTCGTGTCGTAGTTCTTGACCGTCCGCCGGCCCTGGGTGCGCGAGGCATCGACCGTCGCGGTGAAGTCACCGATGTTCCAGATGTCGCCGGCGTTCTCCGAATGCAACTGCGCCTCCATCGACTTCGGCCACACCTGGTCCTCCCCCACCACTCGGAGCAGGACGCCGGAATTGCCAGCGCCCTTCTTGGGATCGAACCGCCACTCCAGTTCCAGCTCAAAACTCTCGTAGCTCTTCTCGGTCTCGATGTAACCGATCGGCTGGCCGGCGCAGGAGAGGACATCGTCGTGGACCGTCCAGGGATTGGCCGCGGCATCCGCCGGCGAAGGGAACACTTTCCAGCCGTCCAGATTCTTGCGATTGAAGAGATCCACCCACTCGGCGGTCGCTCCTTGGGACACGGTTGGATCGGGGAGGCGCGCAGGCTGCGGGGCGCTGGCGAGGAACCCGACGCTCGTGAGGGCGACACAAGCCACTGCAAACGCGAAGGGACGACGATCGAAATGGCGAGAGCCGTTCATGGTGGTTCCGCGAACTCTAGCCCAACGTCCGCTCCCGGTTATCGGTGGAAATGTGCCCCTGGAGGGCACATTTCCACCGATAACCGGGGAAGGACCCTCCCCGAACTCAGGCCTCGATGGCGGCCAGCCCCATCGGAAGGTCGAAGAGCCCGGTGGTCGTGCAATAGGTCATTCCCCCCATTCGTCCGACGGCCTGGAGAGCCGAGGCATCCAGTCGGTGCCGGTCTCGCCAGGCGGAGGCGTGCGCGTGGACTCGAATCACCTCCCCCACCACGATGTTGGCGCCGCCGGGCACGCCCTGGGCGAGTCTCGTGACCGAGAGGGTCCGGCACTCGAAAGCGAGCGGGCTCTCGGCGACTCGCGGTGCGGCGATTCGGTCGCACTCCACGGCGGTCAACCCGACCGCCGCAAACTCGTCGACCTCAGGAGCCAAGCCCTCCGACGCGGCCACGACGCGGCGAATGATGGACTCGCTGGCGACGCTCACGCTGAAGACACCGGTTCCACCCTCGGACTCCAACTTGGCATTGGCCAGCGAGTCCTTTTCGGGACCACCCGGCGCATCCCGATTCGCCGGGCAAAAGAGCAGCGTCCACGGCGTGCTGCCCACGCCGGCAAAAAACGAGAACGGCGCCACGTTGCAGACGCCGTCGCGCGACCTCGTTCCCACCACCGCGATCGGTCGCGGGACGATTCCACCGATCAGGTACTTGTATCGATCGACGACGTCCAGTTCAGAGGCGTCAAACGACCTCCAATCGCCTGGCCCTCGGCCCTCGGGAGCGGTCATTGCGCCATGGGCTGGGGGCCGATCTCCCGCACCCACATGTTGCGGAAGCGCAGGGGGTCGCCATGGTCCTGGAACTTGATCGGCAGGCGGTCGGCGTGCTGCGTGTACTTCGCGCGCTGCATGTGCGCCGTCGAGCCGAGGATCGCGGTGTTGTCCTGCACGAGCACGCCGTTGAAGAACACCGTCACCGTCGCGGCGCGGGCCACCGAACCATCCGCATTGAAGTGCGGCGCGCGGAAGACAATGTCGTACGCGTTCCACTCGCCCTTCGGCGTGCAGGGATTCACCATCGGGGGGTGCTGTCCGTAGAGGCTCCCCGCGGTGCCATCGGAGTAGGTTCGATTGTCCAGGCTCTGGACGATCTGGACTTCGTACTGGCTCATGAAGAACACGCCACTGTTGCACCCGGCCTGTCCCTTGCACTCACGGTCTGCCGGCACCATCCATTCGACGTGCAGCTGGCAGTCTCCGAACGATTCCCTCGTGGCGATGTCGCCCCCACCCTGTGCCACGACCAGTTCATTGCCTTCGACCTTCCACAGGATCGGCTGGTCGGTTCCGAACCGGACGAGGTTTTCCGTGGACGAACCGGCGAAGAGCACGGTCGCGTCACTGGGCGCCCCGTGGGAGCAGTAGTCGCCCGGTGTCACCTGGGCGGGTGCTGGTCGATCCATGTCGTGGACCTTCCACTTGAAGGCGTGGTCGGCGCCTTGGAGCGCGGCTGCCGCGGCCACGCAGACGGCGGCGGTGAGGAGGACAGTCTTGGTGGTGAGAATGGTGCTCATGGGGCGATTGGCTTGGCGTGACGATAGCCGCGAAGGCGCCGCCCGGGCGCTCATTCGCCGAGGATTCCGTAGACGCGCGAGTACTCCGCGAGCATCCGCACCGTCCCGAATCGGGGGGGGACCGTGGCTGCCGAGTGGGCCGATCGGTCCAGCCACTCGGTGGGGAGCCCTCCGCCGGTTCGATCCCAGAACATCGGGACGATTTCCGACTCCAGCAGGCGGTAGAGCTCGTTGGCATCGTGCGCGTCGGTGGCGTCCGCGTCGGCCCCCTCGGGCGCGGGACTGGGCGCCCAGCCATTGCGGCCATCGAACCCCTCCGGCCACCAGCCGTCCAGGATCGAGAGGTTCATGCCACCCGCCAACGGCGGCTTCATGCCGCTCGTGCCGCTGGCCTCCATCGGGCGGATCGGGTTGTTGAGCCAAAGGTCGGCGCCGCTGGTGAGCAGGCGGCCGATCTCCATGTCGTAGTCCTCGAGGAGTGCGACTCGACCCTCCAGGCGAGGGTCCCGAGTCATCTCAAAGACTCGTTGCGCGTACGCCTGGCCGCCGAGGTCTCGAGGGTGCGCCTTGCCGGCGAAGATGATCTGGACGGGGCGGTCGGCGCTGGTCAGGATGGCGGCCAACCGATCGACATCGTGGAAGATGAGGGGAGCTCGCTTGTAGGTGGCGAAGCGCCGAGCGAAGCCGATGGTGAGCGCGTCGTCGCGAAGGAGTTGGCTGGCACGCAGTGCTCCCGCCGCACCCTCCCCGCGCGAGAGGGCACTCTTGGAGCAGCGCTCGCGGACGAACTGCACCAGGCGGGATCGAAGCATTGAGCGAAGGGACCACAGTGCGGCTCGATCCACCTGCTCGGCTCGATCCCAGCCCTGCCCCGCGACCGTGTTCGCTGCCGTGTCGATCCGACACTGGTCGCGCCAGAACGCCGAGGCCACCGGATCGCACCAGGTCGGCACGTGGACACCGTTGGTGATCGACGAGATCGCGACCGGCGGCTGGTTCCCCCACTCGATGTCCTTCCACATCTCGCGGGAGACCTCGCCGTGCAGCGCGGCCACGCCGTTGCAGGCGCGGCAGGTTCGCAGCGCCAGCACGGTCATGCAGAATGGCTCTTCCGCGTTGCCGGAGTGCTCGCGGCCGAGGCTGGCCAGCGCCTTCGCGGTCAGGCCTGCGGCACGGGTGGTGGGGCCAAGCTCGCGGAGCACATCGGCGTGCTGGTAGCGGTCGTGGCCGGCGGGGACGGGTGTGTGGGTGGTGAACACCACCTGGGCTCGAACCGAGTCGAGCCATTCGTCGCACGTTCCTTCCGGATTGGCCTCGCGGGCTCGGCGAAGGAGTTCGATCGATGCGAACGCAGCGTGGCCTTCGTTGAGATGGTGCACCGTCGGCCGCTCGCCCAGCGCATGCAGCGCCATCGCCCCGCCCACGCCCAGCAGCACCTGCTGGCGAAGTCGAAGCAGCGGATCGCCGCGGTAGAGGCCCAGGGTCAGCTCGCGGTCTTCGGGACGATTGCGAGCGAGGTCGGCGTCAAGCAGGTAGAGGTTGATTCGCCCCACTCGCATGCGCCAGACCTGCGCGTGCACCTGGCGCCGGCCGATGGGGCACGCGATGACCACGCCCGTCGGCTGGATGGGGAGCGTGGCCCGATCGATGTGCGGCAGCCCGACTCGCGTGCGGCCGACTTCGTCCAGTTCCTGCCGGTAGTAGCCGTGGCCGTAGAGCAGGCCGACCGCGCACAGCGGCATCCCCAGGTCCGAGGCCTGCTTGAGGTGGTCGCCCGCCAAGACGCCAAGGCCACCCGCATACTGTGCAAGGCTCTCGTGGAGCGCGTACTCGGAGCAGTAGTACGCAACACTTTGCCCAGCGATGAAGGGATGCGGCGCAGGCATCGCGCCCGCATCAGCCTCCGCGGCATCCAAGGCGCCCATGAATGCGGCGCCGGCGGCGAGCGATTTGAGCCGGTCATCGTCGGTGGCAGCGAGCGTGCCCAGCGGCGAATGTCGCGTTGCTTCCCAGGCACGGATGTCCAGCATCTGAAAGGGTCGACGGCGCACTTCGCGCCACGACCACGAAAGGTCCATCGCCAGAGCCCGAAGCCGCGCGCGGGTCTCGTGCGGCTGGTTCGTCAATCGTGCGGCTTCCGTGTCGGCCATGGGGCGCGAAGGCTACTGCAGTGGACGACCCGACTCCGTCGCGCGGCCACTCGCGGCAAGCAAGGCCCGCCAGTGCGATGCGGTGCTCGTGGCAAGCGGCGACGGCATGCGCCATTTCCATTGGTGGCGCCCGGCTCCCGGAAGATTCATTCGCGCACTTGCCCCCAGTCCAAGGATGTCCTGTGCGGGGACGATGGCCAGCGTCGCCGGGGAGGACATCAGCAGTCGAGCCATCGCCTCGTGCGGCTTGCCGGCTCCGGCCAGCGCGCGGAATCGACCCTTGGACGCGCGGTCCAGTCGCCCCCACCAACCCTGGGTCGTATTGTTGTCGTGCGTCCCCGAGTACGCCACTGAGTGCACGGGGTGATGGTGCGGCAGGTCTCCATTGGTGCCGGACCAGAACGCGTGGTGCATGACGCGCATGCCGGGAAGGTCGAAGGTGTCGCGGAGCGTGGTGACGGCCGCGGTCACGGCACCCAAGTCTTCCGCGATCAGCGGCAGCGCGCCAAACTCCCCCGCGAGCGCCCCAAGCAACTCGCGCCCCGCCTGCTTCTTCCACACGCCTCGCCGGGCATCGGGTGCGCTGGCTGGAATCTCGTAGGCGTGATGAAAGCCCACGAAGTGGTCCAATCGAATCAGGTCAAACCGCGTGAGCGCCATGCGCATCCGCGCGCGCCACCACGCAAAGCGCGCGGCTCGATGCGCGCTCCATCGATAGTGCGGGTGCCCCCACCGCTGCCCGGTCGCGCTGAAGCAATCGGGCGGCACGCCGGTCACGACGGTGGGCTGGCCGCGGCGATCGAGCCGGAACAACTCCGGGTGTGCGGCAACATCGGCGCTGTGCGAATCGACGAAGATCGGGACATCGCCGATGAGCCGGATGCCGCGAGCATGCGCAGCATCGCGCAGTCGCGACCAGTCCTGTGCGAAGCAAAACTGCGTGAACGAGTCCAGCCCGTGGGGATCCGCGCCCAGCCACCCCAGGTAGTCGGGGAGCCACCCTGCGCTCGCGCGCTCAAACCGGCGAAAGGCCTGGCTGCCGAAGCCGCGCCTGGCCGCGAATCGATCGCGGGCGCAGAGCAGGGCTCGACGCTTGCGGTCTCGTGCGCTGCCAAACGACACGCCAGCGCCCCCTCCTGCGCCCCGCGCCTGCCTGAGTTCTGCCGACGTGAGCAATCGATCCTCGGCCAGATGGTCCAGGCTGACCAGCAGCTCTTCGCCGGCAAACGAACTGGTGGACGCATACGGCGAGTTGCCCGGGCCGACGGGGCCCACGGGAAGCATCTGCCACCAGGCGAATCCCGCGAGGGACAGCCACTCCAGGAACCGATGCGCCTCGGGCCCCAGGTCGCCGATGCCGTGTCCGCCGGGGAGGCTTGTGGGATGCAGGAGGACACCGGCGCCGCGGGTTCCTCGAAGGAGGTGCGGTCGTGGCATCAGTTTGCTTTCTTGAACACCAGCCCCGACACGGCGGGCACGGTCACGCGAGGGAGTGACTGGGGCGCGGCGGTTGCGTCGGTGGCAAAGATCGGCACCCAGGTGCCCGACGCGGCAGCACCAAGCTGAATGCGAAGATCCACCGACTGTGGCTTGTCGCCCGCGTTGAGGACCACCACGATCGTGTCGCCACCCGGGATCGATCGCTCGAAGGCCCAGACATCCTCGCGGTCGTCAGCAAGGAGCGTGCGAAAGTCGCCGCGACGGAGCGCTTCCTCGCCAACGCGCAGGGTGATGGCACGTCGATAGAAGTCCAGCTGCTCATCCAAGACCCGGTTTTCGCCTGGATTCTCGTAGGGCTCCAGGTCCTTCCAGAGCATCGGCTTTCGATTGGTGGGATCGTCGGCCCCCCACATGCCGACCTCGTCGCCGTAATAGACCATCGGCGCGCCGATGTAGGTCATCTGCGCCAGTGCGATCAGCCGCTGCCGCGCGTAGGTCTTCCCGTCCGGCTTGCGGCCGTCGTACCTTGGATTCTCCTGCTCGCGATTGCCGGCGTCGAACTGCGGATTCAGGTTCTTCAGCTGGCTGGCGATGCGATCCGTGTCGTGGCTGTCCACCAGGTTTTGCAGGACAAGGTTTACCTCGGGCGCGTAGGCACGCCGGATCTCGGCGAGTCGCTGGTCCATCACGCTGGTCGGGATCTTGTGCTCACCGCGACCAGCCCACAGGCGCAGCGCGCTGGCAAACGGGTAGTTCATCACGGCGTCGAAGGATCGACCATCCAGCCACGAGTCGGCGCGCTGCCACACTTCGCCCACGATGTAGGCGTTTGGATTGATCGAGCGCACGAAGGCGCACCACTCGTACCAGAAGCCCATCGGCAGTTCCATCGGCACATCCAGCCTCCAGCCATCGATGCCATCCGACGGGTCGCCGTCGCCATCGGGATCCATCCATCGACGAGTGGCATCGAAAATGTGCTTCCTGAGTGACTCGCTGGCCAGGCCGTCGCCATCCTTCTTGAAAGCGGGGAGTTCGCCAAACCCGGCCCAGCCGTCGTACTGAAACGGCTCCCAGGATCGAACCGTGAACCAGTCGGCGTAGGGGCTGGCCTGCCTGCGCGCCTGCACATCCTTGAACGCGGGATGCGCGGTGCCGACATGATTGAAGACCCCGTCGAAGATCACGCGAAAGCCCTGCGACTTGGCGTCCTTGAGGAAGTCGAGGAAGACTCGATCAGCCTTGGTCCACTCCCAGGTGGACGCGTCTCGCAAGTCCTCGCGCGACTCCACTTCCAGATAGTCGCCCGATGCGCCGTACCCCTCATCGATGTGGAGATAGTTGGTCGCGTTGTACTTGTGGTGCGTGGTCGCCTGGAAGACCGGGTTCAGGTAGATCGCGTTGACGCCAAGGTCCTTGAGGTACGGCAGTTTCGCGCGCAATCCCTGGAAGTCACCGCCGTAGAGCCGTGAATAGACATACCAGTTGAAGAAGGTCTGGCCGTTCTTGCCCTCGTCGCCGCTGGGTCGATACCACTCGCTCGTCCACGGCGTGGCGTGCGGCGGGTCGCTGGCGGTGTCGCCATTCCTGAATCGATCCACCATCACCTGGTACCAGACCGCGTCCTTCGCCCAATCCGGCGTGCGGATGGCGCGGGCGGTGACATCCTCCGACTCAAACACCTGCTCCATGCGATAGTCCTTCTTGCCGTCGCCAACCACAAACGTGTATCGATCCTGCGGCGCCAGCGCCACGCTGCCCACCCACCAGTCAAACGGTCCTTCGACCCCATCGATCGCCATCGGCGACATGCCACGCTCGGTGGCCACCGCCACGCGTTGCGCGTCACCATGCAGCGTGCGCAGGCGAACCCGAACCAGCCCCGGGATCACCGTAGGTTGCGCGTCCGATGGCGCGGCGGGATTGTGCAGGAGTCCCGCCCCTTCCACCTTGCCGTCGCCCAACTTCACCTTCACCCCCTGCATCGACGCGGTGCCACCAAGCTGCAGCAGGGAGTTGGCGCCGCCGTGCCCGTCATCCTCGTTGGCTGGATTCCTGGGGTCGGGGGTCCATTGCGTGCCATTCACCACGAACTTGTAGAGGTGCTTGCCGTCGAGGAGCTCGACACGCGCGCGCCAGGTGGCGTCATCGCCACGACGCATCGGCTCCACCTCCGTGCTCCACCCATTGAAGGACCCCGCCAGCGACACGCTCGCCGCCGGGCTGGCTGGCTTGTAGGAGAACTCCGCGGTCCACACCCCCTCGTCGTCGCGCGTCGCCGTGACGCTCGCGGGCAACTGCGCATCATCGACCTTGACCGTGACCGGTGCCACTGGCAGCGCGGGGGGGAACGGGGCCGCCTGCAAGGCCGAGCCGCTCGCCATCCGTGCCGCGGCAACGAGGATCGCCAACGGGATGACGGCTGCGAATCGCACGCGCATGGATCGCTATAGTAACCCCATGGCGGATCGATCCTCGGCACGCACGAGCATCATCGGCCGTTCCCTCCGCACCATCCTGACCATCGCCGCGGTGGCACTGGTCGCCTGGGCGTTTGTGCATGTCGCGGTGCGAGAGTGGGGTCGATTTCACTCCGACGCCGACACCATTGAACTCGTCGCCATGCATTGGTCCGGCGATGGCGGGCCGGCGGAAGATGCGATCGTGGACGACGCGCTCGCGGCCTTCGAGGCCGCGCACCCCGGCGTGACCGTCCGCCGCATGAATCCCGGCGACGCTGGCTCCTTCTACACCAAGCTCCAGACGATGCTGGCCAGCGGCGAGCCACCGGATGTCTTTTATGTCGGCTCGGAACGACTTCCCAGCTTCGCCGCGATGGGACTCTTGTTGCCGCTGGACGAGCTGGTCGCGGCGGACCAGGGGCCCAGCGCGCTTGCACTCAGCGCCTTCTACCCCGAGACGGTCAAGGCGTTTCGCTACGACGGCTCGCGTGTTGGTTCCGGCCCGCTCTTCGGCGTTCCCAAGGACTTCACCACGGTCGGCTTCTATTACAACAAGGATCTCCTGCGCCGCGCGGGCGTTGCCGATCCCGCCGACGACTGGACCTGGGACGATTTCCTCGCGGGGGCCAGAGCCGTGGGCCAACTCCCCGACGCCACTGGCGCGGAGTTTGTCACCTGGCCGATGATGGTGCGCGGCTACCTCCAGAGCGCTGGACTGGATGTGGTTGGCGAGGACCTGGACGACATCCAGCTGGACGCGCCCGAGGTCATGTCGATGCTTGAAGCGTTCCGATCGTGGCGCTTTGACGAGGAGAACACGCTCACCAGCGGGCGAAGCAAGATCGCCTCGGGCTCGTCGGTATTCCTCACGGGGAAGGTGGGATTCGCGGGGCCGTTTGGACGCTGGGTCGTGCCGACCTATCGAAACATCCCAGCACCCGGCGCGGGTGGCTTCGACTGGGACTTCGCGCCGCTTCCACGCGCCGCCGGGGAGCCGTACCACCCGATCGCCGCGATCGTCTCATGGAGCGTGGCACGCGAGAGCAAGCATCCGGAGCTTGCGTATCAGCTGGTCAAGGCGCTCACCGATGCCGAGGGCCAGGCTCGCATGGCCCGACTTGGCCTGGCCATCCCGACGATTCGTGCCGTCGCCCAAAGCGATGCGTTCCTCGACCCAACGCAGGAACCGCACAATGACGCCGGCTACTTGCGCGACGCCAATGACGCGAAGGGACTGGAATGGCCCGTCAACCCGCGGTTTGAGCAGTTGCTGGGTTCTCGACTGGACCAGGCGCTTCGCACGGGCGATCGCACGCTGGCCCAGAGCGCGGCCGATTTTGGGCGCGACTGGCGGGCGGAGAGCGCCTCACCCTTGGCGGTGGCGCAGATGCCCCCGATGCCGTGGCGGCGCTTGGCGATGATCACGCTCGTGCTGGCCGTCGTCGCGTCGATCGCCAAGATCGCGTGGCTGCGCGGCGGGCGGCTGTCCGCGCGCGAACGACGCACCGAACGATGGGGATTTGCGCTCGCCAGCCCGTGGTTCGTTGGCTTCGCGCTCTTCATGGCCTTCCCGATCGTGATGAGCCTGGCCTTGGCGTTCGCGCGGTGGCGCGGCGTGAGCACGCTGGACCTGGCGCAGTGGGCCGGGGTTGCCAACTTCGAGCAGATCCTGCTTCACGATTCCCACTTCCGCACCAGCGTGCGCGTGACCTTGGTGTACGCGCTGCTCGCGGTTCCCGCGGGGCAGGCGATGGCTCTCGTCGCGGCGCTGCTCCTCAACACCAGGGTCCGGGGCATCGCACTCTTCCGTGCGGCGTGGTACCTGCCCAGCGTGCTGGCGGGCGTTGGCGTCAGCATCCTGTGGCGCTGGGTGTTCGACCCTGAAGGTGGCCTTGCGAACACGATGCTGGAACCGGTGCTCACTCCGCTGGGCCTGTCCCCGCCCGACTGGTTTGGCAAGGACGCGGGATTCTGGGGCCCCCCCGCGTTTGCCATCATGAGCCTGTGGTTCATCGGCGGAAGCATGATCGTGTACCTCGCGGGACTTCAGCAGGTGCCGGTGGATGTGCTGGAGGCCGCTCGCATCGACGGTGCCGGGCCAGTGCGGCGATTCTTCCGGGTGACCCTCCCGCTCCTCTCGCCGGTCGTCCTCTTCAACCTCATCATGTCGGTGATCGGCTCGTTCCAGGTCTTCACGCAGGCGTTCGTGATGACCGGCGGCGAGCCCGGCGACCTCACGCGCTTCTATGTGCTCTACCTCTACAACATGGCCTTCGAGACCTATGAAATGGGCTACGCCAGCGCGCTCGCCTGGATCCTGCTGCTCATGATCATGGCGCTCACGGGGCTCCTCTTGCGCACCAGCGCCAAGTTCGTCTACTACGAGGGAATGAAGGCGTGATGGGTCGATCTCCCTCATCCCGTCTTGTCGGTCGCTCGCTCGCGTGGCTCCTGCTGTGTGCCGGCGCGCTGGTCATGCTCCTCCCGCTCGCCTGGATGGCCTGCGTCAGCCTGCTCAGCCCCGAGAAGGCCGGCGCAGCGATCACGGCCGGCGACCTGCTGGAAGTGTTCCCTTGGGAGCCGCAGTGGCAGAACTACTCCCAAGCCCTTCGGGAAATGGGGAGCGACGAGTGGCGGGGCTTCCGCGATGCCCTCGCCAACTCCGTGGTGGTCACGACACTGGTGTGCGCCGCCACCGTGCTCAGCTCCAGCCTCGTGGGCTACGCGATGGCTCGAGTCCCCTTCCGCGGCCGCCGCGCCACGTTCCTCATGATGCTGGGCACGATGATGCTCCCCGGGCAGGTCACGATGATTCCCCTGTTCTTGCTGTTCCGATGGCTCGGATGGGTTGACACGCTGCTGCCACTCATCGTGCCGGCATTCTTCGGGAGCGCCTTCTTTGTCTTCATGTACCGGCAGTTCATCGCGCAGATTCCCGAGGCGCTCCTGGAGGCCGCGCGCATCGACGGGATGGGCCACATGGCCATCTGGTGGCGCGTGGTGCTTCCGCTGTGCCAGCCGGTCACTGCGACCTGCGCGGTCTTCACCTTCCTCTGGACCTGGAACGACTTCCTCGCACCCCTTGTCTACCTGCACTCCGACAGCCAGAACACGCTGGCGGTGGCGCTCAACTCGTTCCGCAACCAATACGGCGGCCTGCGCAATGTCCACCTCCTCATGGCGGCCAGCGTGGTCACCATGATCCCCTGCATCCTCCTCTTCATCGCCGCGCAGAAGCATTTTGTCGAGGGACTCACGCGCGGTGGGGTGAAGGGCTAGCCTGTCGGTTCGCCGCAGCATCGCTTCCGCACCTTCTCTCCCCATGTCCACCGTCACACTCACTCGCGTCGGCAAGGTCTACGAAGGCGGCGTGCGCGCCGTCCGTGATGTCTCGATCTCGATCGCCGACGGCGAGTTCATCGTGCTGGTCGGCCCG
>SXOD01000076.1 GCA_005776885.1 Planctomycetia bacterium
ACGTGGACGGCAGCCACATTCGCACGCTGCTGCTCACGTTCTTCTTCCGCCAGATGACCGAACTGGTGCGGACGGGGCGCATCTACATCGCGCAGGCGCCGCTCTACCAGATCGCCCGCGGCAAGCAGGTCCAGTACGTGCTCAGCGACCGCCAGATGGGCGAGACGCTGGGAACCATGGCGCTGAAGCACTCCGTGCTCGTGGTGCGCGGCGACGATGGACGGGTCGCTCGACGCATCGATGGCACCGAGCTCCAGCAGCTGCTGCGCAAGATCGAGCGGCTCGAGGAACTGGCGACGATCAGTCGTCGACGCGGCATCCTCTTCACGCGCCTGATCGACAGCCGCGATGCCAGCGGTGCCCTCCCCCGCTGGCACCTGGCCTGGGGAGCGGGCGACGCGCTGTGCCGCACCGAGGACGAAGCGACCGCACTGGCGGCCGAGAAGCAGCTCACGATTGCCGGCATGAGCGAAGGCGAGCAGGGGAACGGCAACGGGAGCGTCAAGGCCGCGAACTCAAATGGGCACGCGACCGGGGCTCGAGCCGCCACGCTCCGTGAACTTCACGAAAACGCCGAGCTGGAGCGCGTGTTCACCGCCCTCGAGCAGGCCGGGCTCTCGTTGGCCAACTATGCGACGACCCAGCAAGAGGGCGTGACCGGGGAAAAGCTCCCCACTCGTTTTGGATGGCTGGTCTCCAGCGACAAGGAAGGCCAGGAGCCCGAGATGGTGGAGGCCGCCAACATCCCGGCGATCCTTGGGACGCTTCACGAGGTGGGTCGACGCGGCATCGAGATCAAGCGATTCAAGGGCCTCGGCGAAATGGAAGCCGAGCAGCTCTGGGAAACAACGATGGACCCAGCCCGTCGCACGCTCCTGCGCGTGAGCATGGAGGCTGCTGCCGAGGCCGAGAAGTTGTTCACGGTGCTCATGGGCGAGGACGTGGAGCGTCGGCGCGCCTACATCGAGAAGCACGCGCTCGAAGTCAAGAACATCGATGTGTGAGCGCTCATGGCACCGGCGGGAGCAGGCAGCCGACGGGTTCGGTCACTCGAGGCTTCGGGACCTTGCCGTGCTGGAGCTGGTCAAGCACCTCTTTCAGGTCGCGCCGGGTCGGTGACTTCCGCCGCGTGCCGATGAAGTCCCAGCTGTCGTCGATGCGACCTCGATAGACCATCTGGCCACCGGGGGCGTAGACCACCACTTCGGGTGTCGCCGTGATGCCGTGGGCGCGGGCGAGGGAGAGGGTCGGGTCCGGGAATGCCGGCATCGTCAATGCAAACTCGCGCTGGTGCTTCGCCACCTTGTCGGCGGTGATCAGCTCGTCCGGGTAGATCGCCACCCAGCGGATGCCGTTGGCGCCGGACTCGTCGGCCAGGCGGGACAGCTCAGGTGCCATGGCGTTGCCGATCGGGCAATCGGTGGCGCAGGAGTAGACGACCACGCCCCGGACGGCAGGATCACGGGCTGGGTCCGCGGGGAAGCCAAGTTGCGAATGGGTCGCGGCAAGGCCCGTGGCGGTGCTGCACCCGCTCATCCACGCCACGCCGAGCGACACAATCGTCGCCGCAAGGGCATGTTTCTGCCCTTTTCTTGGATTTGGGGTTTTGTGGTGCACGATTGTCCTTGTCGCGGCGATCGCGGCCGGGGACTGTCCCCTGCGCGAGTCTCGTGACAATACCGACCATGCAGCAGACCCTTGGACGAATCGCAAGTTGCCTTGGCGCCACCATCGCCCTCGGCGCCCTCGCCTCCGCCGCCCCTGGGCAGGCCGTGACCGCGACGGTCACCTGCTGGGAGCTCAACACCACTGGCCAGACGGGATACAACGGAATCGCCGCTGATGTGACGCTGCTGCGACACTCAGCCAACTTTGTGTATCCAAAGTCCTCCGGCGTCCCCGCCTACTCGATCGGTCCGTGGCCGGGCAACCCGAACACGCCCAGCAACCAGAATTGGACCTTCAAGATCTCCAAGAATCCTGTGGCCTCAACCGGCAACGGCACCGCGACGGCCCTGGGCGTGATCGGCATCCTGGTGAATGGCGTCCCGTTCTTCAACGCGCTGGACGCGATGTCGTACCAGAACGAAAACACATGGCACCAGAACGCGATGTTCTTCGAGGCTCAATCGTTCGATGCCTGCAAGGGCCACCCCGCACCGGGCGGCGTCTACCACCCGCACCAAAACCCGATCTGCCTGGATGACTCTGACGGGAGCACGCACTCGCGCATCATCGGCTTTGGCTTTGACGGCTACCCCATCTACGGTCCCTACGGCTACGCCGGGACGGATGGATCAGGTGGCATTGCGCGTGTCGCGACTTCGTATCGCAAGCGAAACATGACCACGCGCACCACGCTGCCCGACGGCACGCAGCTGCCCGCGAATCTCTATGGCCCTGCGGTGAACGCCACCTATCCGCTGGGCGCCTACATCGAAGACTACGAATATGTCGCCGGGCTTGGCGGCCTGGACGAGGACAACGGCCGCTTCTGCGTGACTCCCGACTATCCCAACGGCACCTACGCGTACTTCGCGACGATTGATGCCGCGGGCGGCACCGTCTACCCATACCTCATCGGCCCGCGGTACCACGGCGTGGTCACTGCCGGGAACACCGGCCCCGGTGGAGGGCACGTCACTCCAACCGACAGCCCCGTCACGTTCACCGGTGGTGCGTGTCCCGCTGACGGGAACCATGACCGGGTGGTGGATGGCACTGACCTCAGTTCACTCCTGAGCAACTGGGGCGACGGCGGCGGCGCCGGCGACATCAATCGCGACGGCGTCGTGGACGGGATGGACATGGCGATGATCCTCAGCGACTGGGGCTCGTGCGACTGAGACCAGCTCGTGCGACTGCGAGCCGATTGTGCGACTGCGAGCCGAGTGTGCGAGACTGCCATCCGTGAGGCTCGCCAACACTTCAGCCTTCGCCATCACCGCATCCGTTGTGGGGGTGCTCGTGGGGAGCGCCGCCAAGGCGGGTGCGGTGTGGCAGGAAGGCCCAACCTGGGCCACGCACGCCAGGCCAATGATCGAGCGATGTTGCCTGCGCTGCCATGATGGTGCGGGACCCGGGGCCTATCCGCTGGCGACGGCAGCGGAAGTCTCTGCCAAGCGAGGCACCGTGCTGCGGGTGCTGGAACTTGGCTCCATGCCGCCCTTCTTGCCGACACGCGAATCAGCCGTGGCGCGACCACCGGAGCCGACGAGGGAGGAGATCGAACAGTTCAAGGCGTGGTGCGCGGCGGGGGCGCCAGTCGGCGTCGACGCTGCACCGGCACAGCGGCGCGAGTCCGCACAAGCCGCCCCGATCGCACGCCTTCGCCTTGCCGACGGCTTCGCCGTGACGCCAGAGGAGCAGCGGACGATGCGCTCGTTTCAGTCTCCGCTGGACAACGCCGATGCGCTGCTCGTCGGTGGCATCCGCGTCCGGTTTGACAAGCCCGGATTGGTGGCGAAGCTGAACCTGAACGCCGTCGATGCGTCGTCCGCGAAAGAACTGGACGATCGCGACTCCGCTCCCGGCTTCCGGTTGACCGGCGATGCGGCGGGCTCTCCTGCCGGATCGCTCGGCGGGTGCGGATTCGAGGGCGAGTTCGAGTTGCCATTGGGGTTTGCGCTGCGCGTCCCCGCGGGCTCGGCGCTCATCGCCGAGGCGCACGCGGATGGTCGCGGCAAGACGGAACTTGGCGGATTCACCGTGGAGTTGCTGCCAGCCTCGCCCGAGGCCACTGCGCTGAGCCCGCGAGTGGTGGGAGCCCAGTCGGCGGAGTGGGAAGAACACTCGGGACTTCGGCATGACCTTCGCACTTCGGCGTCCTCGGAATCGATGAAGGTGGTGGCCGTGGTGATTCGACCCGGCGTGTACGCGGACTCGTGCCGGCTGGAACTGGAGAAGCCAGGCGCGGATGGCGCGATTGCTTCGGTCATCATCGATATCCCCCGCTACGACATCCACCAGGATCGACCGTACCTCCTGCGCGAGCCGCTTGAGGTGCCCGCGGGGAGCAAGTGGACGCTTCGGACCACGCATGCCACCGACTCCACCGCGCGCAAGGCGATCCCGCAGGCCGTCTTGCTGGCGGCGATTCCGTCGGGGGCCGGGTCCGATGCATCGCCACCATGGAGAGACGAGTTTGCCGCCCGCCCGGTCGCGCCCGACGGACTGCTCGGCGTCTGGTTGCAGTCAACGCGCCGAGTCGGGATCGCCGATGACGGTCACTTCGAGGTGACGCCGGAACTCACGCTCAGCGTGGCGAGAGAACTCATCGGCGACGCCGCCGTCCCCTCCTCGGGGCCGGGCATCGACTCGTGCGGCCTCACGTGGTTCGATGCCGTCGCGGCGGCGAATGCGCTCAGCGCCCGCGCTGGCCTGTCGCCTCGCTACTCGATGACGGACATCCATCGGGATTCGTCCGGGAGCATCCGCGGCGCCATCGTGAGCCGGCTGGACGGAACCGGATTCCGGCTGCCCACGGACGAGGAGTGGTCGGCGATCGCCGCCGCACCGCAAGCGGGAAGCGTCTCGTCACCGGTTACACCCATGTCCGGCGGGGTGTGGGAGTGGTGCGACACCGCGGTCGGCGCCGCGCGGGTCGTGCGCGGCGGCTGCTGGGCCGACACCGAGGGAGCGCAAGCGGTTGGCGCGAGAGGGCAGATAGAACCTTCAACGCGAGACGAGCTCTTCGGAGCGCGGTTTGTTCGGCGAGTGCGATAGACAGGGACCGTCGATCGCGCGGCGTGAGGTGCGATCGGCTGGGCGCGGTTGGGGGTGGTTGGGCGCGGCTCGTTGAGGTCAAGTCCTCTGACGCGGTGGGATTTTCGAGTTTTTCTTGAGTGAGCCACCGCGCCAGGGGGAATCGACCCAGACACCGCCATCGACTCCATCGCGTGTGCTCAATCCTCCGCCAACCCGCGCTCGCGCAACACGCACGCGTCGCAATGGCCGCAGGCACGGCCGCCCTCGACGGGGTCATAACACGAGAAGGTCATGTCGATGTCCACTCCCAGTCGTCGCGCCTCCGCCACGATGTCGCGCTTGGTCATGTGCAGGAGCGGCGTGTGCACGGTGATCTTCCGGCCTTCCACGCCCTCGCGCGTGGCCAGGTTGGCGAGTCTCTCGAACGCTTCCACGAACGCGGGCCGGCAGTCGGGATAGCCGGAGTAGTCCAACGCATTCACGCCGATCCCCAGGTCGTGGCTGCCGCGCGCCTCGGCGAGCGCCAACGCGAACGCCAGGAACACCGTGTTGCGCGCCGGCACGTACGTGATCGGAATCTCCGACTCCATCACCGAGGCATCCCGATCCTTCGGCACCGCGACGTCGCTGGTGAGTGCACTGCCGCCGAAGGCGCGAAGATCGATCTTCTGGATGATGTGCTCCGACGCACCAAGCGCCGAAGCAACGCGGCGAGCCGCCTCCAGTTCCACGCGATGCCGCTGCCCGTAGTCAAAGCTGAGCGCGATCGGCGAAAACCCCTGTTCGCGAACCCATGCCAGCACCACGGCGCTGTCCAGCCCGCCGGAGAGGAGCACGACGGCCTGTCGGGATGATGCCATCGATTACACCGGCCCCGCGGTGGATTCGATGATTCCCATCATGACACGGCGGCCAGACTCGAACTCGCTGCCCTCCACGCTCGTGCGCGGCACGACGCGATGGGCACAGACGGCGATCACGTTGGTCACGATGTCATCGGGGACGACATAGTCGCGTCCCTCCAGGAAGGCCGTGGCGCGCGCGGCCTGAGCCAGTGCGAGCGCGCCGCGCGGGCTGAGCCCCACCTGCAGCTCGTCATGCTCGCGAGTCGCGGCAGCGATCGCCACGATGTAGTCCACCAACGACGCCTCGATGCGCACCTCGTCCACCTGCTGCTGGAGCTGCAAGATCTCGTCGGTGGACACGACCGCCTCCAGTGCGGGGAGGGCCACCCTGGCGGGTTGATTCTCGATCACTCGACGTTCGTCGTCGGGGCTTGGGTAGCCAAGCGACAGCCGCATGAGGAATCGATCCAGCTGGTTCTCGGGGAGGAAGTACGTGCCCTCGAACTCGTACGGGTTCTGCGTGGCGACCACCATGAACGGCCGAGGCAGCGTGTGCATCGTCCCGTCCACGCTCACCGTGCCCTCCCCCATCGCCTCAAGCAGCGCCGACTGCGTCCTCGGCGTGGTTCGATTCACCTCGTCCGCGAGCACAATGTTGGCAAACACCGGCCCACGCCGGAAATCGAACGCCTCACGATTGCGGTCCCACACCAGCGCACCGGTGATGTCGGACGGCAGCAGGTCCGGCGTGCATTGGATGCGCGAAAACGTGGCGCGGACGCTTCGTGCCAGCGCGTGTGCCAAGACAGTCTTGCCGACCCCGGGGACATCTTCGATCAGGAGGTGGCCACGCGCGAGCAAGCACACCACCACGCGAGACACCGCGTCCTTGTTCCCCAGGAAAACGCGCTGAATGTTGTCGGCAAGGCGACGGGCAGCATCGGATGTCACTGGCATCGACAGTGCAGGATAGTGACCCGATTGGGGACCACATCGGGGGGCGATGTCGCTAGTTCGATCCGGCTCGCCCGTCGCCATTTCCATTGACTTCAAGCAATCTCGGGGTACTCTTTGTGGCGCAAGCCTGAGCCGTTCAGGCCACGTTTTTTCGGAGACACCCATGCCAATCGCCCGCACAGCCCTCGGCACCGCCGCGCTCGCCGTCACTCTCGCCTCGCCTGCCCTCGCGCAAGGAACTGGCGCCATCAGCTTCAACGGGGCCATCTGCACCACCAACCTCACCGATCACCCGTGGGTGATCGATCCGTGGGGCAACCAGTCCTACATGTGGGGCACGATCTCGACATGGGCAGGGCAGGCGACGGGGTCGCTTGGGTTCGCGTCGCTCGCCGGAATTGACCATTCATTGCTTCGATACGAACTGGCCAACTATGGCCTTGACGAGTGGCAGTCCCCGGGGCCCAACACACCGGGGTACGAGATCTACCGACCACAGGGCAACGCGGCGATCTACATCTACTACGACAATGTCCACGCCGTGACGCTTGGCCTCAGTTACCTCAGGACTGATGTGGAGCACGTCTACGACCTGAACGCGACCGGCTATGGGGAGGTCGAACTCATCGGCGGATTCAGCCCCATTGGCACGGCCCTCTTCTTTGAGATCATGGAGATCACCCATGGTCGGGGCAAGGGGCACTTCAATATCAGCGACTTCTATCCCGTCGACGGCGGCCCACTGAAGGGCAACTTCGGCTCGCTCGGCACGTTGCAGTTTGCTCCGCCTGCGGTCATCGAAGACCTCAACGATGATGGCGCGGTGGATGGCGGCGACCTGGCACTCCTCTTGAGCGCGTGGGGCGACTGCACGCTCTGCCCTTCGGACATCAACCAGGATGGAACCGTCGATGGCGCCGACCTGACGCTGCTGCTGGTGGCGTGGGGCTGAACCGCCATTTGGCCCACGTCGCCCACTCCGCCCACATCGCCGATTCGTCCAGCGAACGGACCAGCGATCGCCACTAGTCTGTAGGGTCATGGACCCCACGGGTCAGATCGAATCGCGTACGGATTCGGCCGCGCAGCCCGCAGCATCGGCCCAGCAACCCGCAATTCGGGGGCTGCGCCGCCGCGAGCCGCTGCGCCTGCACGACCACTTCGCCTGCGGACGGTGCGGTTACGACCTCCTGGGGCTGCCCGTGCTCTCCCACTGCCCCGAGTGCGGTGCGAGCGTCATGACCAGCATCGTGACGAGCGAGGTGCCGTACGCACTCCGCATGCGCGCACTCGCCAGTCCTCGTCGGGTCGCCACTGGACTTGCCCTGCTCGCGGCTGGATTCTTGCTGTCGCTGACTGCGCTCGCCTCCCCGCTTGGAGTGCGGGCGATCTACCAACTCAATGGC
This sequence comes from Planctomycetia bacterium, assembly GCA_005776885.1. GTDB lineage: Bacteria > Planctomycetota > Phycisphaerae > Phycisphaerales > SM1A02 > SXOD01. The sequence goes on from SXOD01000076.1 coordinate 7,916, forward strand.
CTTGACCCGCGGCCTGCACCAACCCTGCAGTTCACCGTGGACCTGCTGCTCCTGACTGGGACGCTGGTGACCTTGCTCGGAACGCTCGTCGTCTCGCCCCGGCGTGACCGCCTGCTCCGCGAGGAACTCACCAGCCGAGTCGCCCTCGGCTGGTGGCAGCGCCTGCCGATGTTGCGAATCGGCGCCTTCATGGGCGTGCTGGGAGCAACGGCCAAGCTGCTTGGCGAGCCGGCGGGCCTGATGACCGCCTCGGCCTTGATGCCGGACGCATGGATGCTGGTCGTCCTCGCCTGGTTTCTCCTGGCCGGGGCGACCGCCGAACGTGCCCTGACTCGGCTGATCTCCGTCTTGGGTCGGCGGTCCAGGCTCTTTCTCGAAGGGGCGCACGCTCGACAGAGTGTCGATGTCCTGATTCTGGCCGCCGGGGCGGCAGTCATCGGGCGTGCCGGAACGACGTTCATGCACCGGGCGGACGCCTCGGAGTGGATCATCATCCCTCGAGCGGTGTGGCTCGTCGGAGGGGCAATGCTCCTCTTTTCGACGATGTACCTGGCCGCCAACTGCGTTTGGATCATTCGGGCGCTGTGGCGACTGAAATCGAACCCGATCAGTTGAATGGCGCGACAGTGGCTGGTGGTGGGGCTCGGGGCGGAGATGTGGCAGTCAATGTGTTATCGGACCTATTATTGAACCGAGGCCGGTTTGGCATCCCATTTGCTACTAACCGGGCTCGCCCAATCGCGGCGACCCGTCTAGACCACCCTTCATCTGAAGACTGCCCCCTCGATTCTGAGATCCATCGGAGACACCCATGGCCGTGAAAGAACTCGCCTTTGACGTTGACGCACGCAAGAGCCTCCTGGCCGGCGTCGAGAAACTCGCCGCCGCCGTCAAGAGCACCCTCGGGCCCCGCGGCCGGAATGCCGTGCTGGACAAGTCCTGGGGCGGCCCGCAGGTCACCAAGGATGGAGTGACTGTCGCGGAGGAGATCGAACTCTCCTGCAAGATCGAGAACATGGGCGCCAAGCTGGTGAAGGAAGCGGCCAGCAAGACCAGCGACGACGCTGGTGACGGCACCACGACCGCCACCGTGCTCGCCGAGGCCATCTTCAAGAGCGGGCTGCGATTCATCACCGCCGGTGCTGACGCCAACGCCATCGTTCGCGGCCTCCGCAAGGGCGTGACGGCCGTGTCCGACGAGATCCTCGCGGCGGCCAAGCCCGTCGCCAAGATCGACGGCGGCATCCGCGCTGTCGCCACGATCAGCGCCAACAACGACACCGAGGTTGGCAAGATCATGGCCGACGCCTTTGACAAGGTGGGCAAG
>SXOD01000077.1 GCA_005776885.1 Planctomycetia bacterium
CGATGCAGAAGCAACCGATGGCCAGCAGCCCGCCTGGCGAACGGAACTCGCCGCTCCCGATGGTGGACTTGCTCCGAATCCCGAGGATTTGCGCCCTTGCCGCCGCCTCAGCCAGGGCCGGGCCTTCAAGGGCGCCGGCGATGCGTTCCACGCGGAAGCCAGCTGCCGACAGGATCCCGTCGGCCGACGGGTGGATGTTTTCGGCGAGGATCGCCAGGGGGGAGGCGTGTTCGTCCAGTGCGGCAATCGGGCTCATCCAACGATCTCCGGGAGTTCGAACAACCCTTCGGTCAGGTTCACCGGTCCATCGGCCATGATCAAGACGTCGGCCTCGTAGTGGACGCTCATCGACCCGTCGGCGGTGTAGAGCGGCCATTGGTTCCCTTCGCCGGTGGTCTCGGTCGACCCCACGCTGATCATGGGTTCCACCGCCAGGAGCATGCCGGGTTCGACCGCGAGGAAGGCTTCGCGCCACTCGCCGGGGAAGGAGGGGACGACGTTTGAGATGTAGGGAGGCGCGTGCAGCGAGCGCCCGTAGCCGTGGCCGCCCAGCCCGCGGATCAGGAAGAGTCCCCTCTCCTTCTCGACGTGCCCCTGCACGGCGCGAGCGAAGTCGATCAGCGGCCGCCCAGGCTGCAGGGCCTCGATGCCGCGGCGAAGGCTCTCCCGCCCAGCCGACATGAGCGCTTCGCCCACCGCGTCACGCGTCGTGATCGCGTAGGTCCAGGCGGCGTCGCCGATCCACCCATTGTGCTTCACCCCGATGTCCACGCTGAGGAGGTCTCCCGGCGCGAGTGGCGTCACGCTCATCTCATGCGTGCCGTGGACGACGCAGTCGTTGACGCTCAGGCAGGCATGGCTGGGAAAGGGGGGGTGCCCCCTGACGCGGTACCCCTTGAAGCAACTGACGCACCCGAGGTCGCGGAGTTGCTCGGCGCAGAACTGGTCCACCTGCGCGAGCGTGAGGCCCGGCCGCAGCATCTCGACCAATCGTTGATGCACCGCCACGACGCACGCCGCAGCCTGCGTCGCTCCGTCGATGTCCTTGGCTGCCATCGTCGCCATGGGTCGAGGACGTTATCCGGGATGGTGGCCGCTCGCCGCCGCCACGAGCCGTCGATCGGAGCCCGTGACGCCGCACGGCGAGATGACCAGCGCCGGCGCCCCAGCCGCCCATTCCAGCACGGCCGCCCGTGGATCGGGAGCGTCGAGGACTTGCAAGCGAGCGGGCATGCCGACATGCAGCGCCCCCGCGCTCGCTTCGATGCCGAGAAGGCACGCCGCATTCCATGTCGCCGCGGCGATCGCTTCCTCCGGCGTCAATCCCATGTGGCGCACGGCGAGCGCCGCCGCGAAGGCCACGCTGGGCGTCGGTGCACTGCCGGGATTCCAGTTGCTCGCGATGGCCATCGCACCACCGAAGTCGATGAACGTGCGCCCCCGCATGAATGGCGTGCCCAGTGCGTAGGGGCTGGCGGGGAGTCCCACGCCGAAGGTGGCGCTCCTGGCCACGAGGCGGAGGTCCTCGTCCGTGGACGCTTCCAGGTGGTCGATGCTTCGTGCACCCAGCCGCACCGCCTCCGGCACCAATCCCGTGGCGGTGAACTGGTCCGTGTGCACACGGAACGGGCAACCGAGCGATCGTGCCCGCTCGATGTACCGAAGGGAGTCCTCAAGCGTCCACGCGCCGCGCTCGCAGAAGAGGTCGCAGGTGATTCCCGGGACGAGGGCGGCGGCCTCGGGCATGGCGATCTCGAGGCACTGGTCCACCCAACCCGGATTGGCGGGATCAAGCGCATGGCCGCCGAGGAAGGTCGGGACGATGGGCATCCCGCTGGCTTGCGCCGCGGCGCCGAGAATCGCGTCAAGCATCGAACGCTCGGCACCAACACTCAGGCCGTAGCCGGTCTTGACCTCGCACGAAAGCGTCCCAAGCTCCCGCATCCGCTCAAGCCGCCTGGCGAGCGACCTCTCGAGCCGAGGCGTGCCGGCCTCGCGCACGCTCCGGACCGTGCTGAGGATGCCGCCGCCGGAAGCAAGGATCTCGAGGTAGGGCACCCCGGCGAGCTTGCGGGCCCACTCGTCGCTGCGGTCGCCGGCCCAGCAGGCGTGCGTGTGGCCATCGACCCACCCGGGAAGGATGGTTCGGCCCTCGAGATCGATGACCATGGCATCGCGCGGGGGATCGCCGGCGACACATTCCGTGAGCGTCCCGTCGTCGGCGACGAGCACGAACCCGCGCGCGATCATGCCGAGGTCCCTCAGCGAATCGCCCCGGCGCGGTCCGGCGTCGTCAGGCCGCAGCGTGGCGATGCAGGCATTGGCCAGGGCGAAGGGCACATCGATACTGTACGGGCGCGGTTGGTAGGCTCGCCTCCCCATGTCCGGCTCGATGCAACCTGAGTTCAAGTCCGCCTACTCAACCATCTCCTGGAACGGCGCAACGCTGCGCATTTGCCCGACCGGGCCGCACGTCGGCCAGAAAGAGGCGCCGATCCTGGCGGCCGAGGTCGAGCCGTACTTCAAGGGGATCGGCAAGGGGGTTCGACACGTCGTGCTGGAACTCTCTGCCGTCCAGTTCATGAGCTCCATGGGGCTGGGCTTCCTCATCAACTGCCGAACGGCTGCGAACAATTCCGGAGCCACGCCGATCGTGGTCGGCGCGAACAAGGAATTGAAGGGGCTCCTCGGGATGATGAAAATCGACAAGTTCTTCAAGTTCGTCGACGACGACGCGGGGCTCAAGAGCCTCATCGCGAAGTAGACGGGTGGCTCGCGGCCGCCGAGGCCGAGCCCACGATCCAGTCCGCTGCCCCAATCTCGTCGTCGCCGGGGACGAATCCAGGATCCTGCCTCACCGTCACGGTCCGCACCATGTCGTTCGGCCGGAGGCGCCGGAACTCGGCAACCGTTCCGCCGTGGCGGTCGATGTGGAAGTGCCCCGCGAGGTGCACGACCTTTCCCTGGCCGCGGGCGCCAGCCGCGGAGCGAGACATCGTGGCATCCCACACCAGCTGCCCGCGAAGGACCCGATCCACTTCTTCGGCATCGACCAGCACCAAGTCGCCATCCTCGGCCAGGCCAAGCCGCGTGCCGATCATCAACTCCCGGAGGCTCTGGCGATAGTCGTCGTGTTCGTAGCCGGGGAGGTCGAACTCGCTGCGACGTGGATCGTCAAATCCGGGGAGCGACTCGTACCCCTCGGAGAGCGCGGTGCGGACATGCTCGCGAGGGCAGTTGGCGGCCACGACGACACCACCGTTCGCAATCGCCGCGTCGAGGATCGGCTGGTACCAGGCATCCCACGAGCCGGGGCCGCACCAGCCGGAGCTCCCGGTCTGGTCGCGGAGTTGGGCCGTCGTCAGCTCGCCGGCCATCCAGAGGTCTACCTCGTCCTGCTCATCCCGTTCGAGCATCTCCAGGCTGAGGGCGCCGCCACCCCACGACGCGAGCAGGGCTTCCACGATCTCCCGCTGGAGCGCGTGGCCGGCGCCGTCATCGTGTTCCTCGCCCAGGAACACCGCGTCGGCTCCCACCAAGTCGGCCATCATCTCATCCCAGCTGGCCGCGGTCCCGTCACCGCGCCAGACGTCCGTCTGGGCGGTCCGAACCGGGACCGGCGTGGCCTTGGGGGTTGCCTGACACCCCGCAAGCAGCGCGGCGCACGACACGAAAGGGGCCAGATTCATGGACAAGATTCGCACGGCTGGTGTTTGAGCCTACATTCATGGGATGCACCGTGTCGCACCATCGGCATTCATCTCATCCGCCGCACGATGGTGGCCGATGGCGCTCGCTCCAGCCATCGTCGCGACTGGCGCCCTGGCCGACAGCGTCATCCGTGCCACGCCATCCACGGCGCGCCAGTTGCGGGTGGCCCTTGAGGTGGCGCGCGACACCTGGTCGCACTCGGTCGGGGTTGGTCCCATCGACATCGTGGTGGATGGCGAAGGCCGGGCCAGGCTTGATGCGCTTGACATCCCGTACTGCGTGATGATCGAGGACCTCGATGCGTTGCTGGCCGACGAGCGAGCGCGGCTGGACCAGCAGGATGGCGGCGTCGCCGGCAACGATTTCTTCCTGGACTTCGCGCCGCTTGAAACGATCCACGCCAAGCAGGCCGAGCTCGCGCAACTTTCAGGGGGCATCGCGACCGAGGTCCTGGTGGGACAGACCTTGGAGGGACGGGACATCCGGGGACTCCACATCGCCGTCGCCGCTCCCGGATTCCCCAGGCCGGCACTGCTCATCGATGGATGCCAGCACGCGCGCGAGTGGGCCACGCCGCCGACGTGCCTCTGGATCGCCGAACGACTGGTCACGGGATGGCAATCGGGCGACCCGGCGATCAGCGCCGTGCTGTCCACCTTCGACGTCTATGTCATTCCGGTGGTGAACGCCGACGGGTACGTCCACACGTGGGGTCCCGAGCGGCTCTGGCGGAAGAATCGTCGCGACAACGGCGACGGGACGATGGGAGTGGACCTGAATCGGAACTGGGGCTTCATGTGGGGCGGGCCTGGATCAAGCGGAACCACGTCGAGCGAGACATACCGTGGACCCGCACCGTGGTCGGAACCCGAGACCCAGGCCATGCGGGATTTCATCCTGGCGCGCCCGGAGTTGGTGGCGGCGATTGACTTCCATTCCTACAGCCAGCTGATCCTGTGGCCCTATGGATTCACGGCGACGCAGCTCCCTGCCAATGCCAGCGTGTACCAGGCCAGCACGGCGGCGATGGAGCAGGCGATCGAGTCCACGCACGGAACGCCCTACACCGCGGGGCCGATCGCGCCGACGCTGTATGTGGCCGACGGAAGCAGCGTCGACTGGATCCACGAATCGGGGAGCGCCGCCGCCTGGACCATCGAGGTGCGCGACACGGGGAGCTACGGGTTCGTCATGCCGCCGAGCGAGATCGTCCCCAACGCCGAAGAAAACTTCGAGGCGTTCCTGGCGATGGGGGCGTGGTTTGCGGCACACCCGGTCTTCCTGGAGTTGCCCGCTCCGTCGGCCACCACGATCGTCCCCAACGAACCGACACCGGTCGGCGTGACCGCCTTCACGCAGTACGGTGCGCTGCAAGGCACGCCAGAGCTTCGCTTCAGCGTCGACGGTGGCGCTGAGCAGTCGACGACCATGGCCAGTGATGACGGCGTCCACTGGGCCGCCTCGCTGCCGGCGCTTCCGTGTGGGGCGGCAGTGGCCTGGCGATGCGTCGCCTCGGCCAACGGCGTGGCGCTGGCGGCACCTCCGAGCGGTGCGATCGCCGCGACCGTGGCGAGCGAGACGACCGTCTTCCTGCACGATGCCGAGCAGGCTGACGGGTGGGTCGCCGGTGCGCCCGGCGACACCGCGACGCAAGGGCTCTGGGCCCGCGCGGCTCCCGAGGCGACGACGGCGCAGCCCGGTGCCGATCATTCGGAGCCCGGGACGCAGTGTTGGTCGACCGGGCCGCTGGCCGGAACCGCCGTGGGCACCCACGACGTCGACGGAGGCTTCACCACGCTCACCACCGGTTCCTTCGACGGCCGTGACGGGGCTCAAGTCTCCTTCTGGATGTGGTTTTCCAATGATCGTGGCTCCAGCCCGGCCAGCGACACGTTTCCCATCGAGGTCTCGGCGGACGATGGCGTGACCTGGTCAGCCCTGGAAACGATTCCCGCCAACGGCAGCACGAACGCGTGGGTGCAGAAGGCATACGCCATTGCCGATGTCATCGAACCCACCTCAACGATGCGCATCCGGTTCCGTGCGCAGGACCTGGGGAGCGGCTCGATCGTGGAGGCCGCGATCGACGACTTCCGCGTGTCGATCGCGGGTTGCCCGGGGTCGTCCGCCGACCTCAACGCGGACGGTGCCGTGGATGGTGCCGACCTCGCGCTCCTGCTTGGCGCATGGGGCACGACGGCGGCCGGTGACATCGACGGAGACGGAGCGACCGATGGCGCCGACCTTGCGCTGCTCCTCGGAACGTGGACGCCGTGAGCGAGTCCCACGCCTGGCTCGCCGAGGGCGGCGTGATCGCATCGGCCATCGAGGGATTCGAGGTCCGCGAGCAGCAGATCGAAATGGCGCGCGCGGTCTCGTCGGCGCTTGAAGCCCGCGCGACGCTCGTGGTCGAGGCGGGCACCGGCGTGGGGAAGAGCCTGGCGTACCTGGCCCCGGCCATCGAGCGGATCATGCAGCACGGCGAGGTCGCGCTCGTCGCCACCAACACGATCGCACTGCAAGAACAGCTGATTGGGAGAGACATCCCGTTGCTGGAGCGCGCCTTCCCGGGGGCGATCAGGCCCGTGCTGGTGAAGGGCCGCGGCAACTACGTGAGCCTCCGCCGACTCCAGATCGCAAGCGAGCGTTCGGGCCGTCTCTACGCCGACGACGAAGGCGTGTCCCACCTCGCCGTGATCGAGGACTGGGCGATGGCTACGCGCGATGGCTCGCTGGCGACCCTCCCCATCAAGCCGGACCTGCGCATCTGGGATTCGGTCCAGAGCGACCAGGGAAACTGCCTGGGCCGCCGTTGCCCCAACTTCGAGCCCTGCTTCTATCAATCGGCCCGTCGACAGATGGAGGGCGCCAACCTCCTGGTGTGCAACCATGCACTCTTCTTCAGCGACCTGGCGATGCGGGTGAACGGGATGGGCTTCCTTCCAGCCCACCACCACGTGATCCTGGACGAGGCGCATGCGATCGAGGACGTGGCCAGCGACCACTTTGGCCTGGCCGCCAGCGAGTCACGCATCACGCACTTCCTCCGGTCGCTGTGGTCGGCCCGCACGAAGAAGGGCATCCTGGCCACGCTTCGCACGGAGGACCAGGGCAGCGCCGCCTCGGAAGCGGTACGGGTGGTGGGCCAGTGCCACACGGCTGCCAACGACCTCTTCCACTCCATCGCAACCTGGCGGCGGGAGTCCGGGGGAGACAGGATCCGGGAGCCGCTCGGCGTGCACGACGCGCTCTCCCCCTCGCTTGAGGCACTGGCCACGGCGCTCCGGACCTGTCGCGACGCGGCAAAGCATGAGCACGATGGCTTTGAGCTCAATGCGCAGGCCGACCGGGCCAGCGGCTTCGCGACGGCGCTTGCCGACGTGCTGGCGCAGCGCCAGTCCGGCTGCGTGTACTGGGTCGATGAGGGGAGGGCCAGCCAGCCTCGGGCCACGCGAGGCACGGTGACGCTCCGGGCCGGGGTCATCGACGTCTCCCCGATCCTGCGCACGCAACTCTTCACCGGACAGCGCGGCGTGATCCTCACCAGCGCCACGCTCGCGCTGGGCCAAGGGGACTTCACGCATTGCGCCACGCGGCTGGGATGCGATGACCCGCGCACCGTCCAACTGGGGAGCCCCTTCAACTACCGGAAGCAATGCCGACTGCTGCTGGACGTCTCGCTTGCGCACGCCGGGACACGCCGCGCGAATGAGGTCATGGCCGAGCGAATCGTGAGCCACGTCCGAGCGACCGATGGCGGTGCGTTCGTCCTCTTCACCAGCTACGCGATGCTGCAGGATGTCGCCTCGCGGTGCCGCGAGTCCTTTCGCCAGGATGATCGTCCGTTCCTCGTCCACGGCGACGACGCCACCCGCACGGCGTTGCTCGAGCGGTTCCGGGCCGACGACCGCAGCGTGCTGTTCGGGACCACCAGCTTCTGGCAGGGGATCGATGTCCGCGGGCGCGCGCTTCGAAACGTGATCATCGCGAAGCTGCCGTTTGACGTGCCGGACCGTCCGCTGGTGGAAGCCCGCGGTGAACTGATCCAGGCGAGCGGGGGCGATCCGTTCCGTGACGATTCACTTCCCCGCGCGGTGATTCGGTTCAAGCAGGGATTTGGCCGACTGATCCGGTCGCACGATGACGCTGGGCAGGTCGTGGTCCTGGACCCTCGCCTGCAGACGAAACACTACGGCCGAGCGTTCCTCGCTGCGCTGCCGGAGGGACTGGAGCCCGAGTTCGTCGGAACCGAGGATCAGCACGCTGAGGGAGAGACCTTCATCGAGTTCTGAGGCGCCGCAGGACCAGTGGCGTCAGGACGATCGCGATCGTGGCCAACGTCAGGTCGAGCGTCTTGCCATCGAAGATGCCCGGGATGGCCAGCCCGCCGGCGACGACCGTCGATCCCATGATCCACGCGCCGCGCCCGGGTCCTCCCAACAGGACCCACGCCGGGAAAAGGGTGGAGTAGGCCCCGAGGAACACCAGGTACGTCACGTCAAAGCTGGAGGTGAACAGGCCGACCCCCTGAGGGACGCACCACGCGATCACCGCGACGGAGCTGCCCACGACGCACGCCGCCATCGCGAGCCGACGCACTCCAGCCGGTGGGGTCGCCGTGTCCATCGATTCCAGGCACCGCGCATTCAGGATCAGCGTGAAGAGCAACTGGAACACCACCCACGCGCCAAGCAGTGGCACGAGGTGCCAGGTTCCCGTCGCGGCCATGGACCCAGTCACGCCGAGGGTCGACGCAAAGAAAAGGCCAAACCAGGCGAACGGCGCGGCGCTTCTGGAGCGCGCGCGAACCCAGTGGAACGTCGGGTCCAGCAGCGGGCACGCGAGGAATCCCAGCGCGATGAAGGGCCCCGCGCCATAGGCCGCCGCGTGCCCGAGGATGGGTTCTGGCAGGGAGTCGACGAAGAACGATTCTCGCGAGGCGGACCAGGCGAGGATGCCGAGCGCGGCCCCGGCCGCTGCGCGACTGATCCAGGCCGCGGCACTTGGTTCGTGCCTGGAACCTCGCCACAGCGCGAAGCCGATCACGACGACCACCGCCGCGAGTCCAAGCCCGTGAAGCCCAACGTCCATCGACGGATCCACGAACAGCCGGACCAGGAAGAAGGCCTGGAAGGCGATCGTCCAGAGGGCGAAGGCAACAATGCCGTTGCGCAGGCGCCGCGCCAGCCTTGCCCCTCGATCACCGGTGACGATCCACCCAAACGCCGTGCACCCGATCACGTTCGGTATCGCGAAGAGCCAGAAGCCAGTCCACCCAAACAGCCGGACCAATAGCACCGGAAGGAAGAGGCCAATGCACCACGTCCAGCTCGACGTGAGGACCAGTCCCCAGGCCATCGGTGCCAGCGCGCGATCAATCCGCACTGATGACGTCGGGCCCCTTGCCCGCCTTCTTCTCCATCACGCCATCGCCGGCGCGCTCGTACTTGGTGAAGCCAAGCCGCTCCAAGTTTGACTTGGAGAATCGACCCTTGTCGGTGCTGGTCTGCACCTGCGGCGCGACCGGCACCCGCTGCACCGGCTCACCTGTCTCCGGGTGCGCCGTCAGCGCCTCGTCGGTCATCCGCTGGAACACCTCAAACGAGGCCCCAAGCGTTCCATCGGCCTTGACGACCGCATAGACGTAGGTTGGCATCAGCGCCACTCCCGTTCGATGAGCGACTTCGCGCCGGTGATGTCGGATTCACGGCACGAACCGGCCTCGCGCTCGATCACCAGGTCCAGCGCGCGCGGCGTCGAGGAGAGGACGGCAAGCAATGCGCCCCAAGCCACGTCACCCATCCCGACGGGGACTTCCTGGCCCCAGGTTCCGGGCGTTGGCGTGGCTCGTGCGTCCTTGACGTGCACCTGGGCGATCCGTGGCAACAGCGTCTGCGCGGCGGCGACGGGATCGCCCATGCCATACAGGACCATGTTCGCCGGGTCCAGGTTGACCCCGGCCGAGGGGCGGTCCAGCTCGTCCAGCGCCGACGTGAGCGTCTCGGCGGTTTCTTGTCCGGTCTCAAACGCCAGGTTCACCCCCCGCGTGGCGAAGTGGTCCACCAGCGTCCGCAGCCTGGCCAGCATGGTCGAACGGTCCGTCCCAGCCTCGTGCGGGATGAATCCCGCATGGAACGTCACCAGCGTGAGTCCAAGCGAGGCAGCGAGGTCGGCCGTCCGCAGGGCGCGGTCAAGCGTGGCCGGCCAGCTCCCGTCGGGTCGGACGCCACCGGTCCGGGCGATGCTCTCCAGGGTGGAGTAATCCTCGCCCACGGTCTGCATCATGCCGCTCACGATGCGGATGCCCTCGCCAGACAAGGCCCGACCCGCGTCGCACCACGTGGCACCGTCCTCCAGGAGGGGCAGAAGGGCGAGCTGCACCCGCGGAATCCCCAGGGTTCGCAGGGTCGCGGCCAGGCTTCCCGGGTCCTCCGGTCGCAGGCTCCACGAGCACACGGCGAGTCGATCCGAAACTGGGGAAGACATCGCCCCAATGGTACAACTGCACGCTGCGTGGACGAGTCCGCCAACAGCCCTGCCGCTGCCGCGGAACCGCGACGAACATTGTTCGACCGGCTCGAGGCGTGGATCTCCCGCCTCTCGACCAAGAGCAACTTCTGGCACCGGGTGTGCTCGTTGGTCTGGCTCCCCTACGCGTTCCGCAGCGGCATCAGCATGCGTCGAATCACGGGTGACCGGTTCACCGCGGTGCTTCCCTTCCGGCGCTTCAACCGCAACTGGTACAACGCGATGGCGGGCGCGGCGCTGCTGGGCAACAGCGAGGTGGCCGCGGGCATGTACCTCTTCCAAAGGTGCGGCAGCGACTACATCGTCGTGTGCAAGGAGATGAAGTACCGGTTCCTGCGCCCGTGCTATGGCCCGGCGATCTATTCCGTGGCCAACTGCGGCGACCTCGAGTTGGCGATCTCGGCGGGCGGCGAGTTCAACATCCCGCTCAAGATCAACGTCGCGCAGCAAATGTCGCGCGACAAGCGCGAGCGACGCGTCGGGGAGTGCGAGATCGTGTTCCACTGCACGCCCAAGACGATGGCCAAGGCGCGCCGGATCCGGGAGGAACGGGCCATCGAGGAGGCGCGGGCCGCCCGCACGTCCGCCGCACGCGAATGACGCGGCCGCACGACGCCCCTCAGCCTCGCATCCTCCAGCTCCGGGAGCTGCTTGACCGGGCAAACCATGCCTACTACGCCGACGGCCAGCCATTCATGGCCGACTCGGAGTACGACCAACTGCTCGCCGAACTGCAGTCCCTTGAGGTGGCGCATGACGACCACGATCCCACCAGCCCGACGGCGCGCGTGGGGGGCGCGCCAATCGACTCTTTCCGCGCCGTGCCCCACTCGCTCCCGATGATGAGCGTGGACAACACGTACAGCGAAGGGGACTTCCGGGCGTGGTACGGACGCTGCGCGGACTCACTTGGCCGACCGCCCGCCGTGACGTGCGACCCCAAGATCGACGGCGTCGCCGTCAGCCTCCGCTGGGTCGATGGTCAGCTGGCCCAGGCACTCACCCGCGGCGACGGGCAGCAAGGTGATGACATCACCGCCAATGTCCGCGCGATCCGTTCGATCCCCCTTCGGCTGCGTGGGACCCCGCCGCGGATGCTGGAAGTCCGTGGGGAGATCTACATGCCGACCTCAAGCTTCGAGGCCATCAACGAGTCGCTGGAGCAGGAGGGCGAGCCACTCCTGGCCAACCCGCGAAACGCCACCGTCGGCACCCTGAAGAACCTGGACCCCAAGGTCACCGCGAAGCGGCGACTGGCCTTCCTCGCGCACGGGCGCGGTGCCTGTGACGGCGTGGTGGTCGCGGGCTACTGGGACTTCTTGGGCCTGCTCCGGGGACTGGGCATCCCGGTCAGCCAGCTCACCAAGCCGTGCCTTGGCGTGGACGAGGCCGTGGCCGCCATCGAGGAGTTCCGCGCGCGCCGTGCGGAGCTGCCGTACGCGGTCGATGGGATGGTGGCCAAGATCGATTCCTTCGCCGACCAGGCAACCTTGGGGGCCACCGCCAAGAGCCCGCGCTGGGCGATCGCCTACAAGTATCCCGCCGAGCGCAAGGAGACGACCTTGCTGGCCGTGGCCTGGCAAGTGGGGAAGGGCGGGACGCTGACGCCGCGCGCCACGCTGGCGCCCGTCACGATCGCCGGGACCGTGGTGAGGCACGCGACGCTGCACAACATCGCCGAGATCAGCCGCAAGGACCTCCGGATCGGGGACACCGTGATCGTCGAGAAGGCTGGCGAGATCATCCCGCAGGTGATCGAGCCGGTCTTGGCCGCGCGCCGCGGATCGGAGTCCATCATCGTGGCGCCGGCCGAATGCCCGGCATGCCGCGGTGCGGTGGAGCCGGAGGCGGAGGGAAGTCCTCGACTGCTCTGCACCAACTCAGCGTGCCCGGCGCAGTTTCGCGAGCGGTTGAAGTGGTTCGTTGGCCGCGGGCAGATGGACATCGATGGCGTCGGGGACAAGTTGATCGACCAGCTCGTCGACGCTGGCCTGGTCCGGCACTTTGCCGACATTTTCCTGCTCCAGAAGGCCGACCTGCTTGCCCTGGAGCGAATGGGGGAGACCAGCGCCACCGCGCTCTTGGCGGCCGCGGCGTCCAGCGCGTCTCGCGGCCTCGTTCGCGTGCTCTCGGGGATCGGCATCCGGCTTGTCGGCGATGCCGCGGCCAAGACACTGGGTCGCGCGTTTCCCGATATCGACGCGTTGCTGGCCGCGACGCCCGAGTCGCTTGAGGCACTGCCGGACTTTGGCGCCGTCACGGCGTCGACCGTGGTGCGAGTCCTCCACAGCGAGGCGATGCTTGAAGAGATTCGCCGGCTCCGAGAGGCGGGGGTTGGCCTGACCAGCCCGATCTACAAGCCGCCGCCGGAGCAGGGGTCCCATCCAAGCGGCGAAGTGACTCCGTTCGCGGGCAAGACCGTCGTCCTCACCGGCACGCTGGAGCGGTTCGAGCGGCAGGCGCTGGCGGAACTCCTGGAGTCGCTTGGGGCCACCTGCCCTGGCAGCGTCTCCAAGAAGACCCATCTGGTCATCGCGGGCGAGAAGGCGGGCAGCAAGCTGGACAAGGCGCGGGCGCTCGGCGTCGAGGTGTGGGACGAATCGACACTGATCGAACGGCTGGTGGCGCTCGGCGTCGCGATCCCAGGCCACGCCTGACGCACGAGTGTGCGCAGCGAGTTCACGCGGGCGTCAGTGCGAGGTCACGGCGAACGGGGCATCCACCGGCGTCCGGGCGATGGAGCCATCATCGTCCAGGGTCACGCGCCACCACTGTTCGTCTGCGTTGGACATCCCTCGCGCGAACACGACGACGCGATCCTCGTGCAGGACCGGGCCGAGGGCAAAGGTGCAGAGCGATTCCAGCAGGTCGACCCGAGCGCGGTCGTCGTCGTTCGTGAGGCGCGTACGTTCGATCCGCCACCGACCCTCTCCGGCTCGCGAGGCATGCCCTTCCACCACGAGCGACCACTCATGGAGCTTGGTCCGCACGGCGTCGAGGTGCACGGCGCGCCACCCCGGGAACAACTGCCCGCCCAGCATCCACGCGAAGCCCGCGGCGAGGGCCACGAAGACCGTGGCCTTCAGGGCGAAACTTCGGAGTGCCAGTGCGAGCTGTCCCATGTCGAGCCCTGCAGTGTAGGTCAAACCGACGTGGGCATCGCCCAGTTCCCGTCCGGGAGCGGCTTCAGAAGGAGACCCAGCGCATCGCCAGCCCGATCGCCAGAATGGCTGCCAGGATGACACGCCACCAGCCGAACGGGGCAATGCCGCCGCGAGAGAGGTAGCCCACCATCCACTTCACGCTCAGCAGTGCAGCGATGTACGCGGCGGCGGTGCCGGCGATGATGGTTGGCCACCCGCCGAGCAGGTCGATCGCGCCGGGATCTCCGACCAGCTTTCGCATTTTCCAGACGCAGGCGCCGCCGAGCGTGGGGAGCGCAAGCAGGAAGCTGAACTCGGCCGCTTCCTTGGCGCGCATGCCCACCCAGAGCCCGCCGAGGATGCTGGACATCGATCGACTGGTGCCGGGCCACATGGCCAGGCACTGCGCGAGGCCGACAAAAAGCGCCTGCAGCGGCCCGAGCGTGTCCGGGCTGTGGCCACGGCCCTGCGCCAGTGAACTGCGGGCCTTCACCAACGGGCTCACCAGGATCATCACGATGCCGCCGATCGCCAGCGCCGCCAGGATGGGGATCGGCTGGAACAGCCGCGCCTCGATCCGTTCCTCGAGCAGCGGCCCCAGCACGGCCGCCGGGAGGAACGCGAGCACTATGTTTCGGACGAGCGTGATGTCGTGCCGATGATTGGGGCCAAAGCGCGCCAACCCCACGCCGGCGAAGCACGCGCGTGTCATTCCCCTGACCCGGGCCCAATAGACGTTCAGGATCGCGAGGATGGCTCCGCCCTGGATCACGATGGAGAAGGCATCGACCGCGGCACGCTGCGCGAGGTCGTGGCGAAGCCCAAGAAACTGTGCGGTGAGGATCAGGTGTCCCGTCGACGACACCGGGATGAACTCCGTCACTCCTTCCACCACTCCCATCACCAGCGCGTCGATGACATTCACGACAGAGCGGGCTCCTGCGCGTGTGTGGTCATGGGTCGTGGAAGGTACATCGACCGGACGGCAGCGCCCGTCGACTCCATCGCCGAGGCGGCCTGTGCGGAGCGTGCCTCTCGAAGGCGGGGAGCACCCGCGGCCGCGTCCAGCAGGTGCTCTCGAAAGAACTCGCCCGACTGGACGGCGACAAGCAGCCGCTCCATCCCGGATCGAATCGCTTCGACGGGAAGGTGGCGCTGCGCTTGTTCGATGCCAGCTTCCGCCGTGTCGCTGATGGCCGCCCGCATGCCGGCAATCCCACGCTCGTAGACCAAGTCGCCGATCTGCTTCAACTCCTGGATGCACTCGATGTACGCCACTTCAGGCGCGACGCCAGCCTCGACCAGGGTCTCGAATGACTCCCTCATGAGGGCCACGAGTCCACCGCACAGGATGGCCTGCTCGCCAAAAATGTCGGCCACGGCCTCGTCCCGGAAGGTGGAGCGAATGATCCCTGCGCGCCCACAACCGATCGCCGTTGCCCAAAGCCGGGCCACCTCCCAGGCGTCCGACAGGCGATCGGCTGGCGCCTCCGCGGCAATCAATGCGGGAATCCCGAGGCCCCGCACGAATCGGTCGCGGAGCGTCGCACCCGGTCCCTTGGGCGCCACCAAGACGAAGGATGAGGCGGGAGGGCGCTTGATGACACCGAAGTGAGGCGTTGCCCCATGGAGGAAGCCGACGTGTGCGTCGGTGCCAAGTTCTGGTGCCACCGACTCCCAGACGGTTGCGTGCGCCGCTTCCGGAACGGAGAGGATGAGCAGGTGGGAGACTCGAGCGGCCTCGGCCAGGGGGACCACGGGGAAACCATCCTCAAGAGCCTGCGCCGTGGCCGCTGACCCTGCCCGCCCGCTCACGGAAACTGCAACCCCGCTTCCCCGAAGGTTTTGGGCATGCGCTCTCCCTTGATTCCCGTATCCAATAACACACACGCCTCGGAGGCCGGCGGACAGGGGTCCCGGCGGCGAACACGGTGTCCGATCCTGCTCCAATGGCCCAGTTTGTGCTCGACCAGGCATCGTTTGGCGAGGATAGCGCGGGATCCGGTTGCGATTTTCCGCGGATGTGGCATAGTTCAGTTCAGGTCGGCGTAGTTCATGCCCTCCGGTCGTGTAGCCGATAAACAGGCAGTTCGTCAATGATCATGGATCCCTCGGACCTCAGAACAGACCAGCGGTATCGCGCGGACGCGCCGTACACGCGGATGGTCGTTCGCCCGGAGGATTCCCGAGCCATCACGGAATCGAAGCCGGAGTCGGATTCAGTTGATTCACTCGAGGGCCACGCGTACGACGTCTCGGTGCGAGGGTTGCGGTTTGAGTTGGACCAGGCTGTCCCCACGGGGACCAAGATCGAGTTCGTGCTGGAGTTGCCTGGTTGCGCCAGGCCGATTCGTGGCAAGGGCAAGGTGGTGCGAGTCTTCTCGGATGAGGATGATCCGGGCCCGCGGCGGATGGCCGCGCATATCGAGGAGTTTGAATCCGAGCACGACCGGCTTCGGCTGGCCGCTCACCTGGACGATCACTGGCTCGCTCTGGAGTCCTGAGGCTCCGCAGCAGTCGCGCCGACGTCGGCGCACGCTTGAGATCCTCGCACGCGGCGGGCGTGCGAGGGAGGCACAGGCGGATGCACCGGCTGCCCCCGACCCGGGGGTGCCCGGCACATCCGACACGTGATTGCGGCACCCGTGGCCGCCCATCCCACCGAGCGGTGGTGCCACCTGAGACGTGGCGGGAGTGTCGCGGTGTCTGGCAGCGAACTGTCTGAAGTTGTCGAAGGGATCACGGGGTATCGATTCAAGGATGGGGCGCTGCTGCAGCAGGCATTCTTGCATGCCTCAGCGTCGCCAAGTCCCCAGGAGAGCAACGAGCGGCTGGAGTTCCTCGGTGATGCCGCTCTCGGCTTCATCGCCTGCGAGCTGCTGTACGAGTCGCTGTCGCACCTCCCGGAAGGCGAGCTCACGAAGATCAAGTCGCTGGTCGTGAGCCGGGCGGTGTGCGCCTCGATGGCCGACGAACTCGGGCTCACCCGGCACCTGGTCGTCGGGAAGGGAATGCGGCACAGTGCGCTGCCGCAGTCCGTTCGCGCCGCCATCCTGGAGTGCCTGCTTGGTGCCATGCTGCTTGATGGCGGCTTGGAGTGCGTGAAGCCTTTCGTCCGTCGATTGCTGGAGCCGCAGATCCAGCGCTCGTGCAAGGCGGGCCACCACCGGAACTTCAAGAGCGTGCTGCAGCAGGTCAGCCAGCTCCGAGGGGACGGCAATCCGTGCTATCGGATGCTGGATGAACGCGGCCCGGACCACGACAAGGCCTTTGAGGTCTGCGTCGAAGTGGCAGGCATCAACTATGAGTCGCGATGGGCCAGGAGCAAGCGGCAGGCCGAACAGGCAGCCTCTGAGGCGGCGTTGCGGGCGATGGGGATCGTGGTGGACGGCCCCGAGGGCGAACCAGAGGTCGATTGGTCGGCCCTGGGTGGCGTGGGTCAGGACCCCGACGTGCTCCAGTTGCCCGCGAACGCAGAGACCAAGCCTTCGGAGAGCGACTCCGGGGACCCCGAAGCGTCCGCGGCGTAGTCGGCCACGTGTCGATACCCAGACTCCCGGCGAGCCGCGAGCGTTGGCAACTCTTCGAGGACGTCACCACCCAGGAGGCTGGGGCGTTTCGCCACGTCGCCGGCGATCCGGGTGGCCAGGCATGGAATGGAAGCGTGAAGCCAGATCACCCAGACGGCCGGTTTCGATTGGACCAATCGTTCCTCCGTCGGAGCATGCGTCAGCGCACCGCCACCGATGGCCAGGATGAGCGGGGGGAGCGGCGCGACGGCATGGCGTGTGGCCACGTCACCAAGGATGTCGCACAGCGATTGGCACTCCGCTTCACGCCAGGCAGGCTCTCCCAATGTCGCAAAGGCCGCGGCTGGTGTCGTCACGTGGAGCCGCCCGCAGGCCGCATCATCCAAGTCCACGAAGGTGCTTCCGAGCCGTGTGGCGATGAGTCGACCAACCGTCGTCTTCCCTACCCCCCGCATGCCAATGAGCGCCACCACCGACGGGGCGTCGGAGGCCGGGCGAGGAGTGGAACTGGTCAAGGGACCGAGGGTCCGGCTGGCGTCAGCGGGGGCTGATGCGGCGGCCGAGACGTCGCTTGCGGTTGATGATCTTCCGACCCTTCGAGGTGCTCATGCGGGCACGGAACCCCACGGATCGAACCTTCTTGATGCGGCTGGTCTTGTGGGGATAGTGCATGGGGAGCTCCGAATCGAGCCACGCAGTCTACAGGCTGGCCGGAAGCCCGGCAAGTGCCACCAATGGGGCGGATTGCAGACGCCGGTGATGGCTCCGCAGCGGTGCCCACCGTCCCGCGAACCGGCTCAAGCGGGAGCGTGGCGGACGACCTCGCCCTCGACCAGGAAGATGACGTCCTCCGCGACCGCGACCGCCGTGTCGGCAATGCGCTCAAAGCGCTGCGCGATGGCCATCCAGTGGATGGCGGCGTCCAGCTGCTCCTCTGTCCCACGGAAATGCTCCCTCAGGTCGAGGAGGACGGCCTTCTGCAGGTCATCCACCCGGTCATCGGCATTTCGCAGGCGCCGGCAGAGGACGGGGTCGGAGTCGGCGTAGGCGGCGATGACGTCGCTGAGCATCGTGCGGGAGGCCATCCCCAGCTCCACGACCAGTGCGGGGAGGGGGGCGTCGGTGTGGGACAGCTTCCGGGACCGCTTGCCGATGCCCTTCACGAGGTCGCCGATCCTCTCGAACTCCGTGCAGATGCGGATGGAGGCCAGGATCGCCCGAAGGTCGCCAGCGACCGGATGCGCCAGCGCGAGCAGCCTCACGGCGTGAGCCTCGATCCGTGTGTCGTAGGCGTCGATGTCGTCGTCGCCGCGGACCACGGCCGTCGCTGCCGCCTCGTCATGGTGGATGAGCGACTGCACCGCGACGCCGAGGCGGTGTTCAACGAGGGCGCCCATCGCCAGGATTTCACGGCGAAGTTCAAGGAGTTGCTGTTGCAGGTCAACGGCCATGGATGATCCTCGGTGGGGCGGTCGGTCAGCCGAACCGGCCCGTGACGTAGTCCTCGGTGCGCTTGTTCGCGGGGTTGGTGAAGATGAGTTCGGTGTCGCCGTCCTCGATGAGCGCTCCCTCAAAGAAGAAGGCCGTGCGGTCGGAGACC
>SXOD01000078.1 GCA_005776885.1 Planctomycetia bacterium
CCGGTCGAGCCCGAGGTGTAGAGGAGGAAGAGCAAGTCCTCCGCGTCCATGTGCTCGCAGGCACAGTCGTCGCTCTGGCCGTGGACCAGCGTGTGCCACCACTGGTCGCGCCCCTCGGTCCAGTTGATGTCGTGGCCGCATCGCTTGAGTACCACGACATGCTCCACGCCGGAAAGCCGCGTGCAAGCCTCATCCACATTGGCCTTGAGCGGGACGACCGAGCCGCGACGCCATGCGCCGTCACAGGTGACGATGACCTTGCTCTGCGCATCCTGCACACGGTCCACGATCGCGCTTGCCGCAAACCCGCCGAAAATCACGCTGTGCGCCGCACCGATTCGCGAGCAGGCCAGCATCGCAATGGCCAGTTCAGGCACCATGCCCATGTAAAGCGTCACGACATCGCCGCGCTTCACGCCCAGCGACTTGAGCCCGTTGGCGAAGCGCGAGACATCACGCTTGAGCGCCGCGTAGGTGATCCGGCGGACTTCGTGCCCTTCGGGGCTTCCCGTCTCGGGCTCGCCCTCCCACAGGATCGCGTACTGGTCGCCGAGGCCGTCCTCCACCTGGCGATCCACGCAGTTGAAGCACATGTTGGTCGTGCCGCCGGAAAACCACTTGGCATCGGGGCAATTCCACTCCAGGACCGAGTTCCACGGCGAGAACCAGTGCAACTTCGCGGCTTGCTCGGCCCAGAAGCCGTCGGTGTCGTTCATCGATCGCTCATAGAGCGCCTTGTAGGTGTCCATGTCCGCGCAATGAATCACCGGATTTCGCGCAATGAACTGCTCCGAAGGGTCAAAAGTGCGATTCTCGGCGAGCAAGTGTTCAATGGGCGCTGGCGCAGAAGTCATGGTTGGGGGAATCTACTTGCTTCTCGAGTCCGCACCTCTAGACTGGGATCATGTTCGAGCCTGGAACCGTCGGATTCTGGCTGCTCCTCTCCATCGGCCCGGTGATCGGCCTTGCCGGGGGGGTCTTTGGGACCTGGAACTCACTCCGCAAGTGCACAACCCAGGCGCAGCGCCGCGTCATGTGGAAGTGGACGATTCTGATGTGGGCTGGAATCGCGATCTTCCTGACGGCGATGCTGCTCCTCCCAAAGCCCTGGAACTGGCTGGTATGGGTGCCGTACGCGCCGGCGCTCATCTATTCGATCACGCGACTCAACCGTGAGATGGCCGCTGTTGGCTACGCCGGCGGCTGCGGTTGGGGCGGGTGCGATTCTGGTGGCCGGGGCGGCGCGAAGCACTGAACTCGTCAACTCACGACGCCGCAACGCCAAGCACCTTCGCGGCGTACGCCTTCGCCGCCGCGGCTGCTTCCGCCACCTTGCTCGGATCCTTGCCACCGGCTTGCGCGGAGTCGGGCCGTCCGCCGCCGCCGCCGCCGCACGCTTGTGCCGCAACCTTGACCCAGTCTCCTGCCTTCAGCCCCTTGGCAATCGCGGACGCGGGGCAGGTCGCTGCGATCGCCACCTTGCCGCCCTCGTGATCGGCGCTGAGGAGAAGCGCGGGAGAGTCAGGCAGCTTCGCCTTGATGAGGTCGATGACCGCGAGCAGGGCGGGGGCGTCGGCGCCGTCCAGATGAAGCACAAGCGCATCGGTGGGGCACGCTCCGGAAGCATGCGCCTCGACCGCCGACTTGGCTTGGGCGATCGCCGCGTCTCGCGTGGCGCCCGCGTCGGCCTTTCGTGACTCCTTGACGCGATCGCGGAGTGCGTCAAGCTCCAGGGCCAGCGCCGCGCGCGCGGAGGCGCCCAGCGTGAGTTCGGATTCCACCTTGGCGATGGCACTTGCTTCCGCGGTCAGCGAAGCACCCTGGAGGTGCATGGCGGCCGCGATTCGCTCGGAGAGGACTCGAGCCGCCACGGCCGAATCCCGGGCCGCGTCGCCGCTGATGGCCATCACGCGCCGGATGCCAGCGCTCAAGGCGCTCTCCGACACGAGGACGAAGTGGCCGATGTCCTTGGTGTTGGCCACATGCGTGCCGCCGCAGAACTCCACGGAGTTGTCCATCCAGTTGGGGTTGGCAGGGTCCGAGAGCAACTGCTCCGGTGACGCACCAATCGCCACGACGCGGACGGGGTCTGGGTATCGCTCGCCAAACACCGCGCGCACGCCTGCGATCCCGCGCGCCGCCTCCAGCCGCGAGGGCTCGGCGAAGACGCCCAGCCCCGCCTCGATCCGGCGCGTGACGGCAGCCTCGACGCGCCCCAGCTCCTGTGCCGTGAGCGGTCGCGGCGCGGTGTAGTCAAAGCGAAGCCGATCGGGGGCGACCAGCGAACCTCGCTGCTCCACCGAGAAATCAGCCACTTCACGCAGCGCCAGGTTCAGGAGATGCGTTGCGGTGTGGTTGGAGGCCAAGGCGGTCCGTCGCCGGTGGTCCAGCCGAAGCGTGGCGTTGTCTCCTGCGCGGAGTTCTCCCTGCTTCATGTGGCCGATGTGGAGCACATAGTCGCCCGCAGACTGAGTGTCGGTCACCTGGAACTCGGCATCGCCGCCGTGAAGGATGTCGCCGACGCCGGCGCCGTCCTGCTTGACTCGACCCACGCGGATGGACCCGGTGTCACCCACTTGGCCACCACTCTCGGCGTAGAAGCATGTTCGATCAAGGATCACCGCGCCCCGTGCGCCATCGCCAAGCGCCGTCACGAACTCCGTGCCGGTCCAGATCGCTCGCACGCGACTGGTGAGATCCTTGCCCGCGTACTTGAAGGAGTCGTCGGTGGGCAGCGCATTCAGCGAAGGCAACTTGGCGATCGCATCCGGCGGGAAATGCATGGAATCGTCGCCGGTCGCTCCCGCGCGGCTTCGTTCGCGTGCGGCTTCCATCCGCCTCTCGTAGTCCGCGACATCCACGGGCAAACCCCGCTCCTGGGCCATCACTTGGGTGAGGTCGATGGGGAAGCCCATCGTGTCGTGGAGCTTGAAGGCATCCTCGCCGGAGATCGAACCGCTGGCGGCGGCGTCGTCGAAGAGCGCAATGCCTCGATCGATCGTCCTGCCAAAGGCCTCTTCTTCACCGCGAATGATGTCAGCGGCGCGCCCGGCGTTGGCCTTGATTTCGGGGAACGCCTCGCCCAGCGTCGCCACGACCGCAGGCACCAGCCTGTACAGGAAAGCGTCGGACCGACCCAGCGTCTGCCGTCCATGTCGCGCCGCGCGACGGAGGATGCGGCGAAGCACGTACGAACGGCCATCCGCGCCCGGTCCCGCGCCGTCACACGCCGCCACCGTGAGGCAGCGAATGTGGTCGGCGATGACTCGGTAGGCGATGTCGGTGTGATCGGTGAGTGAGCCGGCGTAGGGCCGCGCACCGGTTTCCGCGCGAGTGGCCTCAAAGATCGGTGACCACAGGTCGGTGTCGTAGTTGGAGCGCTTGTCCTGGAGCACGCTCACCAGTCGCTCCAGGCCCATGCCGGTGTCCACATGCTTCGCCGGGAGCTGCTTGAGGGATCGATCCGGCTCGCGATTGAACTGGATGAACACATGGTTCCAGATCTCCAGGAGGTCGGGGTCGCCACTGTTGACCAAGTGCGGTGCCACGCGACCGCCGATGCGGTCGAAGTGGATCTCGGAACAGGGGCCGCACGGGCCGGTCTCGCCCATCTCCCAGAAGTTGTCCTTCATGTTGCCCGGGATCACGCGCTCCGGCGGGAGGAACTGCAGCCACAGCAATCGAGCCTCGTCGTCGGGCTCCAGTCCCGCGTCCTTGTTGCCGCCAAAGTAGGTGGCATAGAGCCGATCTTCGGGGAGGCCGTAGACCTTGGTGAGGAGTTCCCAGCCCCACTCGATCGAGTCCTTCTTGAAATAGTCGCCAAACGACCAGTTGCCCAGCATCTCAAAGAGTGTGTGGTGCGTCGTATCGCGGCCCACATCGTCCAGGTCGTTGTGCTTGCCCGCCACACGCATGCACTTCTGCGAGTCGGCCAC
>SXOD01000079.1 GCA_005776885.1 Planctomycetia bacterium
CGTTGAGCACCTCGTGCGGGATGTTGTGCGACTTCTTGAGCATCTCCGCCAGGCGCTCGGACTTCTCCACGCTCGTGGTGCCCACCAGCACGGGCCGCCCCACGTCATGGCAGCGCCGAATCTCCTCCACGACTTCCTTCCACTTGTCTGTGCCCGTCAGGAAGACGATGTCCGCCCGGTCCGAACGCTGGATCGGCAGGTTCGTGGGGATGCTCACCACGTCAAGCCGGTAGATCTCGTGGAACTCGGTCGCCTCGGTGTCGGCGGTCCCGGTCATGCCGGCGAGCCGCGAGTAGAGCTTGAAGAAGTTCTGGATGGTGATGGTGGCCATCGTCTGCGTCTCCTCCCGGATTCGCACGCCTTCCTTCGCCTCCATCGCCTGGTGCAGGCCGGCGGACCACTGGCGACCCACCATCTTGCGCCCCGTGTTCTGGTCGACGATGACGATGCCCATCTGGCCGTCCTCGTCCGGCGCCACGACGTAGTCGCGATCGCGCTGGTAGCAGGCGTGCGCTCGCACGGCCTGTTCAAGGAGGTGGGGGAGGTCCATGTTCTCGCCCACGTAGAAGGAGCCAACGCCAGCGGATCGCTGCGCCTCCTCGATGCCCTCGTGCGTGATGTTGGCCTGCTTGCGATCCAGTTCCAGCTCGTAGTACTGCGTGTGCTTCTCCCGGGCGGCCTCGAGGAGTGGGATTCCCTTCCGGGCCGCGGCCATCTCCTGCTGGAGCTGGGGGACCCGCTCGCGCTCGCGCGTGTTGCGGATCTCGCCCTCGAGGGAGGCCACCTTGCTCTTCGCGGCGGACACGGCCTCGTCCGCGTCCTGCCACACCTTCTGCCTGGACTGGAGGTGGCGGGCAATCTGGTCGGCCAGGTCGTATCGGGGGCGGTTCTGGTAGGCCGGCCCGGAGATGATGAGGGGCGTCCGGGCCTCGTCGATCAACGTGGAGTCCACCTCGTCGACGATGGCGAACTCACGGCGACGCTGGACCTGCTCCTCCAGCCGAATCTTCATGTTGTCACGCAAGTAGTCAAAGCCGAACTCGGCGGTCGTCCCATAGACAACCTCGCACGAGTAGGCCGTCGCCTTGCCTTGCTGCGACTGCATGTGGAATGGGTGGATGGCGCCGACGGTGAGGCCGAGGGCGTGGAAGAAGGGGAACGTCCAGTCGCGGTCACGCTGCACCAGGTAGTCGTTCACGGTGACCACGTGCACCTGCTTGGCCTCGCACGCCGCCAGGTAGCACGCCAGCGGGCCCACGATCGTCTTGCCCTCGCCCGTCTTCATTTCGGCGATCTTGCCTTCGGCCAGGACGATGCCGCCGATGATCTGGACATCGAACGGGCGTGCTCGGAAGGGGGGAACGCGGCCATGGTTCGGATCGTTTGGGTCGGGGTAGGGGAGCGACTTCCGGACCTCCTCGTAGTACTCGTTGGGAATCTCCACCAGCTGCCAGCCTTCGACGGGTCCGCTGTTCCCGCGAAGCGCCTCAACCGGCTCGGCGGGGGGCAAGGCCGCGGCGGCCGCCGCGAGCGCTGCGTGAAGCTCCTGTCCTCGCGCCGAGAGGATCGACGCGTCGAACTCGCCCGCGGGGTTCAAAGTGCCTCGAATGCCCACGGCCCGGTCCATGGCCTCCCGCGCCACGGCAAACACTTCCGGGATGAGGTCGTACGTCTTCGCGCCAGCCTTGACGCGCTCGCGGAACTCCCCGGTCTTGGCGCGGAGTTGCTCGTCAGCCAGCTGACGCGTGGAATCCTCCAGCGCACTGATCTGGTCCACGATGCGGAGGTAGCGGCGCACCATGCGCTGGTTGCGAGTGCCGAAGATCTTCTTGGCCAGAGTGCCGAAAATGGGAACGCCCATGTGTAGTCCTGTATTGCCTTGTTCGAGTGTGATGGAAGGTGTGAACGCGAGCGGCGCCAGTCACGGCGCCTGGTGGGGGAGGCTGGCCATGCGGGCCAGCGCCACGGACTCACGCGTCCACTGGCGGCGGCGCGGAGCCGAGCCCAGAGGCAACGGACGCACGACTCAGGCCGCCGCGTGGCGCGGCCACCTTCGCGGACATGCCGGGCACGACCAGTTGGTCCGAGCCTGTCCCGGTTGGGCACGATCGCCAGACGGCCTTCACGACGGCCTGCCGCTCGCGCGCCACGCCCCAGTCGATCCAGCAAATCGCCTCTCCGCTCCGGGCCTGCTGTCCGGTTGGCAAGCCGCTGCCAAGGCTCCCCGAGAGGAGCAGGGCGATGAGGAATTGCGCGACGAACAACGCCATGGCGAGCGAACCAGTCTAGCACTCGGTCGCACCCATGACGCTGCCCGGATACCCTCCCGCGTTCGGGCTGATAGCTCAGCGGCCTAGAGCAGCCGACTCATAATCGGTACGACCTCGGTTCGAATCCGAGTCAGCCCACTCAGCCCCTCCCATGAACGAACATCCCGTCGCCACTTCCCTCCGTGCCGCGCCAAGCCCGCGCGTGATCCCATTCCTCGTGGGTGGAGCTCCAAGCCCCGCCGCATTCGAGGCGGCACTCCTGGCGCTCGCCGATGCCGGAGCCCCCGTCATCGAGATCGGGATTCCGTTCAGCGACCCCATCGCGGACGGACCCGTCATCGCCCAGGCGATGCACGAGGTCCTCGGGCAAGGTTCCACCGCACGAGGCGTGCTCGCCCATGTCCGGTCCATTCGACCACGCTGTCCGGCCCGCTTGGTCGCGATGGTGAGTGCCTCGATCCTGGCCCGACTCGACCCCACCGATCCAGCCCTGCCATTCTCCCAGGCGGGGTTCGATGGGCTCATCGTGCCTGACCTCGACCCCGCCGAGGCCTCGACGGTTGCCGCCAGCGCGGGAGCACTTGGGCTGGCCTTCATCCCACTTGTCGCGCCGACGACAGAGCCATCGCGGGCGGCCTCGCTCGCTGGCCTGGCCACCGGCTTTGCCTATGCGATCGCCCGGCGCGGCATCACCGGCGGAACTGGGCCCTCAGGGCTCGATGTGGCGACGATCTCCTCGAGTGTCTCGCGCCTGCGCGACGCCACGGCTGCCCCGGTCGCCATCGGATTCGGGCTGAGCACGGCGGAGGATGTTGCGATCGCCAACGACGTCGCGGATGCGGCCATCGTGGGAACCCCCTTCGTCAAGGTGGCCGGCAGCGGCGGGGACGTCGTCGCGCTCTACCGCAGCCTGCGTCAGCGATAGCGTCTCATCACGCCGATCACCACGCCCTGCACCGTGCAGTCGCGCACGATGATGGGCTCGAAGTCTGGATTGGAAGGCTGGAGGCGGATCGTCCCGTCCCGCTGCTTGAAGAAGGCCTTGAGAGTGGTTTCGCCGCTGGGAAGGAGTGCCACGACACGTTCCCCGTTGCGGGCCGTGGACCGGCGCTCGACGATGACGTAGTCCCCATCGAGGATTCCCTCGTCGCGCATGGACTCTCCCTCCACCTGGAGGGCGAACATCTCGCCCTTCTGGCCGCGCACGGGGCCAAACATCTCATCCAGGCGCAGGCTCTCGCTGTCCTGCGTCCGTTCGATCGGGTAGCCAGCGGCAATCCGGCCGATCAGCGGGAAGCTCAGCCCCGATTCCTCATCGGGCGGGATGGCGTCATTCGCGATGGCCAAAGAGCGTGCCTTGTTCGCCTCGCGCCTGAGCACGTTCTTCTCGATCAGGGCTTCGACGTGCTCGAACGCCGTGACCTTGCTGACGCCGAGCTCGTCCGCGAGCTCCTGCATGGTCGGCGAATAGCCGCGCGTCGATCGCCATTGCCTGATGAGTTGAAAGACGCGAAGTTGCTTGGGCGTGAGATTGATCGTGGACATAGGTGAGGTCCTCGGGCAGTTCAAGTCGCCGGATGCCGAGCAGGCGATCCAGCCAGTCGCGTGGTGGAGTCGGGAGCAGCCATGCGCCTGGCCAGGAGCGGGCGGGGGCCAGGGGCTGTGCGGCGTCGGAGGTGAGGCCAAAGACTCGGCGAATCGCCACCGCGACCCAATCGGACATTCGCCCAACGAGTGCCGACACACCAGCCTTCCGTCGTGATGGCTGGATCGTCGGTTCGCGAAACGGCCGATGCGTGCGATGGCTCAGGAGCAGGAGCGACTCGTCGTGGGGAACCAAGTACGTCGAGTAGTCCCCGCCGGGTCCCATTTGGACCAGCGGCATGGCAGCCTCGCGCCGGAGGGTGGCCAAGTCTTGGGGTGAGATGAGTGGCATGATGCAGTCTCATCGGATGGTCCTTGGAGCAAACTCGAACGTTTGTACGGTAAATGTTAGCCGTCTTTTCGTTTGGGTCAAGTTCTCGGACGTTGCTCATCCATACGATCCGCCAGCACAGATGCCTTCGCCACCCCCCGAGCGCCCTCTCGGCACTGACAAGATCGATTGGCCCTTGCGGCCTGACTTGGCCTTCCTGAACCATGGTTCGTTTGGATCGGTGCCAGCACCGCTCCAGAAGGCATACGACGGGCACAGGGCGGTTCTCGAGGCCGATCCCATCGAGATGGTCGGGAGGCGCTGCGAGGGGCTCCTGGCCTCCGTGCGGTCGCGGCTCGGTCATTTCCTTGGTGCCGACGCCGCTGCGGTCGGGTTGGTCACCAATGCCTCCAGCGGAGTGGGTGCCGTCATCCGGTCGATCCCGCTCTCCCCCGGGGCGCGCATGGTCACCACCACGCATGTCTACAACGCCGTTCGGATGGCGATGAAGCACCGGGCATTCGAGCTGGGTGGGACGGTGGAAGAGATCGAGTTGCCCCTTCAGGCGACTCACCCGCTTCACCTGACGCCACTCCTTGAGGCCATTGGGCGGGATGCACCGCCCGGCTTGGTGATCGTGGACCACGTCACCAGCCCCACGGCGGCAGTCCTTGACGTGGCGACCGTCGTCGCGGCGTGCCGCGAACGAGGCGTCCCGGTCCTGGTCGATGGCGCCCACGCGCCCGGCATGTTGGAACTCAACCTCGGCGAACTTGACGCGGACTGGTACACAGGCAACCTCCACAAGTGGACCTGCACGCCGAAGGGGTGCGGATTCCTCTACGCATCGGAGCGGGTCCGGGGAATCACCCACCCGGAGACGATCAGCCACAACCTGGGGCAGGGGTTTGATCGAGAGTTCGCATGGCAGGGCACTCGCGACCTTGCGGCGTGGCTCACGATTCCCGACGCGCTCGACTTCTGGGACTCCATCGGCGCCGACCAGGTCCGCGAGCACAATCACGCGCTGTGCCGGGCCGGCAAGGAACTCCTCGAGGAGGCGTGGGGGGTCGCACCCATCCAGTCGCCAGGCCGCGACGCAATGGGAAGCATGGCCATCGTCGCGCTTCCCGAGTCGATCCAAGGGCAGTGTGCCACGCCCGACGCACTCATGGTGCACCTGCACGACGTCCATCACGTCGAGGTCCCCGTGATCGAATGGAAGGGGGCATGGCACGTGCGCATCAGCGCGCATGTGCACAACCGCCTGGCGGACTACGAGCGGTTGGCTGGGGCGGTGCGAGCGTCGCTCATGGCACGGCGTGAGCAGGTTTCGAGTGTGCCTGCGCCTGCTTGAACGGCACGTAGGTTTGGTTGTACCAGCACGCCCAGGCATGGGGGTCCCAGCCCAGGTACGCCGTGCTCTGTCCCCAGTCCAGCGACGTCATGCTCACGAGCGAGTTGTGGACGTCGGTCCGGTAACTGAAGGCGATGGCGTTGGTGACGCGCATGACCACGCCTTCCATGATGGTGCCGATGACTGGCTGGAAGGCCCCCGACCCATCGCCAGTCACGGGAATGAGGTTGGCCACGTAGGACTGCTGCGTGCCGATCGCAATCCACGCGAGATCCCCCGTCCGCTCCACCGGGTCTTGTGCCACCTGCGCCATCATGAGCAGGGGGATCGCCGGCAATGCGCCGATGGCACCGGCCAGCAACCCGGCATTGTTGACGATGCGGTGATTCCGGCACCGGAGGCCTCCATCAAGCACCGCCAGCACCTCGTTGCAGGCTGGCCGTTGAATGCGGACCGTGGCCTCGTACCGGATGGCACTGTCGCGATCGTGGATGGCCACCCACGCGAGCGCCGCCTGCCCCGGAGCGGCGCAAGCCTTGAAGTGGTCCAGCATGCCAAGCCGTACGTCGTCCTGCTCCTTCGCCAACTCCTCGTGCATCGACTGGAACCCACGCCAGTCCGTGAGCTCCGAAATTTGGGCAATGCCGGCCTGGCGAACATCCTGCTTGGCCTGCCTCCCAAAGTGCTTCCGCTTCAGGGTGGCCAGCTGCTTCCGAAACGCGGTGTCGTCAAAATCGGGGGGTGACTCTGCTGATGACTCGTCGGCTCCCTCCGAGCGCGGGTCGCGATCGACCGTCTTGGGAGCCCTGAGGTCCTCGGAATCACGGTAGATCGGCGGGACACTGCCCGAGGGAGGGAGCGGTCGGGTGAGGTTCGCCGGGACGGTGGGGAGCGCCGCATCCGGCGGTCCGCCATGCACTCCCTGCGGAGCGGCTGAAGCGACCGCTGCGACGACGATGAGGAAGGGGAGCCCACAGGCGTGGGCCACGAATCGTGCGAGATGCGTGAGTGATGGCATTGGCAGTCTCCGTTGTCCCACGAGTCGCCATACTCTACGCCCGCATGTCGGCTGGACCACCTCCGAATCGACTCATTCCTGCTCTCCACTCGCAGCTTGGCGATGAGCCGTTCTGGCGCGTGGCGCGTGCCTTCTACGCTCGGATTGACCAAGACTCGGCCCTCCGGGGGATGTTCCCGGAGTGCCTGGAGGAGCCCATCCGCAACCAGGCCGAGTTCCTGATCCAGTACTTCGGTGGCCCGCAGCTGTATTCCCAGCGCAAGGGCCACCCAAGACTGCGGGCACGGCACATGCCATTTCGCATCGGGCCACGGGAGCGTGACCTCTGGCTTGGGCACATGCAAGGGGCCTTGTCCGATGCGGAGATTCCATCGCCAGCCCGCGAAGCGATGTGGGACTACTTTGTCTATGCGGCGGACTTCCTGGTGAACGATCCGGGTCCGGCGCACTAGACGCACGTGGTGTACGGCGTGCACGGCGTGCACGGCGTGCACGGCGTGCACGGCGTGCATGAGGCGAACGAGGTGCACGAAGCGCTCGCCAGCGCTCGCCGGCGCTCGCCGCGATCGTGGGGGATCAGCCCTGCTCAGCCTGGACGATGATGTCGTTGCGGCCAAGTTCGCGTCGGGCATTCTCGGCATTTTCACGAGTGGAGAAGATCCCGAGCACGACGCGGAAGGCCGGGCGACCCGACGCCTGGATCTCTTCGATCACGGGCGTTCCCAGCTTGAGGCGCGCACAGTCGGAAGCCAGCTGCGTCACTCGCTTCGTGGCGGACGTCCGTCGACTGAACACTCCCGCCTGCAGGACCCATCGCTCGGCCGAGGCCATCGGCGTGGTTCGCCCGGGGGCCACGACAGGCTTCGCCGGAGGGGGCTCTGCCGATTTCACGGTGGCGACAGTGGACGCCGCCACCCTCGAACCTGCTGGAGCGGACAGTCGCTGGAGTTCTCCGCGCACCCGTGAGGCTTCCGAGGTGGAGAGGAGCGGAAGCGCATCCTCGAGGTCCCGGCGCGCACCACCGACGTTTGACTGCGCTTCACGCACGGATGCCCTGGACACCAGCGCGCTGGAGCGAACGGCACGATCATTCGACTGCGTGGCGGTCGTGAGGAACAGCTCTGCGCGATCAAGCTCGCCCAGCCGTGCCGCCGAGGCGCCGGCGACAAGGGCGGCCCGCGCACGATCCTCCCCGCGGAGCGTCGCCTCCGCGGCCGTTCCTTCGTCGTAGGCCTTGAGCCAGGCACCCTGACGGTAGGCCTGTTCGGCCATGAGAAGCGCCGACGACTCGCTTGCGCCCGTGGTGGTCGGCGTCGATTCACAGCCCGGGAAAGAGGACGCGGCGATCAGGATCACCAGAAGGCACGCACTCCGCCAATGGTTCCGTGGCTTGGCATCCTGCATCGAGACCTATCGTATGCGGATGCCGCTCGCCCGTCGCCTCCAGCGATCGCTCCTCCTGAACCTGCGGCGGGACCTGATCGTCGACGACCAGCGGACATGGCGGGGAGTGGATCTGCTGCTGGCGTCATGGCTCTTTGCTTCTGCGCTGGACCGCAGCCGCGCGCCTCGCGTGGGAATCATGCTTCCGACGAGCGGCCTCTTCCCCGCCGCACTCCTTGCCTGCTGGCAGCGGGGCAGGGTGCCAGTGCCGCTCAACTACCTCGCCTCACGGGAGGAACTGGCCCACGTCTGCCTCGACGCGGGACTGGATGCCTGCTTCACGGTCGGCAAGATGATCGACGTGGTTGGGGGACTGCCGCCGGGTGTTGACCCGATCCTCGTGGAGCGGCTCCCCAAGCGCGTGCCGCGGCCCCGACTCTTGATCCCATCCTCGACCGACCGGGACCTAGCGGTGCTGCTCTACACCAGCGGAACCTCCGGGAGGCCGAAGGGGGTCATGCTTTCCAACGGAAACCTGCTCGCCAACGCTCGGCAGGTGAAGACTTGGGCACGATTCACCAAGGACGACGTCTTGCTGGGCGTGCTCCCACAGTTCCACAGCTTCGGCCTCACCGTGCTGACGCTGTTGCCCCTGCTCCTGGGGGCTCGTGCCGTGTACACGGCGCGGTTCGCTCCACGGAAGCTCCTCGAACTGGCCGAGCACCACCGCCCCACGGCGTTCATCGCGATCCCAAGCATGTACAACGCGCTCGCCTCCGTGCGGGACGCCCCTGACTGCGCATTCCAGTCCCTTCGGTACGTCGTCAGCGGGGCAGAGCCGTTGCCCAGGGCGGTGGCAGACCGTTTCCGCGACCGATTCGGCGTCCAGATCACCGAGGGCTACGGCCTCACGGAGACGTCACCCTGCACGAACTGGTGTCGCCCCGAGGAGTTCCGGCCCGGGAGCGTCGGCCAACCGCTCCCGGAAGTGGAGGAACGAATCGTCGATCATTCGACCGGGCATCCCGTGGCCAGGGGCGATGAAGGCGAGATCCGGATCAAGGGTCCCAACGTCACCAGCGGCTATTTCGGCTTGCCCACCGAGACGGCGGCGGCGTTTGATGAGGACTCGTACTTCCGGACGGGAGACATCGGGAAGTTTGACGCTGACGGGCACCTCTTCATCACGGGTCGATTGAAGGAAATGCTCATCATCTCGGGAGAGAATGTGTTCCCGCGGGAGATCGAGGAGGTCCTGAACCGTCACGAGGCGGTCAAGGACAGCGCCGTGATCGGCGTCCCCGACCCGTCGCGCGGGGAGGCGCCGATGGCGTTCGTGGAACTTCACGCCGGGCTGGCCGTGGACGAGCCGGCACTTCGATCGCACCTGCGGGAGCATCTCCCGCCATACAAGGTGCCGAGGGAGATCGTGACCTTGGAAGCACTGCCGCGGAATGCGACCGGCAAGATTCAGCGCCGGGCGCTGAAGGAACTCGTCGCCCTCAAGGGCACGGACCCCACGACGCAAGGATCGCCGCAAGATCCTCACCGTCGATGACGCCGTTGCCGTTGGCGTCGCCGCCGGCGTGGTAGTTCCCGCCCCAGTTCCCCAGGACAGAGGCCAAGTCCGCACCATCGACCGCGCCGCTTCCGTCCAGGTCAGCGAGGCAGCGGGTGCAGTCGGTGGCCTCGACCCGGATCACCATCGTTCCGGCGGTCCCTGCCACGATCCCGACGCGAAGCAGGAACGAGTCGCCGCAGAACGCGTCAAGGTTCAGCTCGGTGCCGAACGCGGCAGCGTCGCAGGTCCCGATGGCCTCCCGGGCGCAGTCCGTCATCACGAGCGCACCGCAGGAGCCGCTGAAGAGCGCCAGCGTGGGATGGACGATCCCGGGGCAGCTGGAGATCCGGACGGGACCCGTGACGCCCTCCACCAGGAACCAGACATCCTTGGCCACGTTCTCGGCGCCGCCGGGTGCGCATTGCCCGGGGAGGTCCGGCCCGTCGAGCGATGCCCCGAGATAGTCGACGGCATGGTCGCCTACGCCGATCCTCGTCGGGCTGGCGCACGGATCGTTGGACGGTGGCGGAACGGCACACGCGGCGGTCGTCGCCTTCACGCAGATCGCATCCCACTCGAAGTCGCAGCACAAGGGGTCCTGGGCACACACGGCCTCGCAGCACGTGGCGTCGGCACAGCCAGGGGCCGCGTGCGGGACGTCACAGGGTTCGCCCGTCCCACACACCGGAGCGCACACTTGATCGACCTCGAGGCCGATCTGGTACCTGGTATCCGGGCAGTAGCGATCCGCGTCGGTGGGGTTGGGAAAGAGGCCGGGGGCAACGACGATCTTCCAGTCGCCGGCTGGGACGCACTGGCGCACGAGCACCGGTCCACACAGTTCCGTCTGGGCGATCAAGATCGCTCCAGCCCACGACGCGCAGGAATCACTCACCAGCGCCGCGAAGGCCGGCCCCGCTGATTCGAGCGAGATGGAGGCGCGCACCAGCCCATCGCCGTCTGGGTCCGCCAGCGTGATGCCGAACACATCGACGTCGGCGATCCCGCTGATGACCGAGAGGTCACCGCAGCAGGTCGTCCCGGCCGGCAGGGCGGTCGGCGCCTGGGCGCAGTCGTTCATCAGGGAGTCGCACACTTCGATGTGGGTG
The DNA here is from genome assembly GCA_005776885.1 of Planctomycetia bacterium. GTDB lineage: Bacteria > Planctomycetota > Phycisphaerae > Phycisphaerales > SM1A02 > SXOD01. Next base: position 10,614 of record SXOD01000079.1, read on the forward strand.
GCGCCATCCGGGTTGCAGATGACTGGGCACGTCCCCGATTGGCACACGGAGCCCGCGATGGCGGCGCAGATGAAGTCCCACGAGTTCTCGCAGCATTCGGGAGCCACGTTGCAGACCACGGTGCAGCAGGTCAGGTCCGAACAGGCCGGCGTCCCGTGTGCGACATGGCAATCGCCCGCCGTGGGCTCGCCGCACGTCCCGCCTCCCGTCGAACATTGAGATCCGGCAAACTGCACGCACAAGCCATCCCATTGCGTCTCGCAGCAGAATGGGTCCATCGCGCATACGGCTTCGCAGCACACCGGGTCCGCGCAGCTGGCGGTTCCGTGGATGTCAAAGCAGGATCCCGTGAGCGTCGCGCCGCAGATCTCACAGAGGAAGTTTGCCGCCTCCACGCACGAGGCGTCCCACTCCACTTGGCAGCAGACGGGGTTGAAGCTGCACACATCCGCGCAGCATCCGGTGTCCTCACAACCCACGGTGGGGTGGGGGGCGAGGCAGTCACCGAAACCGCATTGGCCGTGGCTGGCGGTGCCCAAGACCCCGAATGCCAACCACAGCGCGAGCATCCTGGCCAGCAGGGGTGCACGGATACCGCTCGACCGTACGGGCTCGTGGGGTGGCGCGTGCATGGTCACGCACAGTATCGCTGCCGGGCAGGGGAAAGCAAGGCAATGTGCCAACATCGCCAAAAGAAAACCCCCCGGTCCGAAGACCGGGGGGTGTAAGAGCAGGGTTCAGTCACTTCCCCGAGGGGAAGCGCTCAGGAGGCGCGATCAGACGCCCCAGTTGCCCAGGAGCATGGCCAAGTCAGCACCATTGGTGGTGCCGTCGCCATCGACGTCGCCGCCCGGGCCGCCCCAGCCGCCGAGGCAGATCGCGAGGTCAGCGCCGTTGACATGGCCGTCGCCGTCAAGGTCGCCGTCCACGCCGCCGCCGCCACCGCCGCAGTCAACGCCGTTGGCCGTGGACACCGAGAGGGTGCCGGTGCCTTGGGCGGTCGTCGCGGAGTAGCCACCAAGCACGATGAAGTACGTGGTGTCGCAGCTGGCCTCGAAGGTGAGGAAGCTGCTGTAGCCAGCGCACCCATCGCCATCATCGTTGCACGCCACGACCGAGGTCGCGTCGCACGAGGTGAGGACGGCAATCTTGGAGTCAAACGTCGCCTGGTTGCAGGTGGACACGTCGTACGAGCCAGACTGGGTCGGGCTGAAGGCGAACCACTGAGCGTTGTAGACGATGTCCGTGCCGAATGGGCCTGGATCACAGTAACCAGTGAGGTCGACCTCCTCGGTCATTCCGGCGTTGCTGAACGCCGTGTCGCCGGCCGTGATGACGACAGGGTCGGCGCAGGACGTGCCCGCGCTGCCCCCGCCGCCGCCGCCGCCATCAGTGATGGAGAGCGTGCCGGTGCCGAAGCCTGCCGCGCCGTACGCACCGACGCGGATGAGCACATTCTGGCCCGAGGTGGCCGTGAAGGTCACCAACGAGCTGAATCCAGCGCAACCGTCGCCGTCGTCGTTGCACGCAATCAGGTTTCCGCCGCACGCATCGAGGATGTCGATGCGCGTGTCGAAGGTGGCCTGGTTGCAGGTGCTGGCGGTGAAGTCACCGGCAGCAGGTGCGGTGAAGGAGAACCACACGTCGTTGTAGAAGTTGGCACCAAAGGCGCCGCACGACGCATCGGTCGGGTTGGCACCGTCGGTGGTGGCACCGTTGGTGTCGAAGGCGTGGTCACCCAGGCCAACGCTCTGCGCGTCAGCGCAGTTGTCGTTGGCTGGCGGGTCGCCACCACTGCCGCCACAGACCGCGCAACTCGCCACTGCGGCATCAGCGCAAAGCTGATCCCACTCGGTATCGCAGCAGAAGGCATCCGCAGCGCACACGGCCGAGCAGCAGTCCAGATCGGCGCACGCCGGGGTGCCGTTGGCGATGCAGCAGTCGCCTGCCGCAGGGTCGCCGCAAGCGCCGCCGCCGCCACCGTCGCAGTCACCGCCGTCGTTCGCGAACTGGTCACAGTTCAGGAAGATGGCGATGCCGTTCCAGGCGTAGGTGCCGTCATCGCAGAAGCCGTCGCCGACCCAGGTCTCTGGGCAGCAATTGCCGTTGCAATCCTGGATCTCGCCAGTCGGGCAGGCTTGGTCGCCCGCGAAGAGGATGTTGAGCTCGGTCGCGCCGGTCGCGCCGTTCCAGCCACCCACGAGGATCGTCACGGTCTGACCAGTGGTCATTGGGACGAAGACGCTCGAGGAGTAGTTGAGGCAGCCGCCGCCGTCGTCGTTGCACGCGAGAAGCGCGCCACCGAGTTCAGGGCACATGTCGTAGACCTCGATGCCCGTGTCAAACGGAGCGGAACCCGAGCAGGTCTCCAACTGGTAGTTGCCGTCCTGGGTGGCCGTGAAGGTGAAGAACACGTCGTTGAGGAACGGCGCGCCGCCAAATCCGCACGAGACCACGCCGACGTCGGTCAGCGCGAAGGTCGTGTCGAAGGCGTTGTATCCCTCGATCGCCACGCTCGCGTTGGCGCAGGTGTCGTTGGCCGGTGGGGTGGCGTCGCAGGCGACGCCGCTCACCTGGAGGACGTAGTCATTGACTTCGCCCGTGCCGCAGGCCATGCCATCGAAGCCGCTCGGGAGGGCAACCACGTAGTACGTGCCAGCGGGAACGCACTGGAACGAGGTGCCGGGGCAGGTGCCCACGGTCGCGCTCGAACCGATGATGCCGCCGCAGGCGAGGTCCACCATGGCAGCGAAGCACGGGGCCGAGGAAGAGATCGCGAGGGAGACCTCGGTGCCTTCCGCAACCGTCAGGGTGTACCAGTCGGTGTCGCGGGTGCCGCCGGTGGCCCAGAAGGTGCCACGGACGGAATCACCTAGAGCGATCGACTCGGTCTCGCCGGCCGCGTTGCAGCCGCCGTTGGTGTCATCGCCGCAGAGCTCGGCCTCCGTGATCGAGTTGGAGGGCAACGTGCAGGAGACCACGCAGGCCGGGCAGGCCGTGGCGGCCTGGTCAGCGCAAATCTGGTCCCACTCCGTGTCGCAGCAGAACGCGTCAGCGGCGCAGACAGTCTCGCAGCAGACTTGATCCGCGCACGCTGGAGTGCCGTTGGCCACGCAGCAGTCGCCTGCCGCGGGATCGCCGCAGAGCGCGCTACCACCGCCGCCGTCGCAGTCGCCGCCGTCGTTCGCGAACTGGTCACAGTTGAGGAAGATGGCGATGCCGTTCCACGTGTAGGTGCCGTCGTCGCAGTAGCCATCGCCAACCCAGCCCTCTGGGCAGCAGTTGCCGTTGCAGTCGGCGATTTCGCCGACGGGGCAGGTTCCGCCGCCGCCGCCGCCGCACAGGGATGCCTGCAGGTCGATGCATTCCTGATCCCAGGACACATCGCAGCAGAGGGGATTGAACGAACACACCGTGTCGCAGCAAGCCGCATCGACGCCAGCATCGAGACACGCGTTCTGTCCGAACGCGCTCCCGACGAGAGCGAGGGTGGCCGTGCTGGCAGCGGTACAGATCAAAGATCGGGTACGAGCCATCATGGAGTAACTCCTCAAAATTCTGAACTTTCTCAAGGCCTACGAGAACAAACGCCCCACCACCGGCGGCAGGGAAGCAGTCAAACATAACTCCTCGAGCGGCGATCGCAAATGAAATGCGTAGATCCAAATGAACATTTTGGTCGATAATCGACCCGGCTGGACTGGAAGATTCCTATTCAGGGCTCCCCGAAGCCACGGATCCGGTGCCCGGCGAGGACCCGCCAGCCCCCCAGAAAGGGCAGCCCGAGGGACCCCACGATGGGGACCGGGGAGGCTTAGTTCTCGCCCTTGGTCGTCAACTCCGCGGCCCCGACGACGGTGTCACCGATTCGAACCTGTTTCAGGGTGGCTCCAATCGGAACAACAAACACGGCCCAGAGTTTCTGGGTGCCGCCGCTGGAGAGGCCCGGGAAACTCCTCAACTCCTCTACCAGCCCCACCGGGTCGTACATCAACTGGACCTCGGTCCCCATGTCCCAGACGTAGCCAGTGGCTGAATAGGCACGATTGTCAGCATCCACCAGCCTGACGCGGGCTCCGGGTGCGAGCTGCTTGCGGAGCTCTTCCAAGTCCACCGTCGCCTGGCCCCGGGTCAGGTCCAGCCTGACGATTGCCGTCCCCGGTGGTTGCACAAACCCATTGATCCGCTGGCTCCGGCTGACGCTGAAGGTCCCGGCCTTCTTGTACTTGCCCTTGCCCGACTCCACCCAGTTGCCCTTCTTGTCCTCGACAAGGGTCAAGCCGCTGGCTTGGTTGATCCCCAATTGGAGCGGCTGCAGGCTGTTCCCTTCCGCCAGGTCGCTGGAGGAGAGTTCCGGTGCGCCGTCGGACGACATCGCGGCCACCCGTGATTCTGACTCCGCGGCGGCGACGAGCTCGCCGATCGACACCACGGTCGGCTGCGGCAACTTCAGCCGGAGGCCCTTGACCATTGCGAAGTCCACCCGATCCAGCCCGGCGGCGGGGAAAATGAGATCGACATCGGCCGACTGCTGTCCCGCTGGGTTCGTGGCGTAGTTCTGGATGCTGTCGAAGTCGAAGGTGCCGCGATCGCCGCCCGCCACTTCTTCGGCATACTTCCTCGGGTGCGTGACGACGGCAGCGCGTCCGCCGTTGGACTGCCCGATGAGCTTGGCCTGTGCAGCGGAGAGGGTCAAGCCCTGGCCGCGATCGAATGCGGTGACATCGAACGTGAGCCGGAGCGAATAGGCCCCGACCTCTGGGGAGGCTCCACCGACCGCGTCCCATTCGAAATTGGGGTCGTAACCAAAGCTCCCTACCTGCACGGAACTCGGGGCCACGCTGGTCTTGCCGCGCCCGCTTCCCCAGGAGTCGCGGTGGAGCGACAGCGCCGTGTTCGCGAGGTCGGGGTAATACTTCTTGAGCGGCGTCGCGGTCACGGGGCTCAGCGAACCAGCCGAGAGCAAACCGAAGAATCCCGTCGTGATCTCGTGCGCTGGCACCCACAGTGACTCCGACTTGAACGGCTGGCCTCGCTCCTCGGCCAATCGGGTCATGCCGTAGAACTCCATCAGCGAATTGAGGCTTTGGGTGAAGCCCATGCCGATGATCAGCATGCCAACCGTGAGGACGCCGGCCATCGCGCCGAAGGTCCCGCCGACGACGTAGTTGACCCACTGGGGGAAATTCAGGTTGCCCGGCACCAATCGATCGAACGCGACCCTGAAAACCAGCAGGAACCCGGCGAAGAGGCCAAGGAACACGACGCTCCAGGTGTGGTCGCCGAGCTTGGACAGGAGTGCCACGCTGATGGGTTCCCAGAAGGCCAGGGTCATGGCACCCGCCAGGATCACGCAGGTCAGGTGGAGCAGGGCGCTGAAGGCCCCCTGATTGGCCCACCAGTAGGCGATCAGGCCGATGAAGGTGATGACGAGGGCTTGAAGGATCATCGGTCAGTTCCCCATGGCAGCCGTGGCGGCGGCGGGCTTGGCGGATGCTGCCGCGGGGCGGAGCACTCGCTGGACTTCTTCGAATGAGGTCGTGCCGGCACGCACGTGCATCATGGCCGCCTCCGAGAGCATGATGCCACCGGCCTTGCGCCCGGCTTGCAGGACGCCCGCAAGGTTTCCCATCTCAAGGGCTGACTTGGCCTCCGCCGGGAAGGGGATCGTCTCAAACACCGCAATCTGGCCCTTGAATCCGGTGCCGCCGCAGTCGGGGCAATCCTCGATCCGGTTTTTCACCTGGACCTTGCCTCCGGCACGGAAGAGCTGGATGGGCTTGTCTGTCCGGATGCCCACCTTGGCCGCCTGCTCGACGGAGACTTGGATCGGAACGCGGCACGAAGTGCAGAGCCGGCGTACCAGCCGTTGGCAGACCAGCCCCCGCAACAGCTTGGACGCCATCTTGGCATCTCCGCCACATGACCGGAGCCAACTCTGGATTGCCTCCTGGCTGGTCGCGACGGGGAATCCCGCGTACGTCAGGAGCATGTCGATGTTCGCGCCGCTGATGGCACCGCCGATCCCCTTCTCAGATGCGTCCACGCACGTGATGACGTCCGGCCCGCGGCGAATGATGGAGCGGAAGGAGGTTGGGTAGTCGATCGCCGCGTTGCTTGGATCGAACTGGACCTGGTCGACACCCTCGAGCGGGGCTTCGATCTGGCGCTCGAAGGTCTTCACGCTGGCGGTGTAGGCGTCGTGCCGCGCGGTCAACGAATAAAGCGTCGTCACGAGGCCATGGCCGGTCGGCGCACAGACGAGCACGACGCCTCGGCGCTCGCCCTGGTCGCCGAAGGTCTCGAGGAACTCCCGCTGCTTTGGGTGGAAACCGAGGTCGTTCAGGCCAATGCGGTGTCGCGCGATCGAATTGAACTCGAGGCGGAGTGACTGGCCGGCGCTCCCGCCGCTGCTGAAGACAAGCGCATCGGAGTCGGCCTCCGGGCTCTTGATCTGGATGGATCCGCGTTGTGGGCGTCGGCGATCCTCTACGTCGAAGCCTGCCGTTCGGCGGAGGACGTCCATCGCGGGGATGGCCAACGCCGCCGGTGCCGGTTCGCCCTTCGTGCGGACGCCATCCCTGGTGACGACGGGAACCGCGCCCCCCGTGACCGGCACGATGTCCAGGCGCCAAGCACCGCTCAGCAAGGGAGCGACGACCCACGATTCCATCAGCGCGTAGGCGGGAGCAGCCGGGTCGTCCTTGCCAGGGATTGGCGAACGGCCCGAGCGGCCATGCAGGGTGATGCTGGCGGACTTGTTCAGCCGTGCTTCGCGCCGGGTGGCCGCAGCCTCGGCCATCCCGGCGATGGCCAGCTTGTAGCGCCGGTTCTCCGGAACCTGGTTGTTCCGCACGGACATGTAGCCGTAGAGCGTGGCCACGAGCACGATCGTCATGAGCGGCCAGCCGATCCAGAAGATCGGGATGAACAGCACGGCAGCGATCGCCAGCACCGCGGCGCCCAGGAAGACGCTGGCCCACTTGACGGCACCGAGGTTGAAGTAGGACGCGTCCTTCTCCAGCCGCGAGGAGGTCACCCAGGCGTACGGGAGGAGCACGATCGCGATGAGCACCGGCTTGTAGACGCTCAGGAGCGAGACCGGCATGGCCGAGTCGGCGAGAAAGATCTGCATCGTGCTGTTCATCGGAGGCGTGTCGGCCGGGGAGCGGTGAAGTGGCAGTTCATCCGTGGCCAAGGTGGCCGATGCCCTTGAGCCGCATCTTGAGCTCCTCGGGCTTGGGGGTGGACTGGAGGGCGACGTTCTGGTGGATGCATTCCCGCTCCACCAGGTCAACCAGGCTTGAGGTGAAGTCGATCATCCCCTCGTGGCGGGAGTTCTTGATGACGTCGAGGAGTTCACCCTCACGGCCCTCGAGGACGTACTTCTGCACGCCGGGCGTGTTCAGGAGGATCTCGATGGCGGGGATGCGGGCGATTTCCGGCCGCAGGGTGGGGAGCAGCTTCTGGTAGATGATCGCACGCAGGTTGTAGGCAAGCAGCTTGCGGATCTGGTCGCGTTCCTCCTCGGGGAAGAGGTCATAGATGCGGCCGAAGGTCTGCCAGGCGCTGGAGGCATGGATGGTCCCGAAGACCAGGTGGCCAGTCTCGGCGGCACGGATGGCGGCCTCGAACGTCTCGTAATCACGCATCTCGCCGACAAGCACGACGTCCGGGTTCTCTCGCACCAGCGCGCGGAGCGCGTCGTTGAAGTTGGTGCAGTCGATCCCGATCTCGCGCTGGTTGATCGTCGCCTTCTTGTCTTCGAAGATGTATTCGATCGGGTCCTCGATCGTGATGATGTGGACCTTCTTGCGCTCGTTGACGTAGTCCAGCATCGAGGCAATGGACGTGGACTTCCCGGAGCCGGTCACCCCGGAGAAGAGGATCAGCCCCTGCGCGGCCATCGCCACGTCCCCCAGCACCTGCGGGAGGAAGAGGTCCTCGAACTTCTTGATGTTGCTGGTGATCAGTCGGGCCGCCACCGAAGGCTTGCCGCGCGCCATGAACATGTTGACGCGGAAACGGCGACCACGCTCGAAGTCGTAGGCGAAGTCGATCGAGCCGTGTCGCTCGAAGTGGGCCAGCTGGTTCGGGTCCAGGATGTCCTTCGCCACCTGGAAAAGCGTGTCTTCCGACAGGGCCGGGGTGGAGAGATCCTTGAGGAGGCCTCGGTGCCGGATCCGGGGGGGCAACCCCGACTTGACGATCAGGTCGCTTCCCTCAAACCGGACAATGGCGTCCAGCCAGGAAAGCCAGGCTTTCTTGCCCTCCCCGGGGGTGGTGCCACGGTGGTGGACAGCGACTGGGACAAGTAGTTCGTTCCGTGCGGTCGACAAAGGGCCTCCGTGGGTGCAGAATGGTCAGGTTAGCAGAATGGAGCGAATGGACGGGGGGACCCGCGACCCCAGCGAGGGGGTCTGTGCCGGACGCCATTGACATTCGGACCAAGGGCTGAGATAGTTCCCAGATGGAGCACAAGTTCTCGCAAGAGGGCGTCACCTTTGATGATGTCCTCCTGATCCCGCGAGCCAGTTCGGTCAGCCCCGACAAGGCCGACACGCGCACCAGGCTCACTCGAAACATCCAGCTGAACATCCCGCTCGTCTCCGCGCCGATGGACACGGTGACGGAGTCCGCGATGGCGCGCGCGTTGGCACAGGAGGGCGGCATCGGGATCGTGCACAAGAACCTCGACCCCGCGGCGCAGGCGCGCGAGGTGGCCAAGGTCAAGCGAAGCGAAAACGGGGTGATTGTCGATCCCGTGACCCTTAGTCCCTCTGACACGGTCGCGCGAGCACTCTCCCTCATGGCCGAGCAGGGAGTGAGCGGCTTCCCCGTCTCGGAGGATGGGACGGCGCGCGGGCGCGTGGTCGGGATCCTCACGAGGCGCGACATCAAGTTCATCGGTGGGGCGGCGGATGTCACCAAGGTGGGCGACGTCATGACCAAGAACGGGCTGGTGACCGCACCGGAGGGGACCACGCTGGAGCAAGCCGGGGAGCGGATGACTCGAGGTCGCGTGGAGAAGCTGCTCTTGGTGGATGGCAAGGGTTGCCTCGCGGGGCTCATGACCATGCGTGACATCGAGCACACGCGAGCGCATCCTCGCGCGTGCCGGGATGCCCGGGGCCGACTTCGGGTGGGAGCGGCCGTCGGCGTCAACCAGTTTGATCGCGTGGAGGCGCTCATCAAGGCCGAAGTCGACGTGATCGTCGTGGATACCGCCCATGGGCACAGCCATTGGGTGCTTGAGACCGTGCGGGAGATCAAGAAGCGCTGGTCGATCGACGTGATCGCGGGCAATGTGGCGACGGCCGAGGCGGCCAAGGCGCTCATCGAGGCCGGGGCCGACGCCGTCAAGGTCGGCATCGGACCCGGCTCCATTTGCACCACCCGCGTGGTGACCGGCGTTGGGATGCCGCAGGTGACGGCCATCATGAATGCCGTTTCGGCGGCCGCTCCCGCTGGAGTCCCAGTGATCGCCGATGGCGGCATCCGGCAATCGGGTGACATCGCCAAGGCGGTCGCGGCGGGCGCATCGACCGTCATGCTGGGCGGGCTCTTTGCGGGTCTTGAGGAGAGCCCGGGCGAGATGGTGCTGCACCGTGGGAGGCGCTTCAAGTCGTACCGTGGCATGGGCAGCGAGGGCGCCATGGCCGCAGGCAGCGCCGACCGCTACGGGCAGAAGGGCGCCCAGAAGTTTGTGCCAGAAGGTGTTGAGGGCCGAGTGCCGTACCGAGGATCCGTGGCCGAGTTCGCCTTCCAGATGGTGGGGGGACTTCGCAGCGCGATGGGATACTGCGGCTGCGCGGACATCGAGTCGTTCCAGCGCGACAGCCGGTTCGTGAAAATCTCGCCGGCCACGGTGATCGAGAACCATCCGCACTCGATCCAGATCACGCGCGAGGCCCCAAACTACTCACGCTCCGACACCGGTGGCGACTGAGTCGCAGGCTGCGGAGACAGACGGATGCGAGTAGCATCATCGTTCCGGGTCCAGTGCGCCGGTGTGGCGGAATTGGCAGACGCGACGGATTCAAAATCCGTTTCCCTTTAAAGGAGTGCAGGTTCGATTCCTGTCACCGGCACTGAAACCAGATAGGCTTCGACGATGGCCGGCGCGTGCGTTTTCTCACACTTGATCTCGTTGGGCATCGCGGCGACGGACTCCACGGCTGTCTGCGCTCCCGGGACGAATCCGACGGCAATCTTTGAACCAGCGGGCCCGGCTGCCACCCATTTGAGCGCCGTGATTTGGCTTGTCCTGGGAATCACGGCCGCGATCGGCGTTGTGGTGCTCACCTTGCTGGGTGTGGCCATCGTGAAGGGGCGACGACCGGCGGGGCTGCCTGCCGGAACAGAGCCAACACAGGTCTTTGGCAGCAACCAGGTGGAGCTGGCGTGGACCGTCGTGCCGACCGTGATTGTCTTCCTGCTGACGCTTGTCACGGTTCGAGTGATCCGAGACGTGGACTTGGTCGACATGCCGGACGGCGCGCTTCGGGTGCAGGTGATCGGCCACCAATGGTGGTGGGAATATCGATACCCGGACCTGGGAGTGGTGACCGCGAATGAGCTGGTGGTGCCGGTGGGAACGCCCGTCTGGCTTGAGGTGGAGAGCGCAGACGTGGCGCATTCGTGGTGGGTGCCGCGCCTGGCGGGGAAGCGAGATGTGATCCCCAACTACCAGACGAACACCTGGTTCCAGGCGGACCAGGCCGGGACGTACCTTGGGCAGTGCGCGGAGTACTGCGGGACCGAGCACGCGGGGATGTTGCTGCGGGTGGACGCGGTGGACGATGCCGCATTCGAGTCGTGGACGGCGGCGCAGCGTGCGCCAGCCTCGGCGCCACCATCCGCCATCGCGATGCGCGGGCGCGCGGTCTTCGAGTCGCTCGCCTGCGCCACCTGCCACACCGTGAGCGGCGTGAGCGATGGGCTCTTTGGCCCCGACCTCTCGCATGTCGCCAGCCGCGCCACGCTGGGCTCTGGCGTCATCGACTTCTCCGAGGACAACCTCCGCCGGTGGATCGACAATCCCCAGGACATCAAGCCCGGCTGCAACATGCCCAGCCTCAACCTGACCCCCGATGACCTCACCGCCGTCGTGGCGTACCTGATGGAGCTTCGCTGAATCATGACGACGCTTCCAGCCACCACCGATCGGATGGACGAGCGCCGCCCTTGGACGGCCATCGTCCACGAGTGGGCGACGACGGTCGACCACAAGAAGTTGGGCATCATGTACGTGGTCACCGGGATCATCTTCTTGGTGGTGGCAGGGCTCGAGGGGAGTGCGATGCGTGCGCAGCTCACCTTCGCGGAAAACAAGCTGATCTCCCCGGAGGTCTTCAACCAGCTCTTCACGATGCACGGCACCACGATGGTGTTCCTGGTCGGGATGCCCGTGCTCCTGGGGATGGCCAACTTCCTGGTGCCATTGCAAATCGGCGCGCGGGACATGGCGTTCCCGCGTCTCAATGCCTTCGGTTTCTGGCTGTTCTTGCTGGGATCGATCCTCCTGTACTTCTCCTATCTGGGGGCGCCGGGACTGGATGGTGCCGCGGCCGCTCCCGATGTCGGGTGGTTTGCCTACGCACCGCTCACGGAACGCCCCTTCAGCCGCGGCAACTCCACCGACTACTGGATCCTCGGGATCATGGTGGGCGGCTTCGGGAGCATGACCACGGCGATCAACCTGCTCGCGACCACGCTCTCCATGCGGTGCCCCGGCATGACGCTCATGCGGATGCCGCTCCTCACCTGGATGATGCTGGTGGTGGCGATCCTGATCCTCACGGTCATGCCGGTGCTCACGGCGGCGCAGGTCATGCTCCTCTTCGACCGCAGCCTGGGAGCGCATTTCTTTGACACGCAGAATGGCGGCGACGCCGTCTTCTGGCAGCACCTCTTCTGGTTCTTTGGCCACCCCGAGGTGTACATCCTGATCCTTCCCGGTTTTGGATTCATCAGCGAAGTGATCCCGGTCTTCAGCCGCAAGGTGATCTTTGGCTACCCGTTGATGGTGGCGGCGACCGTCGCCATCATGTTCATTTCGCTGGGCGTCTGGGCGCACCACATGTTCGTGGTGGGACTGGGCCCGTTCCTGAACTCCCTGTTCGCGGCCACGACGTTCTTGGTCTCGATCCCCACTGGCATCAAGGTCTTCAACTGGCTGGCCACGCTCTGGGGCGGCCACATCCGATTCACCGCGTCGATGATGTTCGCGCTGGGATTCCTGGCGATGTTCGTGCTGGGCGGGCTCACCGGCATCATGCTGGCGGTGGTGCCGTTCGATTGGCAGCTCTCGGACTCCTATTTCGTCGTCGGGCATTTCCACTATGTGCTGATCGGGGGCTTGCTCAACGCCATCTTCGCCGGGCTCTTCTTCTGGTTCCCCAAGGCGACGGGCCGGCTGCTGTCGGAGACGATGGGGAAGTGGAGTTTCTGGCTCCTCCAGATCGGGTTCACGCTGACCTTTGGGCCGATGCACATCAGCGGCATCCTGGGCATGCCTCGGCGCATCGCCTACTACGAGGCCGATCGAGGCTGGGAGATCTGGAACCAGGTCTCGTCGATCGGGGTCATCTTCCAGATCCTGGCGGTTGGCCTCTTCGCGTGGAATGTGATTGTCTCGCTGCGCTCCGGCCGTCGCGCCGGGAACGACCCGTGGGATGCCTGGACGCTGGAATGGGCCACCACCAGCCCGCCACCCGAACACAACTTTGACACCATTCCCGTGGTCGGCAGCCGCCGGCCGCTGTGGGACAGCAAGCATCCCGACGACCCGGACTCTTCGTATGGGGCGTGACCGGAGTATCCACACATGAGCGCTGCCCCAGTCTCCATCCTCACCGACCCCATCGCGCGGCCTTCGCGCGGCAAGGTTGGCATGGCTTCGCTCATCCTGATGGAGTCATGCTTCTTTGCCACCTTCGTGGTGGCGTACCTCTTCTACATCGGGAAGAGCGCGACTGGACCACAGCCCAAGGATGTGCTTGACCTCGGCCCCGTCATCGTCAACAGCATCGCACTGTTCTCCTCCAGCTACACGGCGATTCGATCGTTCAGGTCGTTGGCGACGGGAGCGATCCGGGCGTTCCAGGGGTGGCTCCTGCTCACCATCCTGCTCGGCGGATACTTCATCGTTGGCACCGGGATGGAGTGGTACGGGCTCATCACCAAGCATGGGCTCACGATTACGACCAACCTGTTCGGCACAACCTTCTATTCGCTGGTTGGCTTCCACGCCTTCCATGTCATCGTGGGGCTGGTGTGCCTCACGGGCATCCTGCTCTTGTCGCTGCGCGGGCATGTCAAGAAGAGCGACGCCGGGCGCGTGGAACTGGTGGGGTGGTACTGGCATTTTGTCGATGCGGTCTGGGTGGTGGTCTTCACGGTCGTCTACCTGGTCGGTCGCGACGGAGGCACGCTGACGCCATGAGTGACTCGAATCGGGACACTCCAACACAGGTGCCTTACATGCATGGCATCCCGGTCCCCACAGCGGGCCCGATGACCGCCGCGCTTGGTGTGGCGCTGCTCTTTGCAGGCCTGGTGACCAACATCATGCTCACGCTGGTGGGTGCGCTGCTGGCGATCATCGGGCTGGTGATCTGGTTCAAGGCGTGTTTCCCCCAAGAGCAACTGGAAGAGTTCAAGGCAGCAGGCGGCATGGAGCCGGTCGTGCCCGTGGCTGCACCCCCGGCTTCAATGGAGTCCCGTCGGCGACGCGTCTACCCAGAGTCCGTCCACCCCATCCTGTCGGGCATCAAGGGCGGGCTCTTCGGTGGCGTGGCGATGGCCGCCGTGGCCATGGCATGGGGCATCGCGGAACACAACAGCCCGTGGATGCCGATCAACTTGCTGGTGGGGGTCGTGACGCCGTCGATGGCCGACTCGTCCCCTGGGACGCTTGCGGCGTTCCACGGTTCGTTGCTCATCGACGCCCTTGTCATCCACGCCATCCTGTCGGTGCTGGTGGGCATGCTGTTCACCGTCGCACTCGCGATGATGCCGGCAAGGCCGATGCTCATGGGGGCGGTGATCATTCCTGCGGTCATGACCGGCCTGACCTGGCCGGTCCTTGGGATCGTCAATCCGGCACTGGAGGAGTTCATCTCCTGGCCGTGGTTCATCGCCAGCGAAGTCGCCTTTGGCGTGGCGTGTGGTTGGCATGTCAATCGATCCGCCAGGATCTGCACGCTCACGGGGCTGCCGGTGGCGGAGCGACTGGAGATCGAGCGCGGAAGGGAGGCGGGACGATGAGCCGGATCCACTTGATGTCCGTCGTGCTTGGCGGCACGCTGCTGTTTGGAATGGCTGGTTGGATGGCTGGCTGTGGTGAGCACGGTGCACCGCTGGGAGTCCCGATGTATCGCGCTGTGGCTCGCCCTGGCACGCCAACGCCGCTTCAGCTGTTCAACACGAACTGCGCTGGTTGCCATGGGACCGATGGGAAAGGTTCGGGTGCGCGCGGGCTGGCGGATGCGCGCTGGTGGGCTTCGGTTTCTGACGAGCAGGTTCTTGCGGCCACGGCCAACGGCTGCGGCGTGCTCATGCCGGCCTTCGCGGTGAGTGCGGGCGGCATGGTGCCGGACGAACAGTTGGCGGATGCGGTTCCCGCGTGGCGATCCATGTGGGGCGAGGGCGGCGGAACCGCACCGCAGGGATGGCGGGTTCAGCCGGGCAATGCGGCCCGCGGCGAGAGCCTCTATGCCAGCCAGTGCGCGTCGTGCCATGCGGTTGGTGCCGAGGGCGGCATCACCGATCCGATGTACATCGCCCTCATGAGTGACCAAGCGCTGTGGAATGGCATCGTGTTCGGACGGGTCGATCTTGGCAAGCCCGGAATGGACACGCCAGCGCGCGACGCGGCCGACATCGTGGCCTGGCTGGCGTCCAAGCGACCGGCATGGGCCGCGGCGGGAGGATCGAACCAATGAGTGGCGACGCACACGATCGAAGAGAAGGATGCGCCTCTTGCGGCAGGGGTGGTCGACGCAACTTCATGCTCAAGGCCGGCGTGGGACTGATGGGAGCCGGCGGCATCGCGGTGGGCGCCCCGATCCTTGGGTTCCTGCTTGGACCCGTCGAGGGAGCGCATGGGCTGTCGTGGATCGACCTTGGCGCGATTGACCAGTACCCGATCGGCCAGACCCGCTACGGCGAGTTCACGGAGCCCAACGCCAGCCCCATCGACGGCATGACGTCGCGCGCGGGATGCTGGATCCGGCGCATGGCGGCGGGGCAGTTCCAGATTTTCAGCGTCAACTGCGCGCACCTGGGATGCCCGGTGCGTTGGTTCGCGCAAAGCAAGCTCTTCCTGTGTCCCTGCCACGGCGGCGCGTATTACGAGGATGGAACTCGCGCCTCGGGGCCGCCGCCGCGCGGGCTCTTTGAATATCCGTGGCGCATCGAGGGCGGGCGATTGCACATCCAGGCGGGCACGCTGCCCGGGATCGAGACACCGAACCCATGAGGACGCTCCTGCGAAGCGCGACCAGCGCCGCGGCCGCGACCGCGCGGTGGCTTGAGGACCGCACCGGGATCGGTGCGCTCATCGGCCCAGTGATGACCCACAAGGTGCCCAAGTCGGCACGGTGGTGGTATGTCTTTGGCAGCGCGACCCTGATGTTCTTCACGATCCAGGTCGTGACGGGCATTTGCCTCGCCACGGTCTACGCCCCGGATGCCGCGACGGCGTGGGACAACCTGAACTACATCAACACTGCGGTGCCCTACGGGTGGCTCCTGCGTGCGATTCACGGATGGAGCAGCAACGCCATGATCATCATGATGATGCTGCACATGGCGCAGGTCTTCATCCACGCCACCTACAAGTTCCCGCGCGAGATGACCTGGATCGTGGGCGTGGTGCTCTGCCTGGTGACGCTGGCTCTTTCGTTCACCGGGCAGGTGATGCGGTGGGACCAGGATGCCTACTGGGGACTGGGCATCGGCGCCTCTATTGC
This sequence comes from Planctomycetia bacterium, assembly GCA_005776885.1. GTDB lineage: Bacteria > Planctomycetota > Phycisphaerae > Phycisphaerales > SM1A02 > SXOD01. The sequence continues at coordinate 26,591 of SXOD01000079.1, forward strand.
AGATCGAATCCCGTTGGTGGGGAACCAGGTCCGCGCGCTGGTGCTTGGCGACCAGATCATTTCGGGTGCCACGCTCTCTCGGTTCTTCGCGCTGCATGTGTTCGTGCTGCCGGGGATCGCCATCGGGCTGGTGGGACTTCACCTGATGCTTGTGTTGCGACACGGGATCTCGGAGATGCCGGCCGCGTCGCCGCCGGTGGATCGAGCCACCTACCGAGCAGGCTTTGAGGAGCGAGTTCACAAGGGCGGTGTCCCATTCTGGCCCGATGCCGCCAAGCGCGACCTGATCTTCTGCGCGCTCGCGTTGCTGGGGCTGGTGGCGATCGCGCTGTGGCAAGGCCCGATCGGACCTGGCGGCATCCCTGATCCGACGATCATCGAGACCAACCCTCGTCCCGACCTGCCATTCCTGTGGATCTTTGGAGTGGTGAGCCTGATCCCGCCGGCCACCGAGGCGTTTGCGATGTTGGTGGCACCCGCGTTTCTCATCCTTGGATTGTTCGCGATTCCATTCCTCGGCACTGAGGGTGATCGACGCCCCAGCAAGCGACCGGGAATGATCCTCGCGGTGGTCTTGGTCACCACATGCATCGGCGTGCTGACCTACGAGGGAGCCACCAGCCCCTGGAGCCCAGACATGGATGCGTGGAGTGCGTACGAGACGCCAAAGAGCGAGTTGGCGGGGAGAACTCCGCTCGAACGCGCGGGCGCGGTGGTCATCCAATACGCGCAATGCCGCAACTGCCATCAGCTCGGCGGGCTGGGCGGCGAGCGCGGCCCGGCGCTTGATGATGTCGCCACGCGACTTTCCTACGACCAACTGGTGCGGCAAGTCCAGCAGGGCGGCGGCAACATGCCGGCCTTTGGCAAGAATCTCTCCAGCGCGCAGACCGAAGCGGTGGCGCTCTTCATGAGCACGCTGCATCCGAAGCTGGAACGGCAGGACGAGATTGCCGCGGAAGCCTTCGCGGGGGAGCGGACACCGGATGAGCCTGGCCCGGATGCGGCGTCACCTTCGACGACCAAGCCCGCCGCGCAGTCCCCGCGCTAGCGTTCACGGCCTGAGTCCGTGAGCCAGCTCCTTCCCACAAGCAGCCCATCCGCAATCGTGCTTGCCGCGCTGGCGATGCTGGTGCTGGTGGTCCTTCGCGGCAACCGGGGTTGGAGGAGCGCGAGCGATTGGCGCATGCTGGCACTCGTGGCGGGAGTTGCGGTCGTGTGGGTGTCGCTCACGGGCGCGATCGAAGCCTGGTCCAAGTACCTCTTGTGGGTCCACATGTCGCAACATGTGCTGCTCACTTTCGTGGCGGCTCCGCTCATCGTGGCCAGCGCGCCCATCCTCCCGTTGTGGCGAGGGATTCCGTGGAGTTGGCAACGATTTCTGCAGCCGTTCGTGGTCTCCAGGCGAGTGCGCGGAGCAATGCGCGTCGTGCTCCATCCCGTGACCGCGCTGGTGGCGTACACGCTCTCGACCTGGCTGTGGCACGCGCCAGCGCTGTATGCGTTCGCCGCGCAGGACCCGGGATGGCATGCGGTGGAACACGCGAGTTTTGTGCTGGGGAGTGTGCTCTTGTGGATGCAGGTCGTGGAACCGACGCCGTGGCGGAGTCCGTGGTCGCCGCTGGCGCGAGTGGGTGTCGTGCTGCTCGCGGACTTGCAAAATACGGCGTTCTGCGGGTTGCTTGCGTTTGTCGGTCGACCGATTTATCCGCTGTATGAAGTTGGTGCGACGGTGGCGGGCGAGAGCCCTCTTGAGGACCAACGCCTCGCCGCAGGCATCATGTGGGTGGCCAGTCAAATGGTCATGCTTCCGGCGGCGGTGATTCTCCTGAGGCGGGCGTTTGCAGGAGAGCGCGCGCCGTTCAAGGCGACCTCCACTTGCCACGCGCGACGGCGCGGCTGGCTTGCGAGACGACGGCCCGTGCTGGAGTGGCTGGCGCAGGTTCGGGTGCGGACGGCGGCGCGGTGGGCGATTGCGGCAGGAGCACTCGCGATCATCGTTGACGGGCTGTTCGGTCCAAGCGAGGCTTCATCCAACCTCGCCGGCACCTGGCCGTGGAATCATTGGCGAGGCGGCATGGCGCTGGCCATCGTGTGTCTTGGGAATGTGGCGTGCGTCGCGTGCCCGTTCATGGCGCCGCGAGGCCTGGTGCGTCGATTCATCAAGCCTCGGTTCGACTGGCCGCCGTGGCTGCGGCGCAAGTGGCTCGGCGCGATGCTCATCGTGGCGTGGTTCGTGCTGGCAGAGTGCTTTTCCTGGTGGGAGAGCCCACGCGCAACGGCGGTCGTGATTGTGGCGTACTTCGCGAGCGCCGCGCTGGTGGATGCACTCTTTCGCGGCGCAAGCTTCTGCGCCTGGGTGTGCCCGCTTGGGCAGTACCAGCAGTGCCTGGGGTCAGTGGCGATCAAGAGCGAACGGCCGCGAGGGCAAGGAGTGGCTGTCCCGCTCACGATCAGCGCGAAGCCGGGAGTGGATCGTGGGGTGCTGTGGATGATCGTGACGGCTGCGGCGTTTGTGACCGCCGCGCTGATGACCGCTCCGGCGGTGGAGTGGCTGGCGTCGTGGGGGTGGGCCAGCGAGCGGGCCACGCTTGCGGTGGCGATGCTGGTTGGGGTGCTCCTGGTGCCCGCGGCGGTCGGTGCGATCGCATCGATGGTCCGCGCACGATCATTCACCGCGGGCTGGCGAGCGCTCCTGCCGCTTGGTGCCGCGATGTGGGTGGCGCACCTGGGGTTTCACTTGGTCACCGGGTGGGGCGCGGGGCTTGATGCCGTGTCGCGGTTTGTCGGGCAGGGCGTGGCCCGAGGCGTGGAGGTTGGCGGGAGCCCACTTGCGAACGTCGCGATGATGCACCATGCGAGCGTTGAGTGGTTCATGCCGGTTCAACTGCTCGTCTTGCAGGCGGGGGCGATTGCGTCACTCGCTGCGGCCGCGCGGCTTATTCCCGCATGGCGCGACCGTTGGCCGTGGGTGGTCGTGACCGTTGGCCTCGGGGCGGCCGGTGTCTGGATCGTCTTGCAGCCAATGGCGATGCGGGGGGTGTCGTGATGCGGCGCGTCTGGTGCTGTGGAGCCGTGCTGGCCATTTCCTCGACGGCCCAACTGCGGGCTGACGGAGGTCGTTTGGTCGCGCAGGGCATGCTCCACGGCCGCCCGGTTGCTGTGTATGTCTCTCCCGCAACGCCGCGTGTGGGCACAGTGACCATTCAGGTTTCGGGGGAGGCCATCCGGGAACGACTGCCGACCGCATCAGTCATCGGCCTCCATGAGACGATCGCGCTCGGATTCGGGGTGATCGATGGTGATCCAATCGGTGTGGAAGCCGCCGTTTCCGTCTCGAGCGCGGGGATCATTGAACTCCGCATTGATGGACTTGATCCGAGTGCCGTCCCCATCAGCGTCTCGAGCGCCGCTCCAAGGACTTGGAAGTGGATGCCGTGGCTTCTGCCATCAGTCCTGGTCGCAGCGATGGCGTCCGTCCGCCCCAAGCGCCGCAGCCACTAGGGGGCGCTTGTACCGTCGGGGCAACCACCGCCACGGAACTTCGGACGAGTTTCATTTCGGCACTCGACGACCAGTGTGGTGCAGTCTGAGAATCCGGGGAAGCAATCGCACGTCAGGAGTCCCTCGCAAGGTCCCCAGAATGGAAATGGGCTC
>SXOD01000080.1 GCA_005776885.1 Planctomycetia bacterium
AACGATTGCGTGGTACTCCAGCAACTCGAGCAGCCAAACCCACCCCGTCGGCCAGAAGGCAGGCAACGGCTTCGGACTGCACGACATGAGCGGGAATGTGTGGGAGTGGGTGAAGGACTGGTACTCGTCCAGCTACTACGCCAGCAGCCCCGCGAACGACCCACAAGGTCCGATAAGTGGTTCGAACCGTCTGTTCCGCGGCGGCAGTTGGAGCAGCAGCTCCAACAACTGCCGTGCCTCCTTCCGCAACTTCATCTCGCCCGGCGTCTCGAGCTACGACATCGGCTTCCGGGCCGCCAGGACTCCGTAACTTTCCTTTTCCCATTTTCCCTTTTCCCTTTTCCTTTTTCCCTTTCAGGACTGCATGAGCCGCCGCCATCACGGCCTCGGCACACACCCGGTGGATTGATCAGAAACGACCGTTTTTCGGTGCATTCTGATCAATTCAAGGGAGGGTGCGGCCTCGGCCCCTTTCTGCGAAAATGCGGTGATGCGCACGGATGCCCCAGTTGCCCCGACCGCCCCGACCGCCCCGACCGCCCCAGTCGCCACGAGTTGTTCGGGCCCTTGCTCCGGCTCTGATTCTGCCGGCACCCCCGAACCCTTCTCCCGAGTCCCCGCGGAGTCGCCGCTCGTCGATGTGATGCAAGGGGCGTCCAGGTGGGAGACCCGCCTGCACGAACATGGCTTCGTGGCCCTGGTCGATGCGATGCCGCGCCTGGTGCCCGAAGGGAAGACCGCCGACTTTGCCATTGTCCAAGCCGCGCGCGTCTCCTATGGCCAGGGCACCAAGCAGGTCAATGAGGATCGCGGGCTGGTTCGATACCTGCTGCGCCATCGGCACACCACCCCCTTCGAGATGGTGGAGTTCAAGTTCCACATCGCGATGCCGGTATTCATCGCGCGGCAGTGGATTCGACATCGCACCGCCAACGTCAACGAGTACTCCGCCCGCTACTCCATCCTGCCCGACCGCTTCTACCGGCCGCCGATGGAGCACATCCGCAAGCAGAGCAAGTCCAACCGGCAGGGGGGCGATGGGGCCGTCGATGTCGGCACGGCCGAGGACTTCCTCAAGTTGCTTGATCGCGCCGAGGAGCTCTACAAGGACTACACGGACCTCAGCGAGCGGGGCGTGGCGCGCGAGCTGGCGCGCAGCGTCCTGCCGGTGAGCGTCTACACCGAGTGGTACTGGAAGTGCGACCTCCACAACATCTTCCACTTCCTTTCGCTCCGCATGGACGAGCACGCGCAGCTGGAAATCCAGGAATACGCACGCGCGATGTACGACATGATCAAGTCGATCGTGCCGATCTCGTGCGAGGCGTTCGAGGACTACCGCCTCAACGCGATGCACCTCACGGCGCTGGAGATCGAGTCAATCAAGTCCGGCAAGCCGCTGGCCACCGAGAACAAGCGCGAGCAGTCGGAGTGGGCCGAGAAGCGCGCGCGGCTGGGGTTGTAGGGCAGCGCGCGCGGCTGGGGTTGGCGTAGCGCTCCGGCCTCCGCAAGCGCAAGCGCACGCTCGCTCTACCGCTCTTCGGTCGGCGGCTCGACCACCACGAGGCCAAGCAACGGCTGGTCCTGGCCGGGATCGATCTCCACCAAGACGATGGGCGTTGGCGCGTGCAGCCGGAACATCGTGGACGGGTACGGCGTCTGGCCCCACTGGTCCCGCAGGTTGATGAGCGGCACGATGACCGTCGCGCCGGGTGCGATATCGGCCAGATCGCAAACATAGCGCCGATTGACCCAGAGCCTCGGGGCCTTGAAAGCCTGCACCGTAAGGTTCTCAAGTCGGAGCTGGTCGCCCTCCGGCTCCGCCTGGATCTGGAGCGTGGGCCCGGTGGCGCGCGCGACGGGATAAGGCTCCGTGGCCAGCGCGTAGTTGGCGTTGGGTGTGCAGGCCGACGCCGCCGCGAGCAGCGATGCGCCCAGGCCAGCAATCGTGATCGACGCAGGGTGTGCCATGCTGCCGCGCACTCTACCGCGCACTCTGCCGCGCCGTTCGGACCGTCGAGGCGATCGCCGCCGTAGGATTCTCGCCCCATGAGCGTCGAACTGGACAGCGCGGATCGGCCGTTGCGAGAAGTGTCTCGCTCGGTGGCCGACATCGCGCGTCGTTGGGCCATTGATGCGCGAGTTCCGGCCGTGGTGCCGGGCTTTGATGCGCCGTTCTTTCAGGCGGGATTGGCGGGGTATTCCGATGGTGCGATGCGGCTGGTGGCGCGGCAGCACGGGTGCCCCTTTTGCGTGACGGAGGCGCTGCTTGACCGAACGCTCCTCAACGGCGGGAAGGGGAAGAATCGGGAGGACCCGGACTTGATTGCTGCCGCGGAGTCTTGCGGCACCGGCGATGTTGCGGAAAACCGAATCGCAGGCGTGGAGGATCACCCCATCGCCGGGCAGATCATGGGGACGCTCCCGGGCGAGATGGCGGAGGCGGGGGCGATGTTGGCGGAGATGGGCTACGACATGGTCGATGTCAACCTCGCCTGTCCAGTCAAGAAGATCAAGTCGCGCAATCGAGGAGGGCATTTCCTGGCGCACGCCGACGATGCGATTGGGCTGCTGCGTGCCGTGCGCGAGGGCGTGCCGCGCGAGGTGCCCTGCACGGTCAAGCTTCGGCGCGCTTTTGATGACTCGCCGGAGATGGCCCGGAACTTCGAGCGCATTTTCGACGCGGCGTACGACCTCGGCTACGCGTGGGCCACGGTGCACTGCCGCACCGTGGAGCAGAAGTACCTGGGACCGAGCCGTTGGTCGTTCCTGCGAGAGTTGATGCAGCGGCACCGCGACCGGGTCGTCTTCGGGTCAGGCGATGTCTGGACCGTCAGTGACATATTCGAGATGCTGGACTACTGCGGTGTCACGGGCGTGAGCGTGGCTCGCGGGTGCATCGGGAATCCGTGGATCTTCCGCCAGGCTCGCGAACTCATCGCGGGACGGTCGGCGCTGGCGCCCACGCTTCCAGAGCAGCGTGCCGTGCTGCTGGAACACCTGCGGCTGGCCAAGGTCCTGCATGGCGAGATGGCCGCGGGCCGTCGAATGCGCAAGTTTGGGATCAAGTTCGCGGTGCACCACCCTGATGCGGAATCCACCAAGGCAGACTTCATCAAGTGCAGCACGCTGGCGCAATGGGGAGAGGTGGTGGAGCGGCGCTATGGGGCGGGTGCGTAGGCTGGCCCGGGCGTCGCGACCAACACGTAGCCAGCCTCTGGCGTCGACTCGGGGTCGCATCGCAGCGGCAGCAGCGCCTCACCATCCAAGACGGCGGCCCCGTGCCCGAGCAGCCACCCTCGTGGGATCACGGCATCTCGTAGCCAGGATTGGTCCCAGGATGAGGGCGTCTGCTCTCCACCAGGGCCGCGACAACCACCGGCCCCAGTCACACGCTCAAGGATTGCGATGCCGCCGGTGAGTTCCAGGACTGTCTTTCCACCGCCACTGCCACCGCCGCCACTGCCACCGCCACTGCCACCGCCACCTCCGCCCGCTGCGTCGCCGCCACGCGTTCGTGCTGCACCCAGCATTCCGGTGGCGCCGACCACCAGCGTGTTGCCGCTCGGGTCGGCGGCGACCATGGCGCCGAAGTGAGAGTCCGGCAATCCAGCGAACGAGTGCGAGAGCCACCAGTCGCCCGGGACGCGTTGCATGGTGTGGCAGAGATGGACCGCACCGGTGCGGACTGGGTCGGGTGTGCTCCCAGTCCCGGAGGTGCTTCCAGTCCCGGACGCTGATGAGGACTGCTGCGCCGCTCGTGGTTCACCGATGGCCAGGCACGTCGGGCCGCCTTCTGATTCCACGACGGCGACCGCTGCGCCAAACCAGGCCTGCGATGCCGGCGCCGGGCTGTGCAGTCGAGATCGGAGTGTCCACTCGAGGCTCGTGACACTCACGACGCGATCGAAGACAAGCACTTCTCCCGCGTTGGCCATCCAGTCGGGAGGGTTGAGTCGATCGTGCGTTCCCCGACCGGAATCGGAGAGTGCGACTGGCACATCGACCCATGGCGCGCCAATCGCCATCGTGGTCTTGCCCAGCGCGACTGATGCCCCGAAGCGATCACCGTCAGCCGCACATGGGTGGACGATGGTGGTGGGACCATCCAGTTCGCCTGGCCACGCGGTGAGTCGGTAGACGCACACGAGTCCAGCCCGGTTGAGACCGTGGATGTCTGAGTCAGGCACGCCGACCGCCATCACATCGTCATGCAGCGCGACCGATTCGCCGAAGTGGCCGCCAGGGCAGGGGTCCGGCGGTTCAAGCGTCGCGACCCACTCCCAGTGGCCGGGTGGTTGATGCGCTGACTTGCCTGACGCGCCTTTCGTGGGCGAGTCGATCAGCCTGTAGACGAACGCCGCCCCCGACTGGAACGCGCCGCTGTCGGCGTTGGGCGCCCCAACGATGAGGTGGTCACCGTGCACGGCGATAGCGCACCCAAAGAATGCCCACGGGTCGTTCCACTCTGCTGGTGGAGTGATCGACGGCGCCTCGCGCCACTCCGCGCCGGTTGAACTGCTGCGTGGATCTCGCCAGAGGACCGCCACGCCGGTTTCCGACTCGCCGGAGTCGTCATCGCGGGCTGGTCCCCACAGGAGCCAGTCGACGGCTCGGCCACCGTCGCTCGTGACACCCGTCCCCGCAAGAGCAGCGACCGAAAATCCTCTCGCCGACGGCGCGTTCCCCTCAGGGGCGAGGACTTCACGAACGCCCCACGATGCGTCCGAGCCGTCCCCGCCCCCGACCGCTCCCCACGCCCCCAGGGCTGCCAGCCCGAGGAGGGTTCCCAATGATGCCATCGCGGCCTGCTTGGCCGTCACTGCGCGCGCGAAGGCGGTTGGCCCGCCGTGCGCCCCTTGTCCGTCACTCTGTTGTCTCATGCAAGCCACAGTAACCGCGAGGGAGATCGATCCGGCAATGCGTTCCCTTTTTTCTTTCAATAGGATTGCGCGGATGACCTCAGCCGCCGAATCACGATTGGAGTATCGAGCCGGGGACTTCGCGTGCGAGGGATTCGTCGCGCGACCCGCCGAGGCAGGGAGCAGCGGTCCCACCCCCGTCGTCCTGGTCTGCCATGCATGGGCCGGCGAGGACTTGTTTGCCGACGAGAAGGCGCGCGCGCTTGCGGCGCTTGGCTACATCGGGTTCGCCATCGATGTGTACGGCAAGGGTCGCCGCGGCAACTCCAACGATGAAAACATGGCGCTGATGTCGCCGCTGGTGGAGGATCGAGCCCTGCTGCGAGGTCGCCTCGCCGCAGCCGTCGCAAGCGCCGCGACGATTCCCGGCGCAGACGCCTCTCGGCTGGCCGCCATCGGCTACTGCTTCGGCGGATTGTGCGCAATCGACATCGCTCGCGCGTGCCTCCCCGGCGTGCGCGGCGTGGTGTCGTTCCACGGGCTCTTCACCGCACCTGATGCTTCACAAGTCGGTCCACAGCGGCCGATCGCAGCGAAAGTCTTGGCACTGCACGGATGGGACGATCCCCTGGCCAAGCCCGAGAGCGTGCTGGGGTTCACTCGGGAGATGTCGCAGGCCAAGGCCGACTGGGAGTTGGACGCGTACGGCGGGACGTTGCACGCGTTCACCAACCCGCTGGCCAACGATCCCGTGTTTGGCACGGTGTATTCGGCGCAGGCTGATGCCCGGTCGTGGGCGCGGGCGGCGCAGTTCCTGGCCGAGGTGTTGCGGTGATGGGGACGATGGAGTCCGAGGCGGCGATGCCGAGTTCGTGATGCGTGCTACCGCGCCTTCCGTCCGCGTCGACCTTGCTTGAATCCGCCGCGCTCGCCCTTCTCGTTGCGAGTGCGCCGGCGCCACCGTGAACCGGACTCCGGCGAGTCAGCGCGATGGTCGCGCGTGATGCGGGTGGTTTTCTCCGGTGCGTGGCCGTCGGCGAGGTCGCCCTGTGCCAGCCGGTCGCTGCGGGGCTTCCCAAGCCGCTCGACCGTGAGCGAGAGTTCGCGCGCGGGCAGGTCGATCGCCGAGATCTTCACTTCGACGGGATCGCCAAGTCCCACGCTGAGGCCGGTGCGTTCGTTCACCAGTCGCCCGGTCGTCGGCGCCAGGGTCCATCGATCCTGCCCCTTGGCGCTGGCCACCTCCCGGAATCGGATGAGGCCATCGACCAGGTACTTGTCCAGCGTCACCGCGACGCCGAGGCCGCTGCCAAGGAGCCCCGTGATGACGCCGCGCATCGTGGCGCCCATGAAGTGTTCGTGCAGGAACTGGAGCACCAGGAAAGTGCGCAGTTCGCGCTCCGCCTCGGCCGCCTCGATCTCCGTGTCGGAACAGTGGCGGCCCAGGCCGACCAGCACTTCCTCGTTCGCGACGCGAGTGTCGTCGTGGAGGAGCGACGTGATCTCGCGCCGTCGCTTGCCGGTGGCGGCTCGATCGCCATTGGACGTGAGTTCCAGGTACGCCTCGACGGCGCGGTGCACGAGCAAGTCCGGGTAGCGGCGAATCGGGCTGGTGAAGTGCGCGTAATGCTCGCTGGCCAGCGCGAAGTGGCCGATGTGTGCGGGCGAGTACGACGCCTTGGAGAGGCTCTTGAGCACGGCCAGGTGGACGGCGCGCGATCGGTCCGTGCCGCGCACGGCATCGACCAGCCGCTGGAGGTCGCGACGATCCGGCTCCTCGCCGATTCGGACTTGCGCGCCGCGCGCGAAGACTCGCAGCTCTTCCATCGCACCGGGACTGGGGTCTGGGTGGATGCGTCGAAGGAGCGGCACCTCCAGCGACGCGAAGATGCGCGCGACGGCCTCGTTGGCCTCCACCATGAACATCTCGATGAGCGTGTGGGTGAAGGCATCATCCTCGGGGACGACATCCTTGACCTTGCCCTCATCGTCAAAGACCAGCTCGCTGTCGGGCAGCTCCAGCGTGATCATCCCGTCGGCCAGTCGGCGCTTGCGAAGCACCTGCGCCAGTTGGTTGGCGCGCAGGAGCGTGGCGCGAACCTCGTCGTCCACGGGCGTGTCGGTGCGCGCATGCGCGTGCGCCTCCGACTTGTCGCCATCGATGATGCCCTGGGCCTCAAGGTAGGTGAATCGCTTGCGCGACGTGATGATGCCCTGGCGGAGCCACTCGCTGCGTCGTCGGCCATCGGCGTCGAAGGTGATGTACGCGCTCTTCACCAGGCGCGGGACGCCCTCTTGCAGGCTGCACACGCCGTTGGAGAGCGACTCGGGCAGCATGGGGATGACGTGGCGGGGGAGGTAGACGGAGTTGCCGCGCTTGCTGGCTTCTTCGTCCAGCGCGCTGCCCGGCGTCACGAAGTGCGAGACGTCGGCGATGTGGACGCCAAGCGTCCACTCGCGGCTGGATTCGTCCCACGAGACCTCGATGGCATCGTCAAAGTCGCGCGCGTCCGGCGGGTCGATCGTGATGATGCAGTGCGACGTCAGGTTGACGCGATCCTTGAACGGCGTGCCACGCGCGATGGCCTGCTCGTATTCGCGACTCTTCTCGCGCGCCTCTTCCAGGGCCTCTGGCGGGAACTCCTCCCTCAATCCGTGCGAATGGATGACCGATTGCGTCTCCACGTCGGGTCGACCCGCCTCGCCCAGCACCTTTGTCAAGACGCCCTCGGCAAAGGCCGTGTCCGTGGGGAATCGAGTGACCTCGAAGACGACCTTGTCGCCTTCTTTCGCGTTCTTGGCGTGGACATCGCGGACCAGCACGGCGCCCGAGAGCAGTCGACCATCTGGATCCACCACCCACTCGCGCCCCTGCTTGCGAAGCGTGCCGGCGAAGGTAGTCTGTCCGCGCTCCAGGATCTCCACGACTCGACCGCTTGGCCCTCGTCCGCTGTTGCGGGCTGCCGCGCCCTTGCCTCGACGAGCGCCAGGCCCCATGCCAGACTTCGCGCCGCCGCGACTGAAGGTGCCCGAGCCGTCGTAGTCCGTGACCGTCGCGCGAACCAGGTCGCCCGTGACGGCATCGCCGGTGAACCCCTCGGGAATGAAGAGGTCGCCGTCGGCGGTCTTCGCCGGCGGAATGACAAACGCAAAGCCGCGCGCGTTCACCTTGATGCGGCCGATGACCTCGCGCCCCATCGGGGGCAATCGAACCGTGTTGTACTTGTCGACGGAGAGGAGTCCCTCCAGGCCCATCTGCGTGAGTGCGGCCATGAAGTGGACGACATCCGGAGCCGGGATGGCCAGCGATGCGGCCAGTTCATCCGCCTTGATCGGACGAAAGGATGGATGGGAGAGTGCCCCCGAAATGCGAGTGCGCCAATGGAGGCTCATTGGGGGACTCTACGCTTTCCTCTTGCGGGGCTTCATCGATGCTGGTTTGGTCGTTGCATTGTGCTTCAAGTACGAAGCCTTCCCCCGCCCAATCTGCAGCACGTTGCCGATTCCACGGCCTTCGCGGGCGTGGGACTTGCCGGTGCGCGAGGGGTCGGGCTTCTCGGACTTCTCGGTCTTTCCTGCTGTCCCGGTCTTTTCGGTCGTCGTCGGCGTGGCCATGGGCGTCGAACCTGACTTCGACTCGGTGCCAGGCTTGGCTTCGCTAGGAGCGTTGGCGCCAGCCGCTGCCGAGGTGTTCTTGGGGGCAGCCTTGGGATCGCCCTTGGGATCGCCCTTGGAATCGCTCTTGGGATCAGCTTTGGCCCCGGCCTCGAAATCAGCCTTGGCCGCGGCCTGTGCCTCCCCCGCCTTCCGCTCCTGTTCCTCGCCCTTCCTGAACGAGTCGCTGCGGTAGTCGGTCTCGTAGAAACCGCCACCCTTGAAGATCACGGCCGCGCCGATGCTGATCTTGCGCTCCACCTTGCGCTTCTTGCACTTGGGGCAGACCTTGACCGGGTCCGCGGTGATTGGCTGGAACTGCTCGAACTCGTGGCCGCAGGCGTTGCACTGGTATTCGTAGGTTGGCATGGTGTCTCGGTGGCGTCAGTATGGCGTGGTTCGGGAGAGCCGACTGGTCCAAGGTCCGCCCTCGGTTATCGGTGGAAATGTGCCCCTCAGGGGCACATTTCCACCGATAACCCCCGGGGGACGTTGCGCGTGAGCCCACGCGACAGCCGGGAACGGGTCAAAGGGTGGTGCATGGACTTCAAGAGCTGCGCGGATTACGGGGCGACCGCCACCTTGGCGCTGCGGATGGGTTGGTCGCGCAGTCGATAGCCCGCCTGGAGGCACATCGACACATGTCCCGCCGCCACACCCGGCACGGCTTGCTGCATGACCGCTTCGTGGAAATGCGGGTTGAACTCCTCGCCAACTGCGGGGGACACGCGCTCCACACCGTGCTCGCTCAGACCCTTCAGCAACTCTTCCTGGAGCATGGAGACCGCGGCGACCAGTTTCTCAGCCGGCATCGACGCCAGGTCGTGACCCGCCGCCATGTCAAAGTGCTCCAGCGCCGGGACAAGGCTGCGCGCGACGGCCGCCGCGCCGTACACGCGGGCCTTCGCTTCATTGTCATGCGCTCGGCGCTGGAAGTTCTGGAAGTCGGCCAGGACGCGGAGGTACTTGCTCTCGAACTCGGCGAGCTGCGATTCCAGTTCGCTCTCTCGCGAGGACTCTTCCTCGGCCGTCGGTTCCATGGTCGACTTCTCCGGCTGCTCCGACCCCTCCGGCCGCTCCGACCCTTCCGGAGCATCGCCTGGGCCGTCCTCGTGCGTCTTGCCGTTCGCTGCTTTGTCCATGGTGCACCTCGCCGGCCTCAGCCGCCGATCGATTCCTTGATCTTCTGCCACACGCCCTTGCCCTTGCCGTCGCCGATGGGGTCGCCCTGGATCTCGGAGAGTTCCTTGAGGAGCTCGCGCTCGCGATCGGTGTGCTTGCGCGAGACCTCGATTCGAATGCCGATGATGAGGTCGCCGCGCGTGCCTGACCGAAGGTTGGGGATGCCGCGACCGCGCACGCGAAGCAACGTGCCGTGTTCCGTGCCAGGTGGAATGTCCAGCTCGATGTCACCATCCAGGGAGCTCAGCGGCACCCGGGCTCCCAGCGCCGCCTGCGGATAGTGGATCGCACGAGTGGTGATGAGGTCGTCACCCTCGCGTGCGAAATGTTCGTGTTCGGCCACCCGCACCACGACGTGCAAGTCGCCATGCTTCCCCTGGCCCGTGGGCGACTGTTCAGGCGGCGGCGGCTCGCCCTCGCCCGCGATGCGGATCACTTGCCCGTCAGAGATGCCCGCGGGAATCTTGACCGAGATGGTCCGCTTCTGGGGCACGCGACCTGCTCCCTTGCAGGACTCGCAGCGTTCCTTGATGACCGTTCCGCGGCCTGAGCAAGTCGGGCACGTGGTCACCATCCGGAACATGCCGCCCAGGCCGCTTTGCATCACCTGTCCCTGGCCGCCGCATGTCGCGCACTTGTCCGGCTTGGTCCCGGGCTTCGCGCCGGAGCCCGTGCATGGCTTGCAGACATCGAGTCGCCGGAAGGGGACGTCCTGCTCGGTTCCGGTCAGGCAGTCTTCCAGCGCGATGGATACTTCCGTCTCCAGGTGGTACCCCTGCGGGACACCGCCGCGACCGCGACTGCCGCGACCTCCTCGACCGCCCGCGCCACCAAACCCTGCCCCGCCCGCGCCGAAGATGTCCGCGAACATCGAGAAGATGTCCTCGGCGTGCATGTTGCGGAAGTCGTGACCCGGCGTGCCGCGCAGGCCGGCACGTCCGTGCTGGTCGTACCGCTGGCGGCGCTCCGCGTCACCCAAGACCTCGTAGGCCTCGGCACACTCCTTGAAGGTGGCCTCGGCCTTCGGGTCGCCTGGATTGCGGTCCGGGTGGAACTTCATCGCCAGCCGTCGATACGACCGCTTGATCTCCTCGCCGTCGGCAGTTCGCTCGACGCCAAGGACCTCGTAGTAGCAGCGTTCGACGGCCATGGATCAGGGGTCGATGGGCACCGGTCAGGAGACGCTGCCGGCCACCGGCTTCGAGTGCTCCTTGAGCTCGGTCACGACGACATCGGTGGTGAGCATGAGGCCCGCGACGCTGGCCGCATTGCGCAGCGCCGTGGTGGCCACCAGCGCAGGATCGATGATCCCCGCCTTCACCAGGTCCTCGTACTCGCCGGTCGACGCATTGAAGCCGAAGGAGCCCTTGCCTTCAAGGACCTTCTCGACGACCAGGTCGCCGTCGTATCCGCCGTTCTCCGAGATCTGCCACAGTGGCTTGCGGAGCGCCTCGGCGACGATGTCGTGCCCGAACTTCTCGTCGCCCTTCGCCTTCTTGCGGGCATCCTCGACCGCAGCGATCGCGCGGATGAACGCCACGCCGCCGCCGGGGACATAGCCCTCCTTGGCCGCTGCGCGGGTCGCGTGGAGCGCATCGTCGACGCGATCCTTGAGTTCCTTCATCGCGATCTCGGTCGCGCCGCCGAC
>SXOD01000081.1 GCA_005776885.1 Planctomycetia bacterium
ACTTCACCATCGAGGTGGAGCGCTCGCTGCGCGTGCTTGACGGCGCGGTCGCCGTGTTTGACGGCAAGGAAGGCGTGGAAGCCCAGAGCGAGACCGTCTGGCGCCAGGCAGACCGTTACTCGGTCCCCCGCCTCTGCCTCATCAACAAGATGGACAAGACGGGTGCGGACTTCGAGTACTCCTTCAACTCGATCCTCACGCGGCTTGGTGCGAATGCCGTCGCGATCCAATACCCAATCGGCCAGGGAGCCACCTTCCGTGGGCTGATCGACCTCATCGAGATGAAGGCCCGCGTGTGGGACCTGAACAGCCAGGGTTCCGAGTTCCACGAGGTCGAGATCCCCGAGGACTTGCTTGACACCGCCAGGAAGTGGCGCCACACGATGATCGAGAAGATCGTCGAGACCTGCGACAACCTCACGGAAAAGTACCTCACCAACGAGAGTTCCATCACCAATGACGAGCTCGTCGCGGCACTGCGCAAGGCCGTCGTGCATCAGGTCATCTTCCCCGTGCTCTGCGGCTCCGCGCTCAAGTATGTCGGCGTGCAGAAGGTCCTGGACACCGTCATTCGCCTCCTCCCCTGCCCGACCGAGTGCCCCGACGTGGAAGGCACCAACCCGCGCGACGAGAACGAGAAGCTCTCGCGTCCCCACCGCGACGACGCGCCGTTCAGCGCGCTGGTCTTCAAGGTGGTCAACGACATCGCCGGCAACCTGACCTACCTGCGCATCTACTCGGGCACCCTCAACAAGGGCGACCGAGTGCTGAACCCCGTCAACGGCAAGCGCGAGAATGTCTCGCGTCTCTACGAGATGCACGCGAAGGATCGCACCGCGCTGGACAGCGCCGGTGCCGGCAAGATCGTGGCGGTCATCGGCGTCAAGGACTCCTGGACCGGCGACACGCTGTGCGACCAGGACCACCCCATCGTCCTGGAGCGAATGACCTTCCCGGAGCCCGTCATCAGCATGTCCATCGAGCCCAACACGGCCGATGACAAGAAGAAGCTGGGCGAGGCGCTCACCATCATCCGCCGCGAGGACCCGTCGTTCCGGTCGCAGTACAACGACGAGACCGGCGAGACGATCATCTCGGGCATGGGCGAGCTCCACCTGGAGATCATCAAGAACAAGCTGGTCCGCGACATGAAGGTGAATGTCACGGTCGGCAAGCCCCGCGTCTCGTACCGCGAGACGATCGTCGGCACCGCCAAGGACGTGCGCGGGCTCTTCAAGAAGCAGACCGGTGGCCGCGGACAGTTCGGCGATGCCGTCGTCAGCGTCTCCCCGATCACCCCGGAGGAGGCCGCGGCGCAGGAGTTGGTGATGAAGAACGGCGTCGTCTTCGAGGACAAGATCGCCGGCGGCGTCATCCCGCGCGAGTTCATCCCCAGCGTCGAGTACGGCATCCGCCAGGCCGCCGCGAGCGGCATCATCGGCGGCTACCCAGTCATCAACGTCAAGGTCGACCTGGTCTATGGCTCGTACCACGACGTCGACTCCAGCCAGATCGCCTTCGAGCAGGCCGGCGCCCTCGCCTTCCGCGAGGCGTGCACGCGCGCGAAGCCCGCGCTGCTGGAACCGATCATGAAGCTGGTGGTGACGACTCCCGACGAGTTCTTCGGCAACGTCTCGGGCGACATCGCGTCGCGTCGCGGCCAGATCGTCGACAGCGAGATGCGAGGCGTCACCCGCCTGCTGCACTGCGAAGTGCCGCTCTCGGAGCTCTTCGGCTACACGACGTCGCTGCGGTCGATGACGCAGGGCCGTGCCTCGAGCAGCATGGAGCCGCTCGACTACCGCCTGATGCCGGATCGACTCAAGGACGCCGTCCTCGCGAAGCAGTGACAACCCTTTCGCCCGAGCGCGACCCGACCCTGCAGGACTCGCTCTTTGGCGTCGGCTACGCCGATGAGCTCGCACGGTGGTTCCGGAAGCGGCTCGGGGTCCTCTGCGTCTTCTACGCAGCCTGGAACCTGCTGGGGCTGGCCCCGCTGCTCCTCGTCGCGATCGTGTGGGCCGCTCCCGGGGGGCTGCCGGAGTCCAGCGAACTCCGAACCGCCTTCGTCGGCCTCACCTCGGCCTGGATCATGGCGGCCGACTCGGCAGCATCGATCGGGATCGTGGTGTGGACGTGGGTGCGCGGTCGCCGGCTCGCCTCTCGCGAGGCGCTGATTGGGAACGCGGGGTCGATGATCCTGACGCTGGGCATCGTCTCGGCAAGCGCCTCCGTGGCCTTCCGCGCCTTCGGGCAGGAGGAGAGAGTGTTGGCGCTCTCAAACCTTTTCTTCTGGCACTTCACGGCGTGCATGGTCCTCCCCTGGACCTGGCGCGAGTCGCTCCGGCCCATGCTCCCGTTGGCGGTGCTCGAACTGGCGCTGGCAGCGATCGCCTGGGGCTTCACCGCCCACGACTCCGCGGCGGAAGGCGCCCTGGACACATCGTGGCGGCTGCTGCGCAGCGCGATGCTCCTACCGGCCGTGGTCGCCCCGGGCTGTCTCCTCGCTTGGTACCGGATACGGCGTCACAAGAGCCGATTTGGGCGGCGGCGCATCGGCGAGAGCTTCCTCGCGCTCCGCCAGGAGGTCCGGCAGGCCCGGCAGATTCACGACGCACTCTTCCCACCGGCGGCTCCCGGCGCGCCAATCCCCTACCGCTACGGCTACGCGCCCGCACGGGAGATCGGTGGCGATCTCGCGTGGACACTGGATCGCGGCACCGATCGACTCGTGGTGGTGGTGGATGTATTCGGACACGGACTCGCGGCGGCCCTGGCCGTCAACCGCCTGCACGGCGAAATGGAGCGGGTGCTGGCCGAGGACTGGAACGCCACTCCCGCGCAGCTTCTCACGGCGCTGGATCGCTACGTCAAGGCCACGCTGTCGCGGCACGGCATGTTTGCCACCGCGATCGCCGCATCGCTCGATGCCCGCGGCCGGCTGTCGTGGGCCAACGCCGGGCACCCGGACGGCCTGGTGCGGCGTGGCGCGACGATCGAGCCACTCGCTTCGACGAGCGCGATCCTGGGACTGGGGCATCCCGCGGTCGAGGGGCCGGCGCACGAACTTGGCGAGGGCGGATTCGTCGTCCTGTTCACGGATGGCCTCACCGAATCGACGGCGCCCGACCGCACGCAACTTGGATCGGATCGCGTGGCCGCCGCGGTGGTGGCGGCGGACGACAAGGACGTGACGAGCGGGCTGGTCCGCCTTGCCCTGGATCATGCGCGGGGGGTGAGTGGCGATGACATCCTCGTCGTGCAGGTGGGCCCGGTGCGCCGGGTGGAGGCAGCCGCCCTGAATCGCCCCGCCGAAATGGTGAGCGCATGAGCCGCAGCGGCGTCGACACTCGACACCTGCGCTCGGCCTGCCGCCTCGCCCACCGTGGACATGGCGGTGCCGAGCCCAATCCCATGGTGGGGTGTGTCGTGGTGGACCGAAGCGGTGCCGTGGCTGGGCGCGGTTGCCACGCTCGCTGTGGAGAGGCCCACGCGGAGGTCAATGCGCTCGCGGCGGCGGGGGATCGCGCCCGTGGCGGAACCGCCTATGTCACGCTGGAGCCCTGCAGCCACCATGGCCGGACGCCGCCGTGCGTCGACGCGCTGGTCGCCGCTGGCGTCGCGCGGGTGGTCTTCGCCACCAAGGACCCCAACGAGGTCGCTGCCGGGGGTGCCGAACGACTCGCTGCGGCGGGGATCGTCGTGGAACATCTCGAGATTGACGAGGCACGGATCCTGAATGAGCCCTTCCTCCATCGCCTCCGCACCGGATTGCCGTGGGTGTGCACGAAGTGGGCCATGACGTTGGATGGCCGCATCACGACCGGCGACGGAGGCCCTCGCTGGATCACCTCCGAGGAGTCGAGGCGCGCGGTCCATCGCGAACGCGGGTGCGTCGACGTGATGTTCACGGGGATCGGCACGGTCATCGCCGACGATCCAGACCTGCGCCCTCGCGGCGTGCGCGCCAAGCGGATCCCACGCCGGATCGTGGTGGATACCCGGCTTGAACTTCCATTGGAGTCGGCCTTGGTGCGCACCGTCTCGAAGGCCCCCGTCGAAGTCCTCGCGTTTGAGCCATCGATCGCAGCCAAGGCCGTGCACGCCAAGGCGCTGCGCGCGCGGGGAGTGCGGATCGACGTCGCTCCACAGGACCAGGCGGGACGACTGCTGTTGCGACCCGTGATGGAGCGCCTGGCACGCGAGGGCGTGGCCAACGTTCTCGTTGAAGCTGGCGGCGGCATCAACGGCGAGTTGCTCAATGAATCGCTCATCAACGAGGTCTGGGCGTTCCACGCCGGGCTCGTCGTGGGCGACGGTCGCGGGATCGGGCCAGTGCGCGGGCTGGCCATGGATGGTCGGCACCTCCCGGAGGGCCGCGTCATCGCCATCCAGCGGCATGGCCTCGACGTCGCAATGCGGTGGCGACTGGGTCCGCTGTCGATTGGGGACTCGCGCCGCTAGGGCACGGGATCGATCAAGAGTCCCTCGCCCCACGATGGCGCGAAGACCCGAAGGACTCCCGGCTCGGACTCGACGGCCCAACGGTTGGCCTCGTCACGCTCCCGCGCGACCACGAGCCTGGCCAGGGTTTCCCCATCGATGCCGAGCAAGTCGATCGTGCCCACGATCGTGCCGGAAGGGAGCGGCATGAAGGCGATCTCGGCCGCGGGCGTGTCCAGGAGGGAGTGGAGCACGGCTGCCGCATGGCCCTCGCTGCGCTCGCCACTCCAGGCCGACCCATCGCGCCGGAGTTCCCACGCCGGGGCCGCGCCGGGCGCTGAAGTCGTGTCCGCGGCAGCGGCCACGAATCGGATGCCAAAGACGTCGGGCGCGCGCACGCGGGCAGCCATCGGCTCCACCAGCCCAAGGACGCTTGGCTCCAGGCGACGGAGCGCCACCTCATCAAGCATCACGACGGCATCGGTGTCCTCGAGCCGGGCGTACCGGCCCCGCGCATTCCGGCCCTGGTCGGCTTCGCCACCCACGACCAAGGTGACCGCTGGTGCGCCGGATGACTCGATGGACAGTTGGGCGAGCGGGGTCCCCAGCCCGTAGGCGTCGCGCTCCGCAGTGTCCCGGATGAAGGCATTGGCCCGGAGCCTGGCGAGGGCATCCATCCAGCCTTCGACCGCCGCGGTCGCGGCGCGCGTCACCGCCGGGCTGGTGAGTTGCCAGGCCGAGCCCGATCGCTCGACGCGGATCGGTGCCGACAGGCTTGGTGAACGGAGCTCGATGGCCGTGCACTCGGCACCAAGTCCACCGAGAAGCATCGGGTCTCTCCACGACCGTGGGGGCGATCGTTCCAGCAACTCGTGCACGTGGTCGCGGGTGGTCACTCGGCTCCACGCGCCGGGCCCCGCCGCGCCGATCGAGCGAGCGTGGATCCAGGCACGGCCGCCCGGGGCTCGACCCTCGAGGGCCACCTCGAGGCCGTTCCCTGCGGCGTCGCGAATCAGGAGTCTTGGTGCGGCCTCACGCGGCGCCTGCTGGTCGGTCGCGCGGCGCACGACGGTGAGTCGCCCCAGCGCCCCGAGGAGGTCCCGCACGGCGAGCGTGTCGATCGGCCACGCGAAGGGCTCCGACTGGCGCCACGTGCTGCCGCCATGCACCAGCTCGACGGTCCCGCCAGCGTCGACGAAACGAATCGAGGCGGCCTCCTGCACGAGTGCCGGATCGATGACCGGTTCGGCGGCGTTCGCCGCGCCCGCTCTCGTGGCACGAAGCCAGATCGCCGCAACCACGAGGGCGCCGGCGATCACCCACAGGACGAGCGTCCAGCGCCAGCTCATGCGTGCCTCCGGCGCCGGTCGATCGTGAATCCAGCCACCCACAGCGCCAACGGCGCGATTCCTCCAAGCCCAACTCCCGCCGCGACGCGTTGCGTCGACGAAAGTGCGGGGATGCGGGCCGCTCGCTCGGCCTGGGCCGCCGAGGAAAGTCCGGCCGGCTGCTGGCCCACTGCCCACGCGGAGCCGGCCACGGCCAATGCGAGGTTGCCTGGCGCGGCCAGCATGGACCGACCGGCATCGGCGAGTGCCGGCCGGCGCGCGACCGCCGTCAACATCCAGTCCGGGCAGCCGACGATCACGGCCCGGGAGCCGCCTGGGGCACCAACCGCGATGACGATGGCATCGCCGGGCCCCGGAGCGATTCCGTCCGGTGCCGCACGGCCCCGCGCCCCGCGCCAGTCGCGGGAAAGCGTGACCGCTCCGTCGGAGGGGACGGCGATGAGCGCCGCAGGATCAAGCGATTCGAGTCGCGGCGACAGTGGCGACACGCTCGGGAAGTGGATCGGGAGCCCATCGATCGCCGGGCCAATGGGGTGCGCGAGGTCTGCTCGCTGCGTCCAGGCATCACTCCGCTGTTCCGTGCGCCCCTCGTCGACCGGGACGGTTTCCAGCCACATGAGGTCCGTGCGCGCTTCGACCCCCAGCCGGCGAGCGAGGTCGGCCCAAGGATCGCGCTGGCCCGCGACCGCGAAGAGGCTGGGCGAGAGCGACAGGACCAGGGGCTCGCCGCGATCGAGCAATCGATTCGCCGCGGCGAGGAGCGAGCGTTCCGCGGCGGATGGCTCGATTCCCTCGCGGACGATTGGCGGGATGATCCACCACACGCGGGGCCTCGACCCGGGGAGCGCCGGTTCGTCGCCACCGACCACCGTCCACTCGGAAACGTCGAATCGAGCCGCGGCAAGCGCATCGCGCCACGCCGCGAGGTCGGCGCCGCTCGCGTTGGCGCGGAGCAAGCTCCTTGGCTCGGCATGCACGGCAACGACGATCGGCGTGGGCGCGTCGGCAGGCAGGATCAGGGCATCGAGCAGCAAGGACTCCGCCCGTGCCCGTGCATCGAGCCCCTCCCCACTCACCATCCAGCCCGGCCGCGCAAGCAGTGACTCGCCCCGCTCCACGACGAACGCGCTTCCATTGGCCATCGCCCTCGTGAGCATGGCGTGGCGCAGCAACGGGAGGCCGCGGAGCCTTCCGGCCGCGTCCTTGAGATGCCGAGCCTGCGCGTCACACAGGCTCGCCACGGCAGCGGTTCGCACACCGCCCAGGGCCCGAAGCGAGCCCGCCGCATCGGCCACCCTGTCACTCCATGCGAAGAGCGAATCGCGAAGCAGTGAGGCCGCTGCCGCCCGGTCCCCGAAGGGTTGCGTCGGCGTCGGCTCGAGCAGCTGCGTGACCGTGCGCCGCAGTTCCGTCCACTGCTCCGCGAAGAGTCGCCAAGCCCCACCAATGGCCCGGGCGCGCTCAGCCCCAGGCTCGGCCGGGCGCTCTCGCATGAGCTCCGGCGTCGCGTCGGAGGCGGCCCGCGCCAACGACTCGCAGGCACCAAGCCCAGCCTCGATGGCCTCGTCGTACTCCGCTGCAAGCGCTGCCTCGCGGGCGGCGAGTCCATCCAGCCATGCGGCGTACTCAGGCTGGTCCAGGTCGTCTGGGTCGAATCGCTGCGCCGGGATTCCAGCAGCCTCGACGCGGGCCAACAGGTCATTCGCCGCGGGAAGCGGCTGGCTCTCGGGGGCCACCAGCGTCACCATCGCATCGGGGGCGGCTCGAATCGCCGCCATCGTCTCGTTGCTCAGCGGGGCCGATGGACCTCGTGCGAGGGCAACGCTCGGGCCCACTCGAGGGTCAGCCGCGGCATCGGCGATGGCGACCGCCGCCACCAGGCACGCCAGCAACGCCAAGGCGGCCCGCACGCGGCCCGCGGCTGAGGCGGCCGCACCGGAGCGCTGCGACTGCAGCACCACCACCGTTCCCGCCAGGAGGGCCAGGGCGACGGCCCCGAACGCCATGACGTCGCCGAGATCGAGCACTCCTGCGAGCGACCTCGAGATGCGGCGCATTGGATCGAGGGCGAAGGCCGCCTCCGCCCATTCGGGACCAAGGATGGGCGGCAAGACCTGCCCGCACACGACCATCGCCAACCACACGATGCTGGCCACGAAGGCCGCCACCGGGGCGCTGCGCGAAAACGTGCCGACGAAGAGTCCGGTCGCCACCAAGGCCGCCCCGACGGCGAGGAGCCCCACGGCAGCCGCGACAAGTTCACCCCAGTCCAGTCGGGCAAAGTGCCCCACGGCGAGCGCCGACGGAATCAGGCCGGCCGCCACGGCCATGGCGATGGCCGCCATCGCCCCGGTGAACCGTGCCAAGGCAATCTCCTCGCTCCGTGCCGGTCCGGCCGCCAGCACTTCCACGAATCCTGTGCGCCGATCCTCCGTGGCACTCCGCACGGCGAGTGCCGGGGCCAGCAGCAACATGCACCAGGCCATCGCACCGCCCGCTGGCGCGATGCTCGCAGGCACGCCGGCCTGGAGCCCGACCAGCCACTGCACGACCCCCGCCGCCAGCGCAAACACCGCCGCCACGCTCCACGCGAGCGGCGTGCCAAACGTCGCTGCCCGCTCGCGATGCCAGAGCGCACGGAAGCGTCGTCCATCGATCATCGGGACACCGCTCCCGAAATGAGGTCGGCGTATGCGCGCTCCAGCGAACCGGCACCGAGTTCGCGGAGGGCATCGGCGGTCCCCTGCCATCGCGCCACGCCGCTGTCCAGCACCAGCACGTGCGACGCACACGCCCCGACCTCGCCGAGGTGGTGGCTGGACAGCACGACCGTGCTCGACGCCGACAACGTCGACACAAGCGAGCGGAAGACGGCCATCTGCCCCGGGTCAAGGCCGCTCGTCGGTTCATCGAGCACGATGAGTTCGGGGGCTGAAACCATCGCCGCCGCAAGCGCCACACGTTGCCGGAAGCCCCGGCTCAGGAGCGAGATCAATCGATGCCGGACGGCACGGAGTTGACACCCGTCGATGGCCTGCTCAAGCGCACGGGGAATGTCGCCGTCGGACAGCCCGGCCAGCATCGCGCTGCTCGCGAGGTACTGGTCGACCGAGAGGTCCCCGGGTGCGGGCGCATTTTCCGGCACGAAGGCGCACGCGCCGGCGCGCCAGCCATGCCGAGGGACACCGCGCAGCGTGATGGATCCATCCCGTGGCCCCATCGGGAGCACCCCGGCCAGCAGTCGGAGGAACGTGGTCTTGCCAGCGCCGTTGGGGCCCACCAGCGCGAAGCAGGAATGAGCCGGAATCGTGGCCGTCAGCCCTCGCAAGGCATCGACTGAGCCAAACCGTCGCGTGACGTCGGTGCATTCGATCACGGGAGGGCGAGTCTACGGCCAACCTCTTCGCAGCCCGCGCGGATAGGATGCCTCCTCCAGACGTGTCGGACAAGCCAGCGAACGAGATGGATGCCGGGAACTACCTGAATCAGGTCGGGGATGGCGTCGTGGTCGTGTCGGCCACCGGCGAGGTGGCGTGGCAGAGCGGCCGCGCGGCGACCCTGGCCCCGTCGCTCCGCCAGAAGCTGGTCGCCTTTGCCAGCACCATCGCCGAGCGCGGCCTGCCCGAGGACCGGAAGACGGCCTTGCGCCGCATCACCAGCCTGGACGGATCGATCGAGGCGGTCGTGTCCATGGCACAGGATGCTGGCGGCCAGCCCGTGGCCATCGCGGCCTACGCCGATGGAACGGCCCGCGACCGGCTGCGCTCGCGGATCGCCAGGGTCGAGGAGGCCGGCGCCGCACTCCTGGACCTGGATGCGGTCATCGTCAATCCGCTCAACGTGGCCGAGCGGCTCCGGCTCATCGAGCAGCGCGTCGACGACGTGATGCGGAACGTCTTCCACTGGGATGCCTACGAGGTTCGCTTGCGGGACCGGCGGACGGAGCGGCTGGAAATCGTGCTCTCCAAGAACATCGAGGCGCAGAAGGTCGGCGAATACATCTTTGCCATCGAGAGCGGCAACGGCGTGTGTGGCTGGGTGGGTGCCACGGGCCGCAGTGCGCTGGTCGAGGACGTGACGGTGGACCCCCGCTATCGGCCCGGCCTCAAGGGCGCGCGAAGCTGCCTGACGGTGCCGCTCCTGATTCGCGAGCGCGTGGTGGGCGTGGTCAACGTGGAGAGCCCCGCCGTCGGGGGATTTGGCGACGAAGACCGGCTCGTGCTGGAGATCTTCGGCCGCTACCTGGCGATGGCCCTCAACATCCTGGACATGCTCCTGGTCGAGCGTTGCATGGCCCACGAGCGACTCCGGCAGACCATCATGGACGAGGCGGAGGTCCCGCTGGCCCGGCTTCGCAGCGCTGCGATGGCGATCGCCGCGGGCCGCCTGGAAGGACACGAGGCGATGGAACAGGCGCTCGAAGCGCTCGAGGCGCGACTGCGCAACGCCACCAGCGGCGCGCAGACGGTGCTTGGCATCGATCGAATGCCGTCATCGACCGACGCACCGCTCCGCGGCTTCCGGATCCTGGTGGCCGATGACGAGTCGATGGTCCGCGAGTCCATCAAGTCGATCCTCCAGCGCGCCGGCGCGACGGTCGACGTGCGCGACAATGGCAGCGGCGCCCTGGATGCCGTGCGGAGCTCGGCGACGGCGCAGTCGCCATACGACCTCGTCATCAGCGACATTCGCATGCCGGACCGGACGGGGTACGACGTGTTCCGCGGGACCGTGGAGGCGGCGCCGGGGACGCCGGTGATCCTCATGACCGGATTCGGCTACGACCCGCACCACTCCATCCTCCGCTCGTCGCAGGAGGGGCTGGCCAGCGTGATCTTCAAGCCCTTCCAGGCTTCCGACCTGCTGGCTGATGTCTCCAAGGCGTTGAGCACCACCCGGCCCAGCTAGCTGGCGGACGCGCTCGGCGGCGAGCCCGGGAGTCGCGCCTCGAGCACGCGTGCCAGGCCGTCTTCGTCGTCCAGCACGCGGGCATCCACCAACCCAGCCTCACCGGCCAACGCGAGCACGGCGCCCGCCTGTCCGGTCCCAAACTCCACGACCACGGTGCCCCCGGGAAGGAGTCGCCTGGGCGCGCCAAGAATGATCGGGCGAAGGAACCGCAGGCCATCCACTCCGCCGCGGAGGGCCGAGGCCGGTTCGTGATCGCGCACTTCCGGCGCGAGGGACGCCCACTCGCCGTCGGCGATGTAGGGCGGGTTCGAGGCGACGATGTCGAACCGCTCATCCGGCCCGATCGGCTCCCACACCGAACCGAGGCGAAACTGGATGGACTTCGCCACTCCCGCCGCCTCGGCGTTTGACCGTGCCAGGTCGAGTGCCTCTGGGACGACGTCGGTTGCCACCACGTGGAGCGAAGTGCCTGCACGGCTCGCCGGCTCGCGGGTGATCGCTCGCCCCTCAAGATCAAACTCCGTGGTCGCGCCCTCGGGTCTGCTCGCCGACGACGCGATCGCCGATGACCACGGCAACGGCTCGCGGCCCTGGTCGCCGCGTTCACCGCACTCGCGCAGCACGCTGATCGCGATGCACCCCGTGCCCGTCCCGATCTCGAGCATCCGCGCCGCCAGGCGTCGCGCGCCGAGCTGACCCTGTGGTGCCGCGCGGAGCGCAAGCGCGGCACGAATCGACTCCACCACGCACTCCGTCGAGCCCCGTGGGATGAGCGTGCATGGTGCCACCTTCAGGGAGATGCCGCGGAAACTCCACTCGCCGAGCAAGTGCTGCACCGGTTCACGGCGCCTGATCCGGACGACGTGCGCACGGACCTGCTGGAGGGCCGGCTCGGGGAGCGCCTCGTCGGCCGCACGCATGTAGAGGCCTGTCCGGGTCACCCCAAGCGACTTCGCAAGCAGCAGGTCGGCCGTGAGCGCCGCGTGGGGAATCCCGATGGCCTCAAAGTCGTGGCGGAGCCACTGGCGCATGCGCCGCACCGTCCATGGCTGCGGGTCCATGCGTGAATCGTATCGCTGCCGTAGGATCCCCCGCCCCAATGCACGCCACTCCCGCTGCGCCCCTCGACCTCCTCCGGCTCCGCGACGAAGCCGAGCGCACCCGGCTCTTTCGTGAGCTGGACGCGTCGGACCGTGGCCTCCGGTGCCACGCGCAGGGGGTCGACGCGTGGTACGAGGTGATGCAGGGCGATCGCGGGTGGACCGTGCGGCTGGTGATGGCCGATCGGTGGCTCAGCGAGAGCATCGAGAGCGAGCTGGTGCATGGCCGCGAGACGCTGGAAGCCCTGGTGGATGACGAACTGGTCGATCTTGGCTGCGAGGCCCGCATTGGCACCATCCGGCACTTCCGCGACGATGCGCGCCAGTACGTCTTTGAGGCCGACATCCCCTCGCCCACGAACGCTGCCGAAGACGACACGACGCTGGCCCTCCAGTTCATGCTCGCCTTTGAATCGGCGTTCCGCCAGCTCGGCAACATGTCGGGCGAAGGCGAGGACTGAGAGTCGGCAACGTGCCACGACTTCCTCGCGTCATGATGTTGGGGTGGGAGTTCCCGCCGTACATCTCCGGTGGCCTGGGGACTGCGTGCTTCGGCTTGACGAAGGCGCTGGTGGCTCGCGGCGCGCACGTGTCGTTCGTGCTCCCGCGCACGATCGACTCCTCGCATTCAAGCCATGTCGAGGTGGTCTCTCCGGGTCCGGAGGCTTTCCAGGGGCTGGATGCCTTTCGAGCCACCCGGCCGGCGTCCCGTGCCCGGGCGGGATCGCACGCCGCGAAGCACCGCGTCCGCGTCGAGCGCCTGACCCATTGGCTGCGCGGGCTGGACCCTGCCTCGCATGCCCAGTGGCATGAGTGGTTCACGGAACACTCCTTGCCTGGCGTGTACGACCGAGCGGACTCCGTCGCGGGGGAGACGCGGCATGGCGAACTCGCCGCTGGACTTGGTCCTGGACTTGGTTGTGGACTTGGTTCTGGACTTGGGGTTGGGTCTGGGCCAGTCACGCCATTGATCCGGGAGTGGCTGGTCGCGATGGGCCTTGACGGCGACGTCGGCCTGGAGGCACGGCACGACCACTCCATGGAGGACCTCGCCTCGCCCTCCGCCGCCGAACCGATCCTGAGCGGGCGCTCAGAGTACGACGGCAACCTGTTCCAGTCGGCCGCACGATTCGCGCGGTTCGTCGTGGCCGCCTGCGCGTGGCGCGAGTTTGACGTCATCCACGCCCACGACTGGCTCACCTACCCGGCCGGCATCGCGCTGGCCAGCGTCACCGGCAAGCCGCTCGTCGTGCACGTCCACGCCACCGAGTTCGACCGGTCGGGCGAATCGATCGACCACCGGGTCCATGCCGTGGAGCGGCGAGGCGCGCACGCCGCCGTCCGCGTGATCGCCGTGAGCCAGCTCACCGCGAATCTCCTGACCAACCGTTACGGCGTCGCGCCCGCCAAGGTGGACGTGGTCTACAACGGCGTCGACTTCGATCCCACCGATGCCGGGCAGACGCGGATCGAACGACACGAGAAAATCGTCCTCTACTTTGGACGCATCACGATGCAGAAGGGCCCCGAGTACTTCGTGCGCGCCGCGAAGCGCGCGCTCGAAGTCATGCCCAACATCCGGTTCGTGGTGGCCGGCAGCGGCGACCAGGCGCAGCGGATGATCGAGATGGCGGCGGCGATGGGCATCGGCGGGCGGATGACGTTCACGGGATTCCTGCGGGGCCGCGACATCCAGCGCGTCTTCCGGATGGCCGACCTCTACGTCATGCCGAGCGTCAGTGAGCCGTTTGGCATCGCGCCGCTCGAGGCGATGGTGCACCACGTGCCCGCGATCATCAGCCGGTCCAGCGGCGTGAGCGAGGTGTTGTCCAACGCGCTCAAGGTGGATTTCTGGGACGTCGACGACATCGCCAACAAGATCGTCGCCGTGCTGCGACATCCTCCGCTGCGCAAGCACTTGAGCCAGCAGGGGTACTTTGAGGTCCGCGGGATCACCTGGGATGGCGCCGCGGAGCGGTGCCTGCGCTCCTACTCCCAGGCCATCGCCTCGATGCGGGTGGGCGGCGTCGGCGGGCGCGTGGCCAAGGCTGCCGCGCGCGGCTGAAGCACTTCGTTTCGGGATGCGCGGCGACGTCGCTCGTCGATGGCCGGCGGACGGCGCTCGCCCCGGGATCGACTCAACACCCACCTATACTCCGCCCCCTCCCACGGACCACGCATGGCCCTTTTTCGCCGCAGCCCGACCCTTCCCAAGCCAGCCCTCGCCACCAAGCCGATCGACGGCGCCTTGGCCGCCGGCCCGGCCGGGAGCATCGACCTCGCCATCGACACCTTGGGACGTGACTTGCTCGCCCGGGCCCGAGCCGCCCAGCGCGGCGTCCTGAGCGGCGCCTTCTGGTCGAACAAGCTGATGGACTGGTCGATGAAGGACGAAGCCTTCAAGGTCCAGCTCTTCCGGTTCGTCGACTGCTACCCGATGCTCCGCACGCCCGAGGCGGTGCACGAGCACCTGAGCGACTACCTCTCGCAGCCCGGGGTCAAGGCCCCTCCCGGGATGGAGCTTGGCATGCGCGCGGGCGGACTCTTCAAGGGACTCATGAACTGGGGTGTCGAGGGACAGATCACGGGAATGGCGCAGAAGTTCATCGCCGGCACCGATGCGGCAAGCGCCCTTCCCCGACTGGCCGCCCTGTGGAAGCAAGGCATGGCGTTCAGCGTGGACCTGCTCGGCGAGGCCTGCGTGAGCGACGAGGAGGCCGCGGCCTACCGGGCCAAGTACCTCGACCTGGTCACCACGCTTCCGGGGAGCGTGTCGGCGTGGCCGTCGCAGCCACTCCTTGAGCGAGACCATCTTGGGGCGATCCCTCGCACAAACGTCTCCATCAAGATTTCGTCGCTTTACGCGCGGACCGACCCGATCGACACGGAAGGCTCGATCCGCGGACTCCTGGAATCCATCAAGCCCATCCTCGAGGCGGCGGCCGATCGAAACGTGCTGGTCAACTTCGACATGGAGCAGCACGCGCTCAAGGACCTGACCCTTGAGCTCTTCATGCGCGCCTGCGAGGCCGTGCCGTTCACCGCCGGCCTGGCGATGCAGGCCTACCTGCGTTCGGGCGAGCAGGACGCGCAGCGAATCATCGACTGGGCCAAGCGGACCGGGCGCGTGGTCACGGTGCGGCTGGTGAAGGGCGCCTACTGGGACTACGAGACCATCAACTCGGAGCAGATGGGCTGGCCCTGCCCGGTCTGGGGTCGCAAGCACGAGACCGATGCCTGCTTCGAGCGGATGGCCAACCGCTTCATCGACCAGATGCCCCGACGTGCGGGCGAGGGCGGCGTCAAGTTGGCACTGGGCAGCCACAACGCCCGTTCGATTGCCTCCGCCCTGGCCCGGCTAGATGCCTCCGGGTTGCCGCGTGAGGCCCTGGAACTCCAGATGCTGCACGGCATGGCCGACGAGCTGAAGGGCGCAGCGCGGGATTCCGGGCTGCGCCTGCGCGAGTACGTGCCGGTGGGCGAGATGATCCCGGGCATGGCGTACCTCGTGCGCCGATTGCTGGAGAACACCAGCAACGAGTCGTGGCTCAAGGCCGGGTTCCTGGACAATGCCAATCCGGCGGCCTTGCTCGCCGACCCCGCGCGCGCCAATGGCGGTGCGGTGACCGATGCCAACGCGCAACTCCTGGGCCACGCCGCCAGGCATGCCCTCAGCCGCTCCCACCCGCTCGTCGGCGACGGGCTGCCATTCTTCACGGAGCCGATGCGTGACTTTTCGCAGGGCGACGTGCGCGACCGCTACGCCGCCTCGGTCAGCAGCACCACGGTTCCCCACGTGGCGATCTCCGCCACCCCTGCCGATGGCGACCGTGCCGTTGCCGTGGCGCACGCCGCCTTCCCCGCGTGGCGCGACCGACCCTGGACCGAGCGCTCGGCGATGCTGGTCCGTGCCGCCGCCGAGATGCGTGCCCGCCGCGATGCGCTCAGTGCCGTCCTCATCAAGGAAGCCGGCAAGCCCTGGCGCGAGGCCGATGGCGACACGTGCGAGGCGATCGACTTCCTCGAGTACTACGCCCGCGAGGCATCGGCCCTCTTCACGCCGACGCGCCTGGGCCGATTCGTGGGCGAGGTGAACGAGCAGTGGTACCAGCCTCGCGGCGTCGCGGTCGTGATCAGCCCCTGGAACTTCCCCCTGGCCATCTGCGTCGGCATGACCTGCGCGGCACTGGTGTCTGGGAACACGGTCATCGTGAAGCCCGCGGAGCAGACGCCGGCGATCGCGCGCGAAATGTGCGAAGTGCTCTGGCGCGCCGGCGTGCCGCGTGACGCGCTCCACTTCGTGCCGGGGACGGGCGAATCGGTCGGCGCGCAGCTGGTCCGTGATCCGCGCGTCTCACTCATCGCGTTCACCGGCAGCAAGGCCGTCGGGCTGGACATCGTGCGTGCCGCCGGTGCGACCGCCGATGGCCAGGAGCAGGTCAAGAAGGTCATTTGCGAGATGGGCGGCAAGAACGCCATCATCGTCGATGCCAGCGCCGACCTCGACGAAGCCGTCCTCGGCGTGCGCCAGAGCGCCTTCGGGTTCAGCGGGCAGAAGTGCAGCGCGTGCAGCCGCGCGATCGTCGTCGACAGCTGCCACGACCACTTCCTCCATCGGCTCATCGAGAGCACGCGGGCACTGGTGATCGGCGATCCCTCGCTCCCGGGGACCGACGTCGGTCCGGTGATCGACGAGGAGGCCGCGCGCAAGATCCAGTCCCTGATTGAGGCGGGCGCACGCGAGGGGACGCTGGAACTGCAGCTCCCCGTCCCCGCCGGGCTGGCGGGGCGCGTCGGGAAGCCGTACGTCGGCCCCGCCATCCTCAGCGGCATCACGCCGTTGCATCGACTTGCGCACGACGAAGTGTTCGGGCCCGTGGTGGCGGTGATGCGTGCGCGCGACTTTGCGCACGCAATCGAGATCGCCAACGGCACGCGCTACAAGCTCACGGGTGGCCTCTACTCCAGGAAACCATCGCACATCGAGCGCGCCAAGCGCGAGTTCCGCGTGGGCAACCTCTACATCAACCGCGGCATCACCGGCGCGCTTGTCGGCCGCCAGCCCTTTGGCGGGTTCGGCATGAGCGGCGTCGGCAGCAAGGCGGGCGGCAGCGACTACCTGCTTCAGTTTGTCGAGCCACGCGCCTGCTGCGAGAACGCCATGCGGCGTGGCTTTGCCCCCGGCTTGCCCGAATAACCCTCAGGCATCGCCCAGCGCCAGGTCAGCGCTTCTAAGACGTGACGCGGATCCCCCGGTGGCTGGCCATCGAGGTCCGCGATCGTCCACGCAACGCGACGCAGCGCATCGATCGCTCGGACGCTCAACCCTTTCTCCTGCCCGGCCTCCCTCAGGAGCCGGGAGGCCTCCCCCTTCGCGGGGAACACCTTGGCCAAGGTGGCCCGACACGCCAGGGCGTTGAGGCCGCCTCGATCCAGCTGTCGCTGGCGTGCGACGGCGATCGAGGCCGCGATGGACTCGACCGGGATCGTGCTGCGACTGGACAGCGCCGCCTCGGACGCCACCGCGGAGACCCCCACGACCAAGTCGATGCGATCAAGGAGCCCCCCGGGAATCCGACACCGTTGGTCGTGGGGTCGTTCGTTGGTGGTGGCCAGGAAGATGGGCCGTGCCGCCAACTCCTGCCCGGCCAGCCACAGCGGCACCGTGGCATCGAGGTGCTCCATGACCGAGGAGATAACGGCGTCTGGGGCACGATCAACTTCATCGACCCCCGCGATCCCTCCCGCCGCATGTTCCCACCAGTCCGACTCGCGACCGCGGGACTCCCGCCTGTTGGCGCCTGGCATCGGCTCGGGCCTCGATCCCGGCGTGAGGATGCTGCATGGCCGCGAGGCTGGAAGGTCGACCCGGCAATCGGACTGGCCTCGGCACACGGCCCGCGCTTCGTCGCTGTAGGCGGTTGGAAGGAGCGCGTGGGCGCCGTGGACCAGCCGGCTCTTGCCGCACCCCGGCGGCCCCCACAGCAGGGCCGAGTGGCCACCAGCCAACGCCACGGCCAACGCCCGTTTCACTGCCTCTTGGCCGACGATCTCATCCCACCCGGACATCGCTGGCGGACGTGCCTGGATCTCGGGAGGCAACACCACGATGTTTCCCACGGCCACGTGCGGCTCGTCACCCCGGTGATCGCGTGAACCACTGACCACCCGGGTCAGCTGGCCCTCCACCACGCTGGCCAGGCTGGGGGAGACAAAGACACCCCTCCACGGCTCGTCCGGGATCATTTCATCCGCAAAATCACCGGCATCGATCGGCTCGCCGTGCGTCAACATCCACGGCGGGCAAGCTCCCAGCCACTCCGCGGCTGCGGTGGGGAGGCACACCCCGTCCAAGTCCCGGTCGCCGCCCCAGCCCATCGCGCAGGCGCACAGGAGCATGCCGGGGGTCCCCTGCAGCGAGCCGTCGAGTCCCACTTCGCCGGCCATCGCCAAGCCGAGCACATCGGCGATTGGGGCATCGCCTGCCGCAGCGGCCAGTGCCACGCCGATCGGCAGGTCCAGAAGCGGCTCCGGACCGGACGATGGCGCGCCGTCGATCTCGATCAAGACGGGCCGCCGAGGCCATCGAAGTCCCGAGGCGTCAAACGCGCTTCGCAGCCGTGCGAGCGACTCCCTGGCCCGAGCACCGCACATCCCGATGAGGTCGATGCGAGGCAGTCCCTTCGCGCGTGCTCGCAGCGTGACGGTCACGCGATCCATGCTCCGATGTCCCACCCTGAATCCTGTTGTCTGCACAATCATTCGCGCATTGTGACATCGCCTTGGCCACGATCCCACGAGCGAGCCCTTTTTCCGCACTCCTCGACCGTCACCGCTAACCTCCACCCCCCTATGGGCCTGGTCTCCATCGCTGACGCCCCTCCGATCCTGGTGTGGTCGATCATCGCCTTCATCGGTGCCGTGGCTGGAGTGGGCGGAGGCCTGCTCGGGGTGGGAGGCGGGCTCATCATCATTCCGCTCCTGACGTTGACGTTTGGGCCCGACCAACACATCTACCAACTGATTGGCTTGATCGCGGCCTGTGCGATTGGGCTGTCCAGTGCCCTCAACCACCTCCGCTCGGGGGCCGTGATCACCCCGCTCGCGTGGCGGATCATCGCCTGGAGCGCCCCCTGCGCCGCGCTCGGCGCGTTCGCTTCGTTCCAGATTCCTGGAAGGCCGCTGCGACTGACCTTCGCCGCGATGATGCTTGGGGTCGCGATCCTAGAGGGACGCCGGCTCACCCTTCGCCTGGCCGACGGGCGCGATCGCAAGCCCGGACGCGAGGCCGAAGGCGCCTGGATCGTCGGCATTCCCATGGGCCTGCTCTCGGGCCTCCTCGGCGTGGGCGGCGGCATCATCGCCGTCCCCATCCTCGCAATGGGCCTCAAGACTCCGATGCGCCGCGCCGTCGCGACCAGCGCCGTCGCCGTGCTCGGGACCGTCGCCGTGGCGGCGCTCTCCACCGCTGCCATTTCAGCCGGCGTGCTCGGGACGGGTGGTCATGCGGCCACCGCTTCCACCGAAGCACCCGTTCC
Organism: Planctomycetia bacterium; assembly: GCA_005776885.1. Taxonomy (GTDB): domain Bacteria; phylum Planctomycetota; class Phycisphaerae; order Phycisphaerales; family SM1A02; genus SXOD01. The sequence goes on from SXOD01000081.1 coordinate 19,342, forward strand.
AATCTGGCTGTGGGCCATCACGATGGGGCTCGTGGGTGCAGGCAGTGCCGTCGTCGGTGCGCGACTGACGCAAGTCATCCCCGTGCGTGGACTCAAGATCTGCTTCCTGGGAATCCTGCTCTTCTTCGCGTGGCGCATGGCCACGGCGTAGGCATCCACTTCTAGTTCGTCGGTGGGATCGGGTCGGGCTCCGGCTCCGGCACTGGCTCCGGCGCTGGATCTGTGCTCGGCGCTGCGGGTGCGGTCGGCGCGGCTGGTGCCACGGTTGCCGCGGGTGCGTCGGGTGCCATCTTCGGCACCTGAGGGGCATATGTCGCGTCTGGCGACATGAGGCCATTCCCAACGTGCGGCGCGGCGGGGACCTTGGGGGTGTGCTTCAGACGACGCTCGATGTCATCGAAATACATGTCGGTGAACGAATGGAACTTTCGAGGGAACGCCAGGGTCCGGTCCGCGATCTCCACGGCCACCGCATAGCGACGCTCGTCCAACTCCGGGGCCAGCAAGCGGATCGACACCGCCCAGTCCCGCTCTTCTCGGTACGTGGACGATGCCCCCGGCTCGAACACATCACGCTTGAGCACGCGGTGGAGTTCGATGCGGCGTTCCGCCTCGTCGGACCACACGCCATTCTCGATGACGTGCCACGGCCCGGGAATCGGGTCCTCGGCGGCGGCGAGCGCCGCTTTCCAGACCTGTTCCGGCGTCGCGCCCGGATAGTCTCGGATGGCCGACCGCGCCTGGCACCCTCCCATTCCCGCTGCGAGCGCCACCAGTGCCGCAGCAACAAGGGAAGCGATGGCACCGCCGGATCGATTGGAACACGTGGGATTCATTCGGGCAGCTCCGCGTTGTGCCACACCTTTTGGATGTCGTCGTGATCGTCAAGCGCGTCCACGAGGCGTTGGACGACATCGGCCTGCGCAGCATCGACCGCCACCGTCGTCTGTGGCACCCATGCGATTTCCGCCCCCTCCACGTCCAGTCCCGCCCCCTGCAGGGCATCGCGCACCAAGGCCAGGTCGGACGCGGGCGTGAAGACCTCGAATCCATCCTCGTGCGACACCACGTCGTCCGCCCCGGCCTCAAGCGCCACTTCCATGACGCGATCTTCCGTCGCAGCGCCGCCGGCCGGCAAGATCATCTGCCCGCACTGCCGGAACGAGAAGCTCACGCTGCCCGGGACGCCGAGGTTGCCGCCGTTCTTGTCGAAGATGGTCCGGATCTCGGGCGCCGTCCGATTGACGTTGGACGTCAGGCACTCCGCAATGATCGCCACGCCGCCGGGGCCATAGCACTCGTAGCGGCTGGACTCGAACTGCTCGCCGTCCCCGCCGCCGGCACCCTTCTTCACGGCCTTCTCGATCGTGTCGCGCGGCATGTTCGCCGCCTTTGCCTCGTCGATGGCCAGCCGCAGCGAGGCGTTGAACTTGGCGTCGCCGCCGCCGCCTTTCGCGGCAACGATGATCGCCCGGGAGCACTTGCTCCAGATCTTCCCGCGTTTGGCGTCAACCGCCGCCTTGCGGTGCTTGATGTTCTTCCACGCGCTGTGTCCCGCCATCGGCTACCGCTTCTTCCCGGCCTTGCCCGCGGCGGGCGCCGACTTCTTGGAGGCCGCCGACTTGGTCGCCCTCACGGCCTTCGGCTTGGCCTTGGACGACTTGGAGAGTGCCGCTCCCTCGGCGTCGCTCCACGCCTGCAAGGCCAAGTGGGCCCCGCGGATGGCCTCGCCCTTGAACAGGCGTTCCAGGTGCGAAGCCACGTCGCCGGCCGGCATGCCCTCATCCACGTGCCCGGCCGCCACGAGCGCGGCGCAGATCGAATCGTCGACGGGCATGACGTGGACGTCGTACGCCAGCAGCGCCACGCGTGCCGCGATGAATGGCGTGGCACCGTCGAGGGCCTCGAGGGAGGCGCGAATGTCGCGCTTGTTGGCTCCCTGCAGGTGGGCCAGATGGAGCCCGTGATTGCGGCGGAAGATGTCGTAGAGCATCCGCCGGATCGTGATGGCGCGATCGATGGCCTTCGGCGTCCGGGCGCCCAGGATGGCGGCGGCCTCGGTGGGCAGGCACACCCGATACTCGTTGAGGTCGACGGTCCGGTCGCGGATGCGCTGGAGCGCCTGGTCGGCCGCGTGCCGGGACGAGTTTTCGCAGAGTGCCGAGTGCACCAGCAGCGCCACGGGGTCCGCCGAGAGCGGCTCCTCGATGGTGTCCTGCCGCTTCACCAGCGCGCCGATCCGGCGCTCGTCGAACTTGTGCTTGGTCTTCGTCGTCATTCGTCCGTGTCCTCGGGGGATGGGGTGGGATCCGTGGCCGCCGCCTGCCCGATGTCGGCCATGCGGCGCAAACTGTCGTCGGCCTGGAAGGTCAGCTGTGGCATGCGGCGCAAGCGCATGGGGCCGAGCAGGTCGGCTCGGAGCCGCGGCGCGGCACTGGTCAGGGCATCGATGGTCAGCCGCTCGCGTTCAGCCGGGAAGACGCTGACGCGGACGCGCGCCTCGCCCTGCCGCTCATCGACGTCGATCCCGAGCACGCTGACCATGCCTTGGTACCGGGGATCGCCCAGCCCGCGGGCCAGCCGCTCCTGGAGGAGCCGAACCATGCGGGATGCCACCTGTGCATGCCGGATCGAGCCGCGGTCAGCCATTGGCCCCCCGCTCGACCGTGATCGACTTGTAGCACTCCAGCACGTCGCCGACGCGGATGTCGTCGTATCCATCGATCTTCATGCCGCACTCGTTGCCGGTGCGGACTTCCTTCGCGTCGTCCTTGAATCGCTTGAGCTGCTCCAGGCGTCGATCCTTCTCGATGACGATGCCATCCCGAGTCACGCGGATCTGTGCGTTGCGCTCCACCACGCCGTCCGTGACGTAGCAGCCGGCGATCGCTCCCACTCGCGAGATCTTGAAGACCTGGCGGACGTCGGCGTGGCCCAGCACCTGCAGCCTGACCTCGGGCTCCAGCTTGCCGCGCATCGCCTTCTGCATGTCCTCGGTGAGGTGGTAGATGACTTCGTAGAGCCGGATGTCCACCCCCTTCGCCTCGGCCAGCTGCCGGGCCTTGCTGTTGGTGGTGACGTTGAAGCCGACCACGATCGCGCCGGTGGTTTCCGCCAGGAGGATGTCGGACTCGTTGATGCCGCCGACGGCACAGTGCTTGACCGACAGGGAGATGTCCTCTTCCTTGAGCTTGCCCAGGAGCACGCGCAGCGTTTCCACCGAACCCTGGACATCGCCCTTGACCACCAGCGGGAGTTCCTTGCTCTTGTCCCGCGCAAGGACGTCGAGGATGTTGTCCAGCGTGATCTTTGGTGCGGCCAGCTCGCGCTGCCGCTCGGTCATCCGGCGCTCGCCCGCCGCGGCCTCGGCCGCCTTCATGTCCTTCACCGCGTAGAGCTTGTCGCCCGCGTCGGGAAGCACGTCCAGTCCGCTGATCGCCACCGGGGTCGACGGACCGGCCTCCGTGATGCGCTGGCCGCGGTCATTGACGATGTCCCGGACTCGGCCAGCCGCGCGGCCGACCACCAGGCAATCGCCCTTTCGCAGGATGCCCTCCTGGACCAAGATCCGTGCGACAACGCCGCGCCCCTCTTCCATCTGTGCCTCGAGCACCGTCCCCTCGGCGTGCCCGGCGAAATCGGCCTCCAGCCCGGCCATGTCGGCCACGAGGTCGATCGTCTCCAGGAGCGTGTTGATGCCGATGTCCTTGGTCGCGCTGGTCTTCACCACCTCGACGTCACCGCCCCACGGCACCGTGTTCAAGCCGTGCTCGGCCAGCTGGCCGTAGATGCGTTGCAGGTTCTGGTCGGTCGCCTCGGATCGGTCGATCTTGTTCAGCGCCACGACGATCGGAACCTTGGCCGCCTTGGCATGGTTGATCGATTCCACAGTCTGCGGCATCACGCCGTC
>SXOD01000082.1 GCA_005776885.1 Planctomycetia bacterium
GGCCACGCCGGTGCCGGAGTCGTCGCCCATGTTGCCAAAGACCATCGACTGCACATTGACGGCGGTCCCCCACTCGGCGGGAATCTTGTACTTCTGGCGGTAGACGATGGCGCGATCATTCATCCACGAGCGGAACACCGCGACAATCGAGCCCTCCAGCTGCTTGCGCGGGTCCTGCGGGAATGCGCTTCCGGTGCGCTCCTTGATGAGCGCCTTGAATCGACCCACCAGTTCCTGCAGCGCGCCGGTATCCAGGTGCGTGTCCTCCTGGACACCACGCTCGTGCTTGAGCGCATCCATGACGGTGTCGAATGGCTCGTGCTCATTGTCGTGGCGCTTCTGGACGCCCATCACGACATCGCCGTACATCTGGACAAAGCGACGATAGCAGTCCCACGCAAATCGCGGGTTGCCAGTCGCGGTCGCGAGCGCGTCGACCGTTTCGTCATTGAGGCCCAGGTTGAGGATCGTGTCCATCATGCCCGGCATGGAATCGCGAGCACCGGAACGGACGGAGACGAGGAGCGGAGCCTTCCGATCGCCAAACTTCTTGCCGGTGATTTTCTCAAGGCGCTTGACCGCGGCGTCCAGCTGCGGCGCCAGCTCGCGCGGCATGCGAGGCGTGACAGCGCCCCCGGCGTAGTACGCGTTGCACACATCGGTCGTGATCGTGAATCCCGGGGGCACGGGAAGGCCGATCGATGTCATCGCCGCAAGATTGGCACCCTTGCCGCCGAGCAAGTTCTTCATCGAGCCGTTGCCCTCGGTCTGACCTGGGGCGAAGAAGTAGGTGAACTTCTGGGGCTTGCCTGACTTCGCGGGTCTCGCGCTGGCGGGCTTCCTGGCGAGAGCCTTCTTGGCGGACCCCTTCTTCGCGGACGCCCCCTTCGCAGCAGGTTTCTTGGAGGCGGGCTTCTTGGACAAACGACGGGCGGTCACGGCTGGCATGGTGGTTCGGTGGGTGGAGCTTCGCGGCAGGCGCGCCCGAATCCATTCGGGCGGTGAAGGATCGGCAAGTCTACTGCACCCATGGATCGAACCTCGCCCGGCAGGGTGTTGCCTGCCGGGCGAGGATTGACCGCAACTGAGTGTGTGGCTAGACCTTACGGCGCCCAGCCAGCGAGCAGCGCCGCGAGGTCGGCGGCATCGGTGGTCTGGTTGCCGTCGATGTCTCCGCCTGGGAGTCCCCAAGCGCCAAGCAGCAGCGCCATGTCAAGGCCATTCACGGCGCCATCGCCATTGAGGTCGGCGCTGGGCTGGCAGCCATCGGTGTTCACGCGGAAGGTCCGCATGGTGCCCATGTCCTCGTGCTCAAGCAGGTGGCAGTGGTAGTGGAAGTCGCCTTCATAGCGCGACCACTTGATGAGCACCTTGACGGTCTCGCCCGGCCAAATCGAGAAGGTGTCCTTCCAGCCGTGGTCATTGAAGCCCGAAGCGATGGTGGAGTAGCCGTAGGTCGTGCCCGAGGTGTTGGTGCGAGACAAGACCTGGAAGGACGGCCCGTGGAGGTGGAAGGGATGCAGGATCGCCATCATCTGGACCGTGTTGGACACCTGGAGGACTTCCAGCGTGTCGCAGGGGACGATTTCATCGGCCGCCACGATGTGATTCTGGAAGAGTCCGCCGTTGAGGGTGTACTCGCCGTTGAAACCGAATGGCCACTGGCGCGGCGAGGTTGGGTTGGAAGCGTCAGCCAGGTTGTAGCGCTCCATGTTGACCAGCGTGGTCGGCAGCGCCGGCCCAGACTGAACTTCGCCGACGGCTGTGAAGGTGGCGATGTCCCGCGCGGTGCCGTTGCCGCCGGCGTTGGTGAAGCCTGGGTTGAAGGCCAGTGACTTGAGCGTGCGCGTGGCACCGGCGGCCATGGTCGAGAAGTCCACCCACAGTTCCGCGCGCTCAGCCGGCCCGAGGATCAGCGAGGTCTTTGCCACGGGCACATCGAAGAGCCCACCGTCGCTGCCGATCACCGTCAGGGGCGTGCCGTCGCTCCAGGCCAGCCGATAGGTGTGCGCGTTGGAACCATTGAGAAGCCGCATCCGATAGGCGTGGCGCTTCATGTCAAAGGTCGTGTCGACGATGCCGTTGATCACCATGGATTCGCCGGTCCACGCTGCCATGGCTTCCATCATGTCCGGCGCATAGTCAAACTGGTTGGTCGCCGTGAAGGTCCGATCCTGAATGATGAACGGGATGTCAAACTCGCCCGACGGGAGATCCAGCGCCTCGGACTCGCTGTCGGTCACTTCGATCACTCCGGCCATGCCGGCCATCACCTGGGGAGCGGTCATCATGTCTGGGTGCGGGTGGAACCAGTAGGTGCTGGCGCGGTTGAGGATCGGGAAGGTAATGAGCTTCTCGCCACCGGGGGCAACCACATCGGTCGCGTACCCATCCATGTCGGCCGGCACATCAAGTCCGTGCCAGTGGACATTGGTGGCCTCGGGGAGGTCGTTCTTGAAGTGGACGATGAGGGTATCGCCGGTGCGCAGGTGGAGGATCGGCCCAAGGTAGGAGCCGGGGATCGACTCGACGGCGGTGGCCGGGCCGGAGATCACCGATGCGGAGTAGCGCCAGACAGAGGTCGCCGCGCCGGGGCGCAGCTGAACAGAGTCAGGATGCGCGCGGAGCGAAATCTCCACAGTCTCCGCGGCGGCGAGTGGCGTGAGGAGCAACGCCGAAAGCGCTGCCGTGGTGACAACAGTGAGGGTCCGATTTTGGGGGGTGTGGCGCATGGTGGGTTGGAGTGACCGTAGCCGCAGTTGGTGCCAAAGAAAACGAACCAATTCATTTTTTCCTTGGGGCTTTGTCCGCGTTGACATCAACCTTCGACGGGTCGCCACTTGATTCCGTTCATACGCCCTGAATCACTACGATCGCGCCCTGTGAGTGCCCCTGCCCAGTTGCTGCCCAAGCCCGAACCGGCCACCTCGCGGCCAACAATCACGCACGCGACCCTTCGGGCCAGCCCCACGCAACTGGTGCAGGCCTGGACGCAGAGTCGACCCCTTGTCGTGCTTGGGAGCGGCTCAGGCGGAGGCGCCTTCGGGAGATGGTCGGTGTTGGCAGAGGTGGTCGGCGGCGATGACACGATCATCCATGCGCGCGGAGCTGGCATCCTGCCCGCGCTGGAGCGCGTTGACCGAGTGTGGCGGGAGCGTCGAGACGCATGGGAGCAGAACAGCTCAACCAACACGCCCGCCCTGCCCTTTTATGGCGGATGGATCGGCTTCATCGGCTTTGAGTGCGGCGAGTGGATCGAACCAGCGGTGACGCGAGGGCCATCGAACGCGCAGCGAATGCCATCGGACGCGCGCGACACCGCAACCTCCCCCCCCGACCTCTGGCTGGCACGGTGCGATGCGGCGCTTGTGCATGATGCACTCACCGGCGAGTGGCACGCGGTGGGAGAGCCAACGCAAGCGAACGCGTTGCACGCGCGAGCGCTGGCGGTGCAGGACGCGATCACGGCGTGCGCTGGAGTCGACGCGTGGCCCGAGCCGACGGCGCACCCCCCGCTTTCGCTCGTGCCCGTCGAGTCCGATGCGGAGTACGAAGCCGATGTCCGGCGCGCCATCGAGTATGTCCACGCCGGCGATGTCTTCCAGGTGAATGTCGCGCGGCGGTTCATCGCGGAAGTGCCCGCGGACCTCGCCAGCTGGCGAGCCATCGGCGCGCGGGCGCTGGGGCTGGCGCGGTATGGGGCGTACTTGGAGGTGGGCGGAGCCCATGCCACCGATCCACACGCGGCCGCGGGGTGCGCCATCGCCAGCTATTCGCCGGAGCTGTTCTTGACTGTGGACGGTGCGACAGGGCGGATCGTCACGCGGCCGATCAAGGGGACCATGGGAGCGGTCGCCGTCGAGGCGGGCACGGCGAGGACGCCATCTGAAACATCCAACTCCCGCGCCGCCTTCGAGTCCAATGCCAAGGAGCGTGCGGAGCTCCACATGATCGTCGACCTCATGCGCAACGACCTCTCGCGTGTGTGCCAGCCGCGCACCGTGCGCGTCGCGAGCGCGCGAGTGCTTGAAGACCATCCCACCGTGCTCCACGGCGTGGGCGAAGTGGAGGGCACGCTCAGACACGACGCCTCGCTCCTGGACATCCTCCGCGCCACCTTCCCGCCCGGCAGCGTCACCGGTGCACCCAAGATCCGGGCGGTGCAAATCATCCGCGAGCTCGAGCGCGCGCCCCGCGGCCCCTACTGCGGCGCGATCGGCTGCCTCAGCGACTGCGGCTCAATGACCTGGAGCGTGGCGATCAGGACGGGGGTGGTGGCGAGGGCGATGTGCGCGGAGGGTGCGGCGGGTGAGGTGGGGGCGGAGGGGGCGGATAGCGCCACACAGACTGAAACGCCTCCGCCCAAGCGACCGGTTACCACCCGAGCTGGCGGTCCATTCGAGTTTTTCTTGAATGAACCGCCAACTCGAGGCCCTCGCGGCAGTGGAAGCGCTGGCGCCGTACACGCGCCTGCCGCGCACCTCACCTACTGGGCGGGGTGCGGGGTGGTGGCGGAGAGTGAGCCGGCGCGAGAGGTGCGCGAGAGCTGGGAGAAGGTGGGGGTGGTGGGCCACCCCCTTCCGTCGGCATCCAGTTCGAGTTTTCTTGCCTCTCCTCACTAACTTCCGATTCGCGAGGAATTCAATCCGGGAAGAGCAGTAGTGGACGGACTCACACTCGTGCTTACAGCGTTTACACCGAGTCTCGGCCTCACACGGTCGCCCACTCGGTGGAGAGCAGTGCCGCCTGCTCCAGCACTGTTTGCGTCGCCTTCTCTTGCTTGTCGGGCGGATAGCCGTGCATGCGCAGGATGCGCTTGACCAGGACGCGAAGTTGTGCACGAACATTTTCGCGCAGCGTCCAGTCGATCGTGACATTGTTGCGCACGGTGTGGACCAACTCCCGCGCGATGCCGCGCAGCGTCTCATCGCCGAGCACCTTGACCGCGCTGTCGTTGGTCTCGAGGGCATCATAGAAGGCAAGCTCGTCCTCCGAGAGGCCGAGAGTCTCGCCGCGAACGTTGGCTTCACGCATATCTCGCGCGAGCTGGATCAACTCCTCGATCACCTGTACCGCTTCGATGGCGCGGTTCTGGTAGCGCCGGATGGACTGCTCCAGCATCTCGGCGAAGGAACGGGCCTGCACGACGTTCTTTCGGCGCCGGGTGGCCAGCTCTCCCTTGAGCAACTTCTGGAGCAACTCGACCGCCAGGTTGCGGTGTGGCATGCCACGTACCTCTGCCAGGAACTCGTCCGAGAGAATCGAGAGGTCGGGCTTCTCGAGCCCGGCCGCGGCGAAGATGTCCACGACGCCTTCGGGGGCCACGGCACGGGAGATGATTCGGCGCACGGCGTGATCGAGTTCCTCCTCCGGCCGGGCCTCGCCGGGCGCACGCTTGGCGAGCACGGCTTGCACGGCCTGGAAGAACGACACGTCGTCCCGAACGCACAGCGCCTCCTTGTGCGGCACCGCCAGCGCGAACGCCTGCGACAACTCGCGCACGGCGCGCAGGCAGCGTTCCTTGCCGTGCTCCTGGGCGAGGATGTGCTCCTGCGCACGAGGGAGCAGGCCGACCCGCTCCGGGGGCGTCCCGGTCGTCCACTTGGACCACTCGAAGCCGTGGAAGAGGCCGCAGCAGACCTCGTACTTCTCCGACATCACATCCACCGCTTCGTCCTGGTCCAGTGCCGTGCGCCCTGTTCCCCCGCTCTCCGTGTAGGTCGCGAGCGCCTGCTTCAGTTCGTGGGCCAGCCCCAGGTAGTCCACGACGAGTCCGCCCGGCTTGTCCTTGAACACCCGGTTGACGCGCGCGATCGCCTGCATCAGCCCATGCCC
>SXOD01000083.1 GCA_005776885.1 Planctomycetia bacterium
CGTCAAGAACAAGGTCGCCCCACCCTTCCGCGAGGCGGAGTTCGACATCATGTTCAACGAGGGCATCAGCGTCTCCGGCGACCTGGTCGACCTGGGCGTGACCGAAGGCGTGATCCAGAAGGCTGGCGCCTGGTTCTCCTCGGGTGAGATCAAGATCGGGCAGGGTCGGGAAGCGGCCAAGGAGTTTGTCCGGAACAATCCTGAGTTCGCTGCCGACGTTCGCCGGAAGATCCTGGCCAAGCGCACGGCGGCCACGACCCCAGCGCGCACGCCTGCGGCACCAAGCGCGCCTGAGTCGGAGTGAAGTCATTGCCGCCGCGAACGTGGCCGTGATATCATTCACGACTCGCCCGCGGATGTGGCGGAATTGGCAGACGCGCAAGATTCAGGTTCTTGTGGGAGTAAAATCCCGTGGAGGTTCGATCCCTCTTATCCGCACCTGATGTGTCCCCGGCCCCGCCGGGGAGTGACAAGACCCCGGCCCCGCCGGGGAGTGGCAAGACCCCGGCTCGCGCCGGGGTCTTTTGTTGACAGGCGCGACTAGCCTGTGCGCGTGCATTCGCCTGCGCTGGCCTCGAAGGGATTCGTGGGATTCTGCGCCGTGCAGTTCTTCGGGGCTGCCAACGACAACATCCTCAAGCAAGTGTTGCTCTTTTCGCTCGCGACGGGCGGCATGTGGCAAGATGCGCTCGGCCCGGGGAGCCAGGGATATGTCGGGCTGGCCCTGACACTTCCCTTCGTGCTCCTCTCGCCCTGGTTTGGGCAGTTCTCGGACAAGTGGTCCAAGGCCCGGGTGACATGGGCGGTGAAGGTGTGGGAGGTCATGATTGCCCTCGCCGCGTGGCTGGCTTTCTTTCTGGGGTCGCCGGGCTTCGCGCTCGTGTGCATGGTGATGCTGGCCACGCAGAGCGCTCTCTACGGACCCGCCAAGTACGGAATCATCCCCGAGCTGGTGCGTCGGGACCAGATCGGCCCCGCCAGCGGGCTGGTGAACATGTTGACCAACGTGGCGATCATCGGGGGGACGGCCTTGGCGGGCCCCGTGGCGATTGCCTACAGGGATGGCGCGACGTGGGCACCGGGACTGGCGCTCTGCGTCGTGGCGCTGGCCGGGCTTGCCGCGTGCCTGGCGCTTCCGACCTTGCGCGCACACGCCGCGCACCTCCGGATCCGTCCGGATGTCGTGCGGTGTCTCCTTCGAAGCCAGTGGGAACTTCGTCAAACGCCGGTCTTCCTCGTCGCGCTCCTCGACGGCGGTTTCTATTTCATCGGGATGCTTGGCATCCTGGGCCTGCCTGACTTTCAGTCTCCCGTGTCCGGCGGGCTGTCCATCGAGCAGATCACGATCGCACTTGTCGCGATGTCCGTGGCGGTCGGGATCGGCGGGCTTGCCGCTGGAGCGGCGTGCCGACGGACGATTCGGCCACGGCTCGTTCCGCTGGGGTGCGCCGCCATGGCCGCCGGATTCGGCGCGGTCGGGCTCCTGCCAGTCGAGCCGTGGCGACTGGTGGCGTGGCTGTTCGTGGGGGGGCTCGGCGCAGGTGTCGTGATCGTGGTGGTGCAGACGATGTTGCTGCACATGATCGCCGAGCACGAACGCGGTCGCGTGCTTGGTGCGGTGAACACCCTCAGCTTTCTCTTCATGGCCGGAGCCAGCGTGCTCTACACCGTCCTTCGCCAGCCGGAGCTGGGAGCCATGTCGGCGCAGCAGACGTTCGTGGCCTGCGCGCTGCTGGCGATCCCCGGCCTGTTCGCCGCTGGTGCGCTCTCGCGGCGGCTTCGAGTGACCCTGGCGTCGACCTCCAACGCATCGTGACCATCTATCTGGACAACAATGCCACGACCCAGCCACTGCCTGAAGTGGTCGAGGCGATCTCCACGTGCCTCGCTTCCCATTGGGCCAACCCGTCGAGCACCCATCGGCCTGGACTGGCGGCGCGCAATGCCGTGGAGCGCGCGCGTGCGGAGGTCGCGGCGCTGCTTGGGACTCCCGAGAAATCCGTCGTCTTTGCCTCCGGGGCGACCGAGAGCATCGCGATGGCGATCTTCGGCGCGTGGCGCGCCGATCCACGGCGTGGCATGGTCGTGTGCCCTGCCACGGAGCACAGCGCGGTGCTTGGCTCGCTCGCCGCCGTCGAGGCGCTCGGGGGCCGGGCGGCTCGATGTCCCGTGGCTCCTTCGGGCATCGTGGAACTTGGCGTGCTTGAGAGGATTCTCGCGGCGGAGCGAGTGTCGTGCGTGTCGGTCGGCGCTGCGAACAATGAGACGGGGGTGATCCAGGACGTGGCTGCCATCTCGGCACTTGTCCGGCGAGTCGCTCCGTCCGCGCTCATCCACACCGACGCCACGCAGGCCGTCGGGAAGGTGCCGGTGTCGATGGAGGCGCTGGGCGTGGACCTCCTCTCGTGCAGCGCGCACAAGTTTCATGGTCCCAAGGGAGTCGGGGCACTGGCCATCCGGGCAGGCGTCGCGATCGAGCCACTGGTCGTGGGCTCGCAAGAGCGCGGACGTCGTGCGGGGACCGAGGCGGTGGCCGACATCGTGGGGATGGGGGTGGCCGCTGCTGCGGCGGCGAGTTGGCTCCATGGCGCGTCACCAGTGCTTCGCGATCGCTTCGAGTTGCGCCTCTCGCAGTTGCTCGAGGCGCATCCGGGCGTTCACCCCACGTTCCATGGCGCAGGGGCGGCGCGACTGTGGAACACGTCCAGCGTGGGCCTTGCAGGACTGCAGGCGGAGTCGATCGTCATCGCACTTTCAGAACGTCAGGTGGCCATCGGGGCTGGCGCCGCCTGCGCGAGCGGGTCGCTGGAGCCATCGCCGGCCCTCCTGGCGATGGGGATGCCGGAGCCTCTGGCCCACGGCACCGTCCGGGTGAGCCTCTCAAGGCTGACGACGGCGGACGAGGTGGACGGCGCGGCGGCGGCACTTGCGGAGGTCGTGGTTGACCTCTCCGTCCACTCCCGCTCGTTGCGATGAACTGGCCCGTGGCGTGCAGGCGTACGATCGCACCATGCTGCTGACTTCCCTACGTGCCGCTTCCAGTTGCCTCGCCTCTTCGCTCATCGGCGCGACGCTGCTCGTCGGCGTGACGGGGCTCGACGGAATCGCCTTGGGGCAGTCCACGCCGCAGGGGCAGGGCCCCATCTCCGGCGCCAATGGGACGATGGACCTCAACTGGCTGCAAAATGAGATGACGAACTGGGGCGAGTGGGGTCGTGTGGAACCCTGGGGACCCGTCTGGCGGCCTCGCAACACGCCGTCGTGGTGGCAGCCTTACACGCGTGGCCACTGGGCGTGGTGCTATCCCGGCGGAGTGGTCTGGCAGGGGGACGAGTCCTGGAGCTGGCTCACCGATCACTACGGCCGATGGAACTTCGACCAGCAGGACGGTTGGTACTGGATCCCAGACACCGTCTGGGCACCGGCCTGGGTGTGCTGGGCCGGGTGCGGCGAGTACGTGGGGTGGGCGCCGTTGCCGCCGGAACTCGAAGTGCCGGCCACGCCGCCTGAGGCCGGCGCTCCAAGCAACCCCGGTCCACCGTCAGACGCCGCCCCGCCGTCCAACGCGGCGGCACCGACCGAAGGCAGCCTGCCGGACAACGCCACCGGGTTGTGCAACATCCCGGCGTGGCAGTGGAACTTCGTCCAGGGGCAGCGGCTCTCCAGCGGCGAGATGGCGCAGATCATCGTCCCTCGGGCCAGCAACGCCAACATGCTGGCTCGCAGCGTGCCATTGACCAACTACACGCACGAGCAGGGGATCATCGGCTGCCAGCCATTCTCGCTGGAGATGGTCAAGCAGATTCCGGGATGGACGATCCCCGCTCCACCCTCAACCTTGGTTGACAACCCGATGGAGGCGCAGCGGGGGAACGTGGGGCGCATGGTGCCTCTCTTCATGCCGACGTTCACCGGGTCGACGATGCCGATGCAGCAGCACTTCGATCGACACCTGCCGCATCACCCCAGCGGCTTGCCCAACGACGGCGTGAACAATCCCTACGTCCCAGCGCCGTTGGAGCAGTGGAATGCCACCGCACCCGCCACGCCGCAGACGCCGTGGGAACCATACGCACCGGTGGCCATGACCGCGCAGCCGGCACAGCCCGCTCAGCCGGTGCAGCCGCACGCGCCCGTGCAGCCGCACCAGCCGGTCCAGCCCTACGTCCAGCCTGCGGTGCCGCACACGGTCATGGAGAACTACCTCCAGGAGCGACAGCAGATGGAGCAGTTCCACCACGGCCAGATGCAGCGTCTCCAGTTGTGGCAGGACTACCAAGGCCAGAACCAGCCGTTTGGCTCGATGACCGAGCAAGAGACCCAGCAGTGGCAGAGCAACGAGCGCTCGGAGTACATGCGCCAGGTCGCTCGGCAGCGCGGCGTGGTGGACGGCCGTTACGACGGGAATAGCCCCTTCGGCCTCATGCAGTGGAACGCCACGCCCCCGACGGGGCTGAACGCCAGCTTCGGTCCGGGCGGTGCGGGTGCTGCAGGAAGGCGCTGACGCCGCGCGAGCGCAGTCGGTGGCGGCGGGTTACCGGCGAAGCCACTCGATCCAGGCGTTCGTGGCGGGGTCATGCTTGGGTGCTGCGCTGGCGCCTGGGGTCAGGTCAGGCGCGATCGCAACGGCCAACTTCTTCCCCAGCTCCACGCCCCACTGGTCGAAGCTGTTGATTCCCCAGATCACGCCCTGCGTGAACACGGCGTGCTCGTACATCGCCACGAACCGGCCCAACGCGCGTGGTCCGGGCGCATCCTGCATGTAGACGCTGATGGGTCGATTGCCCTCAAACGTCCGCGCGGCGACGAGTCGTTCCTCGCACCCGTCCTTGCGAACCTCTTCGGCGGTCTTACCAAAGGAAAGTGCCTGCGCCTGGGCCAAGATGTTGGCCAGGAGGAGGTGCTGGTGTCCCTTGACATCGTGCGCGCTGTGGCGGAAACCAAGCAGGTCCATCGGCACGATGCTTGAGCCCTGGTGCAGCATCTGGAAGTACGAGTGCTGCGCGTTGGTCCCGGGTTCGCCCCACACCACGGGGCAGGTCTCCCACCGAACGCGCTGCCCGTCCAGGCAGACGTACTTGCCGTTGGACTCCATCGTGAGCTGCTGCAGGTAGGCGGGGAAGCGGGCCAGCAAGTGCGAGTAAGGGATCACGCCCACGGTGGAGAACCCGAGGTAGTTGCGGTTCCACACGCCGAGGAGACCTTGCAGCACGGGAAGGTTTCGCTCCAGCGGGGTGTCGCGAAAGTGCTCGTCCATCTCGCGGAATCCGGCAAGCATCTCGCGGAAGTGGGATGGCCCGCAGGCGATCATCGTGGAGAGGCCGATGGCGCTGTCCATGCTGTAGCGGCCGCCCACCCAGTCCC